>JAAYAR010000176.1 GCA_012719235.1 Clostridiales bacterium
CGCCCTGGGCGGGCTGCCCATGTTCGCAAAAACCGTTCGCTCGGCGGTTTTTACCGTCAGAGACAAGGACTTCATCGAAGCAACCAGATCCATCGGCGCGGGGAACCTGCGGCTCATGTTCCGTCACATCCTGCCTAACTGTATCGGTCACTTCATCATCACTGCCGTTTCATCCGTCGCGGGCAATATCATGCTGATCTCCGTCATGAGTTATATCGGACTCGGGATCCAGCCGCCTCTGCCTGAGTGGGGCTACATGCTGGCAGACGGCAAAGCATACATTTCAAGCTACTGGTACATGGTCGCCTTTCCGGGCCTGTTCATTCTTTTCACCGTTTACGCGTTTTTCCTGCTCGGTGACGGTGTCCGCGATGCGCTTGATCCCAATATGAAATGATCGGCAGACAAGGTGGATAACAATATGAATAACATCAAAGACAATGACATTCTGCTGGATATCAGCAACCTTGTCGTGCATTACGAGATGGATGACGAGGTCGTTGAAGCGGTCAACAATATCAGCTTCTCGGTCAGGAAGGGGGAGGCTTTCGGCATTATTGGCGAGACAGGAGCCGGAAAGACCACGACCGCACTGAGCATAATGCGGCTGCTGCCTGAACCACGCGCACATATCATCGGCGGAACGATAAAGTTCGGTGAAGAAGACCTGACAGCGGCGACGAAAAAGCAGATGACCAAGATCCGCGGCAGAAGGATCAGCATGATCTTTCAGGACCCCATGACCGCGCTCAATCCCGTGCAGCGTGTCGGCGAGCAGATAGAGGAGGTCATTGCGCTGCACAATCCCAGGTTCTCAAAATCCGAGATCATGCTGGCCGGCATGGAGATGCTGCGTGAAGTTGGTATCCCGGTGGAACGATACAAGGATTATCCCTTCCAGTTCTCCGGCGGTATGAAGCAGCGTGTCGTTATAGCAATGGCGCTCGCCTGCAAACCGGATATGATAATTGCCGATGAACCCACAACAGCGCTGGACGTGACAATTCAGGCCCAGGTGCTGGAGCTTATAAAAGAACTGAAAGCAAAGTACGGCACGGCCGTTGTCCTGATCACCCATGATTTCGGCGTCGTTTCCGAGATTTGCGACAGATGCGCGGTCATGTACGGCGGCGAATTTGTGGAATGCGGCACACTGGTCGATATCTTCAAGAATCCGAGACATCCTTACACCCGCGGCCTGTTCGACTCTCTGCCGAAGCTGGATGACAACGCCAGGCTGAAGCCCATCAAGGGCATGATGCCGGATCCGACCAAGCTCCCCCGGCACTGCACGTTTGCCGAAAGATGCGATATGTGTATTGATATCTGCATGCAGAAAGATCCGGAAGAGACCTGGCTGTCGGACGAACACAGAGTAAAGTGCTTCCGCTACATGGACAGCCCCGTCGACAAAGCACAAGGGAGGATGTGATATGGCGCTGATAGAAGCAAAGCGGCTCACGAAATATTTCTCGGCGGAAAACGGAATGCTGCACGCCGTCGACGAAGTCGATCTGGAGATAGAAGCGGGCAGAACGATGGGCGTGGTCGGCGAATCCGGATGCGGCAAATCCACCCTTGGCAGAGTTGTCCTGAGAATGCTCGAGCCTACCGGCGGAGAGATATGGTTTGACGGCAAGGAGATCACGGGCCTGAGCAAGAGGCAGATCCACAGGATGCGGACAAAAATGCAGATGATCTTCCAGGACCCCTTCTCTTCCATCGACCCCCGAATGACCATAACGCAGACCATCGAGGAACCGCTTATCATACATAAAATCGTCCGGCACAAGGAGGAGCGGCTGAAAAAGGTCAGGGAGCTGATGGATCTGGTCGGTATCGCCGTCCGTTATGTTAACGCCTATCCGCATGAACTTGACGGCGGCCGCAGGCAGAGAGTCGGTATCGCCCGCGCCCTTGCGGTCGATCCGGTGTTCATCGTGTGTGACGAGCCGGTCTCCGCCCTTGATGTCTCCATTCAGGCACAGATCCTGAATCTTCTGCAGGACATTCAGAAAGAACGAAACCTGACCTATATGTTCATTACACACAACCTGTCCGTAGTGAAGTATATCTCGGATGATATCTGCGTGATGTACCTGGGCCAGGTCGTCGAAAAGTGCTCGACGGAAGATTTCTTCAAATCGACCCTGCACCCCTATTCGCAGGCGCTGCTTTCCGCCATCCTGGTACCGGATCTTGATGCGGAACGAAAAAGGATCATCCTCAAGGGTGAGTTGACATCCCCAATAAACCCGGCCGACGCGTGCAGATTTGCTCCCAGATGCCTGTACGCCGACGAAGAATGCAGCGAGTGCTGCCCGTCGCTCCGCGACATCGGCGGAGGGCACTTTGTCCGCTGTCATAAGATCTCGAAAACGGAGAATCGCATCGAGCGCGTTCAAGCAGGCGCCCCATAGTGAGCGCTTCCTGTCTGAAACAATAAGTGCGCAGCCGTTCAACATGGCGGTTAACGAGAATAATTTGATTTGAAAGGATGAAGAAAATGAAAAGAACGATCGCAATTCTCCTGGCAATCATCACTGTGCTGACTTTTACCGCCTGCGGCAAGCAGGCCGCCGTTGACCCGGCTGAAACCGCGGGGACCTCGGCAAAACCCGCTGAGACCGGCAGCGCGACCAAATCTCCGGAACCAGATAACACAGGCGCCCCGGCATCCACCGCTCCAGAACAGCCGGCATACCTCGGCAAGACTCTGACGATCGCATGCGCCCAGCTGCCCGAATCCCTGATAATTCAGAACATCAAGAACAATACCGCTACGAATGTCATAATGCCCGCTCTGTATTCCAGACTGTATGACTTCAACGAGAACGACGAACTGGTACCGAATATAGATACCGGATACGAGTGGGAGGATGAGAAAAACCTGCGCGTTTTCCTGCGTGATGACGCCTGCACCGCCACCGGCGAAAAGATCACCGCGGAAGATGTCAAGTATTCGTTCACTGTCGGTATCGGCGGTGTGAACACCTCCGCCTACGCCGAGATCGAAGACGTCGTTGTCGAAGACGACTATACCGCGCGTATCGTGTTCAAAAACCCGAACCCCACATTCATTGATTCTCTGGATGAAGAGTCTTTCTGCATCGTCAGCAAGTCCGGCGTTGAGAAGGACGGCGGCATTGACATTGCCTGCAAGGCTCCTTACTCATGCACGACCGGTGCTTACAAGTTCTACGAGTGGAAAGAAGGCCAGTCCATCACCCTTCAGTACAACGAGAACTACTTCAACAAGGAATACGTCCCCTCCTATGAGTTCATCAAGTACATTGTTATCCCCGATAACGCTTCCCGCTGCCTCGCCGTTCAGAGCGGAGACGCCGACATTGCTTCCAACCTGTCGCTGGCCGACACCCTGGGTTATGCCAATACCAAAGGCATAGGCGTTGCGACATTTCCCACCTATCTGTCCACCGTCCTCTTCTTCAACTGCTCAAACGGCATTTTCACCAACCCTGATCTGCGCAAGGCCATCGGATATCTGGTCGACTGGCAGGAGTGCGCGGAAGTCGTCGGAGGCCCCAACGCGAAACTGAATGAAGCAAGCATGCCTCGCGCAAGCCAGTACTTCTATGACGAGTATATAAGAACCAAGGACATCGAAATGGGCAAGGAGCTTATGGCGAAGGCCGGTTATCCCGACGGGTTCAGCTTCGAAATAACGACAGCCCAGCCCCAGGTACATCACACCAACGTTGCCCTCCTGATACAGGCACAGCTTGCCGAGTTCGGAATCACCGTTAAAGTAAATACGCTCGATCTCGGCATCTACTTCGGGACGATCGACTCCGGCAACTATGAAGCACATATGAGCAACGCTTCCGCCTCCTTCGCCGTGCACATGGCTTTCTATGACGACTATAAGACCAGGGCCCAGAACTACGGCGGTCCGCAGCTGTCCGACCCTTATCTGACCGATCTGGTCATGAAAGCGCGTACCGAGTTCGATGAAGCGAAGCGTATCGAGTACGTCCTCCAGATCCAGCAGTACATGGTAGACAACCGTGTAGGTTACGGCATCACCGACGAAGTCGCCTATGCCCTGTATAACTCAGACAAGCTTCAGGATATGACATCTGAAATGAAAGGGCTGAAGGCCCCGTTTGTAAGACCAGTCAGCTGATCATATTTCCAGCGAGAGGGGAATGCCGGAATGCTTCATTTTCGCATTCCCCTCTTTATATAGCCGACAATTACCCGGAGAACAACGATAGATATAAAGAAAGATGAACTACCACGAGTTTGGCAAAGCGAAATACGTACAGCTCGGGATGGACTACGAGGTGGACGCCTCTCCGCTGTCCGAGGAGCGGCTTGCGGAGATCACTGCGGTATTTTCCGGATACGGGATC
>JAAYAR010000024.1 GCA_012719235.1 Clostridiales bacterium
CAACGCTCTTTGGCTTGCAATAAACAACGGATATAATCCCAAACAGGTCGACGACTGCGTGCCCGACAAGCAGGTCGGATTGCCCACCGGATATCTCTATGAGATGGAGACGTTCGCTCAAGTTCAGGATGCTTTTAAGAAACAGGTGGAGTTTTTTGTAAAATGGCACTGCGCAAATACGAACAATTTTGAATATATTGCCCGTGAGGTGTTGCCGCAGCCGGTCGTCTCGGCCACGATGGACGGCTGCATGGAGAGCGGGAAGGACGTTATGTACGGCGGAGCGCGCTACAACTCCACAGGAGTCGCCGGAGTCGGCATAGGCAATGTCGGGGATAGTCTCAACATCATAAACCATCTGGTCTACGAAAAGAAAATATGCACGGCGCGCGAGCTTTACGATGCCCTCATGTCTGACTGGGAGGGCAGGGAGGACCTGCTCCAATATATAAAAAACGAGGCCCCGCACTACGGAAACGGGATCGAGGCTGCCGACTGTCACACGCGCTGGGCAGCCGGAGTATTTGCCGACGCTGTCAACTCATGTACAGGCCCCCGGGGGCGCTACAGCGCCGGGCTGTATCCGGTCACGACAAACGTATTGTTCGGGCAAAAAACGGCTGCCACTCCCGACGGCCGCCGTTCCGGGGAACCGCTTGCGGACGGCATCTCACCCGTGCAGCAGATGGATGTAAACGGGCCGACAGCCGCGCTGCTCTCCGTTGCCGTGATCGACCAGAGGAAATTCTCTAACGGTACTCTTCTGAACATGAAATTCCACCCAAGATCTATGGCCGGGCAGCACAGCGTACAGAAGCTGTCTTCACTGATACAGACGTATTTTGAGATGGGTGGAATGGAGATGCAGATCAATATAGTCAGCGCGGATATTCTCAGAGCCGCTCAGAAGAGGCCGGAAGAATATAAAAACCTGATCGTCCGGGTCGCGGGCTTTTCGGTTTATTTTGTGGAACTGCATGAAAACAACCAGAATGATCTGATCAGCAGAACGGAACATTCTCTTTGAAAAATATTATGAGAAAAGGAGACGCGGCAGCAGCTGCAAGGCGGATTATGGAAAAGGCGCCATATTGTAAGAAATACCCCAATCTCTTTTCCCCCATTACACTCGGCAACACTGTTTTCAGAAACAGGATCTTCGGTTCGCCGACAGGTCCTCATTATCTTTCGTCGGAAGGCTTCCCGTTGTCGGAAACAATAGCTTATTATGAGAGAAAAGCTGTGGGGGGAGCCGCCTCGGTCTGTATCGGAGATTGCTCTGTCGATTCCGTGAACGGCAGGACGTTCAGCAGCCACGTGCCGCTGGACAATCCGCGCTCCCGTCCGGCGCTGAACCTCCTCTCGTCGGCGATCAGCCGCCACGGCGCTATAGCGTCCATCGAGCTTCAGCACGGCGGCAGCCACTCGAAGGGCTCCCAGCAGGATGGCAACCAGGTGTACGGCGTGGTCGAACAAGTTGATGATTCCGGCAACCTGATACTCCCGATGACCGAGGAAATAATAGAAAAGACCATTAAAAAGTTTGCGGATGCCGCGGCCTGGGCAAAAAGCTGCGGGTTCGGCATGGTGACGGTGCACGGCGGTCACGGCTGGCTGATATCTCAATTCGTCTCGCCGATACACAATAAACGTACGGACAGATGGGGAGGCAGTGTGGAGAACCGCTGCAGATTGCCTGTGGCGATCCTGGACGCTATCCGCAAAGCTGTCGGTCCGGGATTCCCGATCGAGATACGTATCAGCGGTTCCGAGTGCCATCAGGGCGGCTACGACATTGACGAGGGTATCGCAATCGCAAAACAGCTCGACGGCCACGCGGACCTCATTCACGTCTCGGCGGGGGATCACGAGGTCTGGGAAGTTTTCACGGTGACGCACCCGAGCATGTTTTTGCCTGACGGAGTAAACGTGAAATATGCGGCAGAGGTTAAAAAGCATATAAAGAAATCCGCTGTCGCGACCGTGGGTGCCCTCAGCGACCCCGGCATGATGGAAGAAATAATCGCCTCGGGAAAGGCCGACGTAGTCGAACTCGCCCGCGCTCTTTTTGCCGACCCCGACCTTCCTCTCAAAGCCCGCACCGGCAGGGAGAACGAGATCAACAAATGCATGCGGTGCCTGGCCTGTTTTTCAAGCCTTATGACGAGAGGGCAGTACCTGTGCGCCATCAACCCGGAGATAGGCCATGAGTTTGAGAACAAGTGGCCCGTACAGACCAAATTTAAGAAGAAGATCCTGGTCGCGGGCGGCGGCATCGGCGGTATGCAGGCAGCTTTGACAGCCGCGGAACACGGGCATGAGGTCGTGCTGTGCGAAAAGACAGGCGCTCTCGGCGGCGCTCTCAGGTGTGAGGATAACGTTCCTTTCAAGAAACATCTTGCGGAATACCTTGAACGCCAGGCAGCGGCTGTCTCCAGGACCTCGATAGATGTCCGCCTTAACACGGAGGTCACGCCCGAGGTGGCGGCGGAGATCTCGCCCGACGTAATTATCGCGGCTTTGGGCGCGCGCCCCGTTAAGCCGAAGATCGCCGGTATCGACGGGGATAACGTTTTCAGCGCGGAAGAGATCTATTATGACCCGGAAAAGGCCGGAAAAAGGGTCGTCATCCTCGGAGGCGGTCTTGTGGGGACCGAACTGGGCATCTATCTCGCCATGATGGACAGAAAGGTTACGGTTGTCGAGATGCTTCCCGAACTCAACGACGGCGGCAACAGGCTGCAGGGCCTGTCCATCAGACTGGAGATAGAGAGGCTTGGCATAGACGTGCATCTCGGCACGAGAGCCCTTGAACTGACGGAAAAAGGGGTCCTGTGCGAAAAAATCTGCAAGTCCGATACGGATGAGCCGGAGCAGACGTTCATCGAGGCGGACACGATCATTTACGCTGTCGGACAAAGGCCTCTCAGGGAGGAAGCGGACAGTCTGCGCTGCTACGCTCCCGAGTTCTACCAGATAGGAGACTGTCTCACACCGGCGAATATCACCGAGGCGACAAAGGCGGCGTACTACATAACGCGCGATATCGGAAGATACTGAGATCGTGGCAAATGCTTCCGCCCGGCAATAGTCCATCTGAATATCAATGGAGGCTTGAATATGAAATCGCAGCTGCACAGCCATCTTGTTAAGAAGCTGAACTGGACGGCGCCGCCCGCAGGACTCTATCCTTTTGAGAAAGTCTTCTGGATGGAGGGCAAAAAGGATATGGAGGGGTTCAACGGGTGCTTCGCGTTCATGTTTGTCAAAGAACCCTGCGTATTCCACCCAATGGAAGGAATGGTCGTCCACCCGTATGACGAAGTCCTCGTCTTTGCGTCCACGGACACTGACGATATCCTGAACCTCGGCGCCGATGTAGAGCTGGAGATAGGCGAAGAGCGCGAGATCTGTTCGTTTGATCAGGCATATGTCGTATGTGTTCCGAAAGGGACGCCGCACGGACCTGTGAAGGTAAAGAACGTCAGGCGCCCGTTCGCACACTTCGTGTTATCGCTGGATCCGGTTTACAGCGCCGCACATATACCGGAGAAAGACCTTAAACCGCCTGTCCCGGGAAACAAATACAAGGACTACGCGCATATCTTTGCGAACAAGAGGTCGGACAGCACCAGGAAAAACGACGGGAGCGGCATGGGATACAGCTTCGTACTCGATGAGCGCGGCATATCGCATCCCCAGGAGAGAGTGGGGCCAGGCAAGATGGGGCCGGGAAATGCCGACAGTCTGGTCTGGCTCTACGGAGACGACCTGATGAACTTCAACCTTAACTTTCTGTGGGGCCACTACAGTCATCCCGGTGTCTGGCATCGCGGCGGAGAGTCGCACAGCCATCCGGAAGAGGAGATCCTGGTGCACGTAGGGCTGGACGCCGACACTCCGCACGAGATCGGCGCCTGCATAGAGATAGCAATGGGGGAAGAGGACGAGCGGTACGCCTGCACGGAGCCGACCGTCTATATACAACCTAAAGGATTCTCCCACCTGCCGCAGACAACCCGCTGGGTCGATAAGCCATATGGCTTTATTGTCATGAATCTTGACGGGACGCACGATTCCCCGTGGAAGGCCAGGGACGGCTCAAAAACACAGTACGAAAGCTGACGGAGTGATTCGCTGTCCGGACAGCCGCGGGGAACATCGCGGCGCGGGAGAGTGAAATAACGCAAGGAGGATACAAATGGGAAAACCGATCATGACGCGTGAGGAGTTTCTGGTCTACGAGGGGTACTTTAACACCAGGCAATACGATAAAGTCGTCTCCTACTTTAATCCGGATTGCACGATCGAATATGCGGACGATTTCAGGCTCGGCCCACAGACACCGAAGGTGCTTCACGGGCCTGCGGAGTTCATTGAAAACTACAAGGCCCTCCATAAAAACTTCAAAGAATTTCTCGACCTGGGTATTTTTCTGAGCGACGAGAAAAATATGATCGTTGAGTTTCACACAGAGTTTCATTGCATCAACGATACGCAGTTTCACGGTTCGCTTATGAAACGCGGCGAGTATATAGCTGTAAATCAGTTCTGTGTATATGATTTTGATGAGAAGGGTAAATTCAGCCGTATCAGGATCTCACATTTTCGTGTGTTGAGCAATTCACCCGATTTCAAGCCCCTGCACAGCCTGGACGAGCAATAGATCGCAGTATGGCGGTTCTTCCGTGTGACAAGACTGCTTGTCGGATAACACGAAAGAACCGCCTTTGTGCGTTATTTGCGTGAGGTTGCCCGTCCGTTCTCCCCGGTAAACGGCATGGCGTTTTCTTGCGATATTTTTCAGTGTGAGGGGGAGTATTTTTTGAAGCTGAGCAAAGAAGAAAAATCGTGGATAATGTATGACTGCGGCAACTCAGCGTATTCCATGGCTGTAACTACGGCCCTGCTGCCTATCGTGTTCGGTATGTTTAAAGGCGTCAGCAGCAGCATGGACCTGGGGTATTTCAGTTCGCTGGCCAGTATTCTCGTTGCAGTTCTCAGCCCGATACTGGGTACGATCGCGGACTACAAAGACCGTAAAAAAAGGTTCTTCGTGTTTTTTGCGCTCATAGGGATACTTTCGACGGCCGCGCTGGCGTTTATATCGCCGGACAGCGGAAGATGGCAGCTGCTGATCCTTCTTTTTGTGTTGTCTGCCATCGGTTTTGCGGGATCGAACATATTCTACGATTCCTTCCTGGTCGACGTAACGAGCGACGAGAGGATGGACAAAGTTTCCACGCGGGGGTTTGCCTTCGGTTATATTTCAAGCGTTATCCCGTTCGGAATAAGCCTCCTGATAATCTTTCTGATGGGAATGGACAATGCTGCGGGATACCAGATCGGATTCATAATAACGGCCGTATGGTGGGGAGCACTGACAGTGCCGATGATAAAGTACGTCAGGCAGAGGCACTATATCGAGCCGGAGCCGCGCATCATTTTCAACAGCTTCAAAAGGCTTGCCGACACGTTTCGGAATATCAGGCGCCACAAGCTGGTCTTTGTCTTCCTAATAGCTTACTTTTTCTACATAGACGGCGTCGACACGATAATCAAGATGGTGGTCCCTTACGCGACTTCGGTTTTGGGAAGCGACGCCCTCGATACATTTACTCTGCTCGGTATATTGCTCGTCATACAGATTATCGCTTTTCCGTGTGCGATCATATACGGGAATCTGGCGAAAAAATATTCCACGAGGACAATGATCATCGCGGGCATTGTTACCTACGTTATCTCCTGCATCGCCGCGTATTTTATATCATCGGTCTGGCATATATTCATATTGGGCGCGCTGATCGGTTCGGCTCAGGGCGGCATACAGGCTCTCAGCCGGTCGTATTTCGCAAGATTGATCCCGAAAGAGAATTCAAACGAGTTTTTCGGATTCTACAATATTTTCGGGAAATTTGCGGCGATCGTCGGGCCGTTTATGATGTCGTTGACTTCGTCTCTGACCGGCAACGCGAAATTCAGTATTTTTGCGATAATACCGCTGTTTGTCATAGGGCTGGCCATTTTCCTGACCCTCCCGAAAGAAGAGCGGGAGCAGAGCGAAAATGGGGGTTGAGGCTTTGAAGAAGACGGAAAACGGAACCGAGCACCTGGTGGTGATCTCATACGATGCCTTTTCCGAAGACAATTGGGAAGCGGCGAGCCGGCTTCCCAATCTTGCGGAACTGATAAATAACGGAGCCTATACCACAAAGCTTAAGAGTGTCTACCCGACTTTGACTTACGTAGCGCATACTACAATGGTGACGGGCGTTAATGCCGATAAGCACGGTGTTCTGCATAACAACCCGCTCCAGCCTTTTATCCCGGAAGAGGACCAGAACTGGTTCTGGTTCAGAAGGGACGTCAAAGTTCCGACCATATATGACGCGGCCGGAAAATCCGGAATGAAGACGGCGGCGATCTTGTGGCCCGTCACAGGCAAAGCCGCAATAAAGTACAATATCCCCGAGATCAAGGCTGTCAGGAAGGAGAACCAGGCGCTAAAAGTGCTGAAAAACGGCAGCCCTCTCTTCACGTTGGGAATGGAGATGAGATTCGGGAAGTATCGAAAGGGAACGCAGCAGCCTTATCTGGACGACTTTACTTCAAGGTGCGCCTCGGATACGATCAGGCGAAGAAAACCCGGGCTTCTTATGCTGCACTTTATCGAACTTGACGACGCGAAGCACCGCTTCGGAACGGACAGTCCGGAGGTCGGGCAGGCAATCATGCACATGGACAGGCGGATAGGGGAGATCATGGCGGCTGTCAGGGAGGCCGGGATACTGAAGGATACGACCTTCATCGTTCTGGGAGATCACGGGCAGATCAACACGGTATATCTGGTCAGGTTGAACAAGCTGTTCAAAGAAGAAGGCCTGATCGAAGACAAGGGCGGCTCCTTTGAGTGGAGGGCCTATCTGCAGAGCGCAGGCGGCTCCGCCTATCTTCATATCAGGCAGGGTGACGCGGACGCGGAAAAAAAGGCTCTGGCTGTCCTGGAAAAATGCAAGGAAGACGATCGATACGGGATCGAGAGGCTGTACTCCGGTGCCGACCTCAGAAAGCAGCGTATCCACCCGTCTGTGAGGTATATGCTGGAAGCCAAGGCGGGTTATTGTTTTGACGACGAGCTTGAAGGTCCGGTCATAGAGGCTCCGGACGACCACGGGCAGAAACGCGCAAATCACGGATATCATCCGGACAAGCCGGATTATCGCTGTGCTCTGATCGTATCGGGTGAGCGCATAGAAAAGGGACCGATACCCGGCGAAGTCGATATGACGGATATAGCCCCGACTATGGCAAGGATCCTGAGGCTCCCCTTCGATCACACCGACGGCAGGCCGCTGGAAGAAATATTCCGGAACTGACAGCCATAGCCTTAGCGCTTCGGATGAAAACCGAAACGGTTGCCTATTTTTCTTCGACCCACGAGAACATATACTGACAATTTTCAGGCTGCACTGTATCCGGCCTGCGCGACAGATCAAAGAAACCCTTTTTTCCGATCTCCTTCACCGCAAGGTCGAAGTGGGCGGCTGCGATCCCCATATCTACTCTTTGTATATCAAATGAGAAAAGGCCCCCGTACTTCAATGACCTGCACTCGTAGAAGTGACAGGTTTTGCCGGACAGTACAAGTCTCCAGGGCTGCTTGTTTGAAGCCGATGGCCCCAGGCGGACCATCTCAAGCGGGAACGCAAAGTCTCCCGCTTCCTTTTTTGTCAGGGGCGTTTGAAAATCGTCCCGAAAAAACAGCTTGTCCCACTCTTTTCGATGATCTGCCCTGACCATACTCCTCATGACACGTTCTGTTATGTTCTTCGTCCGGGCGGCATAGCCGTACGGAGTTATCAGCGCAAACAGTTCATTGTCTTTGATATCCATGGCTCTTGCGAATTCTTTACGGTTGAAAGTCCCGCCGAGCCAGCAGCTCCCCAGGCCCAGGTGAGCCAAAAAAAGGATCACAGTTTCAAGTTCGTATCCGAGCGCTTCCAGTGAGAGGGGACCCGGCAAAACGCTTGCTCCGATAAATCGTTTTGCTCCTTTGATCACGCCGTATGTTCCGAGTTTCTCCCCCTGCCCTGTCACCTCTTTGTCTATGAAGCGGAAGTTGACTTTTTTGCCGAAAGGGTTATCCAGTGTCTCAATAAATGAACGTATCGAACTTAGTTTGATGTCCTCGATCCCGAGATCGCTGTAGCTCCTTACGCTGTAACGCCTTTTTACCGCTTCTTCAAGCGGAAAGTCAATAGTCATATTTACTATCCTTTCGGGTTTCACACCGGAATGATGCGAGAAAGCAGATCTCTCTTTTCGGTCTGACGCAGCCTTGGCAGAAAGCAGATAAACCGTGCCGGAACAAGATCCCGCCGAAAACGTGCCGCGTAATACAATTACGCAGATGCCTGCTTCCGTGCGGCACGTTCCGGCACCGGTCCTGCCTGACATGGAATATTTATGTTGTTATATGCGCTTTTCGATAAAGCTGAGAAAAGCGTCCGCCTGTTTTTTCAGGTAGGGATAGCTTGCCTTCAGCTCGAGGTTTCCTTTTTCGTCTGTTTGCTGCATGGCGTTGGGGATTGTGAGCCTCGGTGCATTCATAATATCCATATTTAAAAAGCTGATGAGTGTGACAAGGTGGTCCTGAGCCAAACCGGTCCCGGACATACCCGGAGAAATCCCGCTGACGGCGGCAGGTTTTCCGGCAAGCACCTGGGGCTCGGTCTCACTGATAGGCCGGGACAGCCAGTCGATGAGGTTTTTCAGCACACCGGGGAAGAAATGATTGTATTCAGGCGAGAAGAACCAGATCCCGTCCGAGGATTTTACGGCTTCGCGCACCCGTTTTACAGCTTCGGGTGCGGGATACTCGATATCCTGGTTCAGGAGAGGCACGTCACTGTAGTCGAGCAACTCGAAGTCAGCCCTGTCGCCTATTACTTCTTTTGCCGTATTTGCAAGCTGGCGGTTCAGCGAACCTTCCCTGAGAGAACCCACAATGGCCAATATCTTGATCTTTTTCATTTTTTAACCCCTTTCATACTGTTCTGTTTATCTGAAGGCGATCTTCTGTGCCGATTTACGATCTCCGGGCGTCCCCACACGGATCATTTCAGGCCCAGGCTGTCGATCCACGCTCTGATCTCGTCTTCACCGGCATTTGCCCGAAACCGTTTACCGTCTTTTAATACAGCTCCGGGGCAGGAGCCTTTTAGCTCCGCATTGGTATTACCCATACCGCTGCTTCCCGAAGTCGCGAAGGGTATCACGGTCTTGCCGCTGAGGTCATACTGCTCCAGAAAAGTGTTGATTATCGTGGGCGCCACATACCACCAGATCGGGAAGCCCACAAAGATCACGTCATATTGCGCCATATCCGCAACTTTGTTTGCGATGGGCGGCCTGAACGATTTGTCGTTCATTTCCACGCTGCTGCGGCTTTTTTTGTTCCTCCAATCCAGGTCAGCCGAGGTGTAGGGGCGTTCCGGCAGGATCTCGTGCAGATCACATCCCGGGACGGCCGCAATTTTCTCCGCGAGTTGTGCGGTTACTCCGCTTGCGCTGAAATACGCTACCAGGATTTTGCTCACTGTTATGACCTCCCTCTTTTTGGATTTTTTCCCGCTCATACTGTGCGACTATTATTTATTTCATTATAATGCGTTGCAGATTTAATCACAAGAATAACTGACTAAAGGGGGCGCTTTTGTGTACCGGGAGGTTCTTTCCTTATCCCCGAACAGTTCGGCGGGGGGATGATCATTCGAAATCGGTTAGTGTTTGTACCACACCGGACCGCAGATACGCGCCTGTATCGGATCCGTGCCGCGTCCGGGATACATATTGTTTCATTCTGAGCGATTATTTTCTCACGTTCGACATAAAGTGTATTGAAGTTATGTAATAAATAATATATACTGAAAATCAACCTTGTCATAAATTATGTACTGGAGGGAATGAATTGAGAAAAAGACGTACCGCCGTTGCTTTAGCAGTTGTTCTGATACTGGCACTTTTACTTGCGGGCTGCGGCAAAGGTAAGACCTCGCTGAAAATGGCGACAGGAGGAACGACCGGCACATACTATGCGTTCAGCGGCGCCGTTTCCCAGGTTCTTTCCGAGAAAGTGAAGAACCTCAGCTTTGACGTTCAGTCGACCGGCGCGTCCAAAGCAAATATCTATCTGATAGCCGACGGCGAAGCGGATATTGCGATTGTCCAGAACGACGTCATGTATTATGCGTCTAACGGGACAGACCTGTTCAACGGGGAAAAGGTCACCGGTTTCTCCGCGATGGCAGGCTGTTATGCCGAGGTAGTGCAGATCGTCAGCAAGAGCGGCATCACGTCAATTGAGGAACTCAGGGGCAAGAGGGTCTCTGTCGGCGACGTGGGCTCCGGCTGCGAGTTTAACGCCTGGCAGATCTTCGATACATACGGGATCACGAAAGACGATGTGGACGTGCACAATCTGAGCTTCGCGGATAGTGCCACAGCCCTTAAAGACGACAAGATCGACGCGTTTTTCTGCGTTGCCGGAGCTCCGACGACAGCGGTCGTGGAGCTTGCAACGTCTAACAGCATAAACCTTCTGGAAGTTGACGACGAACACGCGGCGATGCTCATGGAAAAATATCCTTTTTACACCCAGTATTCTGTGCCCGCTAATTCATATAAGGGCGTCACCGGGGACGTAAAGACAGTCGCGGTCGTCGCAACATATATCGTGTCGGATAAACTGGATGAAGATCTCGTATACGAGATGACAAAAGCGCTCTTCGAAAATGCCGCGGAAATTGCCGCTGCCCATCCCAAAGGCGGTGAACTGGATCCTGCCTACTCGCTGAGTTCCATATCCGTCAAACTGCACCCGGGTGCCGCAAAGTACTACAAGGAGATCGGCCTGAACTGATTTTTGTGGGAACACGAAAACTGTGGGTAAAGGCCACAGCGGCAATTGCCGTACTTGTGGCCTTTACCGTCTTTTATTTTTGTTTTACAGACAAATGCCTCCTGCTCAGGGACGGCGAAACCGGCAGACTTCTTGCCGCTTTTCCGATCGAGAGCGGCGGTGAGTTTTCGGTCACGTTCATACATTCCGTCAACAAAACGCCGGTTACCGACGTTTATCGTGTTAGCGGACGGGATATCTATGTCGTCAGAACGGTATATTACGGTTTCGGAGCGGGAGTTCAAACTGAGATAGAGGACGGACAGACTCTCAGTTACGGTGACGACGGTTCAATGATCGTCACGGGCATAGATAAGAGGATGGACAAGCTCTCGTATATTGTGGGCACTGTGTCTGATCATGTTCTGGAGATTGGCCTGAACTCCGTAAGTTTGCGTGATCTTTGCGGTCAAAACACAACGGTACGCTTTTCCGTCGGGCGTAAATAAGGTGTGCGGTAGAGTAATCGCAGATTGAGGAAGGCAAACTATATTATTATATAATATATAAACCGGAAAGGAAGGTGACCTGATGTCTGATTCCGAGCACAAATCTTTAATGAGCGACGCCGAGCATATCGATATCGATGCAGTCATGGCCGAGTACGACAGGGAATCAAATACCAGGCATTATAAGGGCGTGCCAAAGACGATCGTCAGATATTTCCTGGCGGTGTTTTCGCTGTTTCTGTTCTATATGAATCTCATCAGCGTCTGGCCCGAGCAGATCAGGCGAGCTTCTTTCGTAGGGCTGATCATTTTTGCCGCGTTCATGCTCTATCCTGCGCGAAAAAAAGCGGCAAAAAAAGTAAATTATGTCCCCTGGTATGATATTCTGCTGGGTGTTATAGGCTGCGCGTGCTTTTTCTACTTTGTGTTTAACTTCAGTTCGCTGGCTGTAAAAGCAACGCGCATTTCGACGACTGACGTGATTATCGGCATCGTGGGCGTCCTGATCATCGCCGAGGTATGCCGCCGTGTTGTCGGCTTCCCGATCCTTGTGGTGGCAGGCGCGTTTATCATTTATGCATTCTCGGCGGGGTATTCGGTGACCCGCATCACATATACACTTTTTTATACACTGGACGGAGTATTGGGTACGCCGATCGGCGTATGCTCCACATTTATTGTGCTCTTTATTATTCTGGGATCGTTTCTTGAGAAGACAAATATCGGCACTTTCTTCATTGACCTTGCCAACTCGATAGCCGGGAAGGCCTCCGGCGGTCCGGCAAAGGTGGCGGTCATTGCCAGTGTTATGGAGGGCATGTATTCCGGAAGTTCGGTGGCCAACACTGTGGGCTCGGGCAGCGTGACGATCCCGATCATGAAGAAGACCGGATACGATAAAGACTTCGCCGGCGCCGTAGAGGCGGCAGCTTCGACAGGCGGACAAATCATGCCGCCGATCATGGGAGCCGCTGCATTTCTGATGGCCGAAATGACCGAGCTGCCGTACGCGGTTATCGCGGTGGCAGCTATATTTCCTGCGATCTTGTATTTCTCCGGCATCTTTCTGATGGTCCATTTCGAAGCGAAGAAGCTCGGCTTAAAGGGACTTCCGAAGGAAAGCATTCCGAATTTTTTCAAGCTGTTTTTCAGAAGGGGATACCTTCTGATCCCCATCGCGGTACTCGTCGGCACGATGTCATACGGCTTTACCGCCTCCCGTGCCGCGTGCCTGGCGATCCTGTCTGCCATTGTCGTCAGCATGTTCTCAAAAGATACGCGTTTGACTCCGAGTACGTTTGTCGATGCTCTTGAAAACGGGGCAAAAAACACGATAGGCGTGGCAGCGGCCTGCGCTATAGCGGGTATAATTGTCGGTATAGTGGCGCTATCCGGCATCGGCCTAAAGCTGGCCGACGGGTTGCTGACTCTTTCCGGGGGCATTGATATTATTGCACTGATCCTGACGATGATCGCCTGTATAATACTGGGCATGGGTGTTCCCACGACAGCAAACTACGTCATCATGTCGACGATCACCGCGCCGATAATCCTTAAACTTATCCCAGGTACGCCGGTTCTGGCGGCGCATATGTTCGTGTTCTATTTCGGCATCGTGGCCGATATCACTCCGCCTGTTGCCCTGGCCGCATATGCCGGAGCCGCAATCTCAGGAGGAAACCCGATAAAGACAGGCGTCATCGCCACACGGCTGGCAATCGCGGCATTCATCATACCGTATTTGTTTGTCCTTAACCCGTCGATGCTTCTCATAAACTCGCATATACTGGACGTTGTGCAGATCGTCGTCACCTCGCTCATCGGTATGTTTGCCATTTCCGGCGGTATAGAAGGCTTCATGAAAAAGCCGATGCCCTGGTGGCAGCGGATCCTGTCCGTCGCAGCGGGACTGGCGCTCATAGACCCGGGTCTTGCAACAGACCTGTGCGGCATTGTCGTGATCGCGTTCATAATCGTTCTCCAGTACTTTGTTCGCGAAAAGAAAACAGCGCTCCCGGACGGGCCGGCTTGAATGCAAACAAGGTGTTTAAGGAGGAACAAGAGAGGATCGGGCGGGGAAGAAAGTTGATAATTACCGCTGCGCGTTATTGATCTTGACGGATAACATGTCAATATATAGCAAGAGGTCTGAAGTGTTTTCTTCAGGCCTCTTTTGTGCTGCGCTCCGCACCCTTTTTGATTGCCTCATTGAGCCTGCAGGTTATACTGCCAAGAAGATCGATCCAACTCTGCGATAGCCGAGTTTTTCATAGTATGGATCGACGTCGCTCATGACATAGACCGGTTGGCAGGGAAAGTCTCTGCGCACCTGATCCATAAGTGCGGCGCCGATACTCATCCCGCGATGAGTTCTTCTTACAAGCAGGTCATAGACATATACGCCGAAACCGTCGTCTTCCCGGCAGCGTATATAGCCGCAGGCGTGTTCACCGTCGAACGCGACATACGCTATGCTCGAGCCGAGAGCTTTTCGGTACTTTTCACGTCCCTTTGCACCGTAATACTCCCTCCAGTCATCCCCCTCGTCAGCCAGCATATCGAAAAGCAGCGATTCGATGGTCGTGTCGTATTTTTTTATTACCATTATTACCCTCCCTGACAGCCTTTCCGTTTTACGTGAACAGCCTGAGCACTGTTTTGGTACTCCCGAACAGGTGAGAGGCAGCGGATATCATCTCGCTTAAGACCTCCGGAGATTATCGCGGCGGGTCTGGCATTTATATCCGGCTGCTGTTCAGCTCGAAGATCAGGTGAGGCATATCCACCCCGCGGTATTTTTTTATATACGCCCCGGTTTCGACCATACCGATTCTCTTTGCGACAGCTATCGAGGCCTTATTGGTCGGTCTTATGTCGCATACAACTTTTGAAGCGTTCAGAGTGCTGAAAGCATAGTCCGCAAATGCCCTCGCTCCTTCGGTAGCATAGCCGTTGCCGTAATATTCACTCATCAGGATATATCCGATCGCCCATACTTCTTCGCCGTCGATCTCTTCTTTAAGAAGCCCGATCTGCCCCACGACCTCCCGCGACAGAACATTTATAGCCAGCAGATAGTCTGTTCCGTTGCGGAGATAACCTTCTTGTCGCCTCGCTATCCAATCCCTTACGTCGTCGTCCGTAAAATAGTGCTCCCACACTTTCCGAACGCCCTCGTCCCGCATGATTTTGGCGACTGTATCAAAGTCGCTCTCCTCGATTCTCCTGAATTCCAGGCGCGCCGATCTTAACATGAACATAGCAAAGGAAGACCTCGATTTTATTCTTTCATCCCTTCGGGGATGTGTTTGTATAAATACATCTATTGTATTACGGAATGGCTGCTTATGTAGAATTCTTCCTGGCTTGGCTGGTATTTCTTCTCCATTTTGGTCAGGCTGTCATCGTACCGCTCCGCTTCGTTTTCGTCTATCTTCATAACCGGGCTGTCATAATAAACCCATTTTCTACCGTCCAAAACGTCGGGCCTGAGCTCCTTTACAAGCATCGCGGCAGGGAATATCCCGTTTTCAAGGCAGACGTTGTATCTCCTGCAGCTCTTAAAGCCGAGGCTCACATAGTTTTTTGGGTTTCCGAATATTACGATTGTGTCATACCCGAGCGCTGTGGCCCGGTCAAAGGAGTACTGTATGAGCATCTTCCCGTAGCCCATTCTCTGATATTCAGGAGCAATACAGACCGGGCCGAAGGTAAGAATACCTTTTTCTTCTCCGGATTCATCTACGAGCCTTGATTTTGTGTACATGATATTTCCGATTACTTTGTTGTCCAGCTCGATCACAAGATCCAGCTCCGGCAAAAAATCCGGGTGGGATCGCATTATATGCACAAGATAGTGCTCGCTGCACCCCGGGACATACAGATTATAGAATGCTCTCCGGGTGATCTCTTCCACAATACCGTGATCTGTTTCCCGCTCGTTTCTGATCTTTACTTTTCCGGTCATATATACCTCCCGAAGAATGCCTGCTCAAAACCGTTATTCAAACAATACAGCTAAAGCAGATCGGATCTTAATATTGAATACTGCAGACAATCGCATATTTCCCCTGCGAACATTGAGCCGCCTCTGATCCTTCCTTCATAGGTCATTCCGCACTTTTGCATGACCCTTCCGCTTGCCGGGTTAAGCGGGTTATGATACGAAAATACTCTGTTAAAACCAATATCAAAGAAATACCTGATCAGAGCAGCGCACGCCTCCGTAGCTATCCCTCTGTTCCAGAACGATCTGCTCAGGCAATATCCGATACAGATGCTCTTGATATCCTCGTTGATTTCGTTGCCGCATACCAAACCGACAAGTTCGTTATCAAAGACGACGGCCCACATATACCAGTCCGGTTTTGAGTAATTGGCGACATACTCAGATATCATCCGGCGTGTTTCCCCGATGCTTTTGTGCGGGGGCTGCCAAAACCTTGAGTCGTATGAACTTGTCCATTTTTCATATGCTTCCCGGCAGTCATCCATAGTAAATCTGCGCAAGATCAGTCTGTTCGTTGTAATCGGCAGGGTACCTTTATGTTTCAGCATATCTCCTCCGTTGCGGCGCATTTAAGACAGCGGAAATGATACATCATTTTGATCTGCTGGTAACGCATTGATCTCCGGACGTATGGCGCACTGCTGTTCACAGCATAGCCGGTTTTCTCCGAAGGCCTAGTACGAGCCCGTTCTTTTCGGCATAGCTTCGAAAAAGAGCGGCAACGTACTCCGCCTTTTCTTTCAATGTATGGGGTCCGTTTGCGGCAGCCTGTTCCATGATAGTTCGCAGCTGCTCAAGCGGTATAAGGTTGACAGCGGCACAGAAGAACGTTTTTCTGCGGCCGTCGTTGTAGTCGGACAGAAGTGTATGCAGGATATTTGCCTTTTCGGTCTGTTCGTCACTATACGCCTCTATGCCGATCTCCTGCGCCCTTTTTATATCTTTCAACTGCCGCTGATGGGTAACAAAAGAATCATACTCCTCTGCGCCGTCATATTTCGGGCAGGGAAATTCGGAACAGAGAAAGCAATATTCGACGCATCCATGCTGCAGGCTGCATTTTGCTATTGCGCAGGACTGATTTCCGGGTCCCCCTCCGCATCCGGGGCAGTGCCCTCCCAAACGCATAGTACATAAGCCGCAGTTTAACCCGCAGAGTGAGAAAAGAAGATTCTTTCGCATAAAGCCTTTCATAGTAAATACTCCCGGCAGATAATCTCGGTGAGGGAATGCGTTAGGTCCGGAACAGAGCGGTCTCAAACTGTTTCTTCGATTTCTTGTCCAGGATATCTCCTGAGAGGGCGCTAAGAATAAAATTCTCGATTTCTTCGGATCTGTATCCTCCGCGAACAATTATCAGTACGTTCAGGATATCCTGCAGTATGAGTTTGCGCATGGTTTCTTTGACAGCCGTGAGGTCAAAAGTTATCAATGCGGAGGAGATCTTTTCATTCAACCCCGGTTTTGCCGAAGCGATGCTGCCCAGTGCCTGAATACATTGGCGTATAGTAACGGGCTTCTCATCGTAAAGGAGCTCCAGATATTCGTCGATAGTGTCCTCCATTCGGTTCTCGTCATCCCAGTTTGCGTTCTCGCCGATCAGCATGAGGCCGATGCTTCTCTGGTAGGAATTGTCGCTTCGCAATTTGTTCCGAAAAATATCCCAGTACGGATAGACGTCGGCGGAGGATAAAGATCTGTATTTCAGCAGGAGAAAGGCCTGATATCTGATGCTGTCGTCTTTCAGCGCGAGCCATTCGACAAGCTGAGGGATATCCTCCTTTTGCAGCGCGCTCGCCGCAGCCGGCAGATCGCTTTTGGAAACGGACATTATACTCTCTGTCGATATCATCTTATCACTCCATTCTGAAATTTGAGCACCCGGCCGAGAAGCGTTCAAGCCGCAGCAGGGGCGTCGGTTATACAGAAGTATAGCCGCCGTCCGCGTTCATGTTCTGCCCCGCTTTATTGGGAGGCTTCATCGCCGGCCGGGAAAACGGAGGCCGGATCGGGTTCTCCGTCACGACCGAATCGACAAAGGCTTTCTTAAATGCGCAAGTGTTATTCGGTGAAAGAACCGATCTCAATGAGATTGCCTTCAGGGTCGGTGATATAACACGTTCGCTGTCCCCAGGGCTCGGTAGTGGGCGGCATTATGGGTGTAGCTCCCCTCGATACGACGTCTTCAAAAGTCCGGTCAACAGCCGCATAGTTTTCGACGCTTAAGGCGATCTCATAGTGGCCGTTGATACCGTCCGCGTATCCGTACGCTCTGCCTGTTAATTTTTCAAAGTCTGCCCGGCGATAGAGCAGGAACAAAGTTCCGTCCTTTACAAGATAAACGTTCGAGGTGTTTTCGTCTTCCCGGATCTCGAAGTTCAGAACGTCCCTGTAAAAGCGGATCATCGCCGCCATGTCTGTAACAAAGATCCCGAATCCGTCCAGTTTCATACTTCAGACTCCTATGTAAATTCGATCCTCACCGGGCGGCGGCCCGGTGTCAGGCAGCATATCCCGGTCAGCAGAAAAATGCTTATCGGCAGTCCGGAACAAAAATATGCGGGAGCGGTATCTGCTTTCTCTAAAGCGGATTATCCTGACCTTGATGTTTGTCGTCGGTTGCCCCGTCGTCTTTTTTCTTTTCGCTGCTCTCGTATGGGGCAAAGCAGCCGACCGCGGCTAAAAACAGTCCCAAACCGCCCGTGATATATACAAGAGTTGTATTTCCCGCAACAGCGAGCATAATGCCAAATAGGATCAGGATCGCACCGAACACAACGATTCTGTTTTCGAACCTTTTCATATTTTTCTCCTTCGCAGCCTTCAGATCAGCCGCCGCAGTTATATCTCCGATATCAGTATAGCACATTGCATCAGGCTTTTCGTATTGGGTGACGGATCACCGTTTTTAGTTTTTCAGGCGCCGTCCTGCGAGGGTCGGAAATGTAGATCTCGTGATGGCGTCGGCTGCCCGATATATCTGGATCATAACCGTTTTCGATGATAAAAGCTTCAAGCGCCGCGATCGTTGCGGGCTCATTGTCATACGGGCCTATGTGCATGACCTGGGCGCACAACCCTTCGGTAATTGTCTCGAGCCTGGCTTTGGACAAGTCCAGGTTCGGTTTTTTCTTCGCAAGGGCTGTTTTTGCTGTTTCGAAAACTTCCGCGGTGACAAAGTCGGGCTGCCGGACCATCATTGTCCAAATGAATCTGCTCTTGTCAGTTATCGCCGCTCCGCCGCCTCGGAATTCGCCGTCAACGCTCCAGAAGCCTTCAAGAGGCGGCACGATATATTGAAGGATGTCCTTGCTGCTCATTTTTATGGTGTAGGAAAGACCGTACAAAAGCTCGACCGCTTCAGAGTATTCCGCGGCCGTATTGGGATCGCCTTTACCGTCAACGGCGATAAACGTCATCCGGGGCACGTTGATCACAGACGGCGTCGTGCCGGGCAGATATAGTTCCTTGTCTGTTTTCCTGTAATCAAGCGGCATTGTTCGACCTCACTTTATCCGGCATTAATTAATCGAATACTGGCAGCTGCATCATCTCTGTATAAGTTTAACCACATAATATCCCTCTTCAAGGATAAGCTCAAGAGAAACTTCATATGACTCCGAAAGGCTGTGTTCTTTTTGCCGGCGCCGGAAAGATACCGGGAAAACACAAGCAGGTGTCTTGTGAATGTCGTGCACGGCAGGAGAATACATGTCAACGGACAAGGCTCCCGGCAGAACAGAGCGCTGAGTGCCTTTCAAGATAACAGTATATGATCGTTCCCCCCGGTTCCGGCTAATACGCCGAAACTCTGAGGGGAGCATGGTTATATTACCCGTATGTCGTTAAGGTCGCTGTATACCGGATTTACTGTATTTCCGAAAGCAGTTTTCTGAGTAAACTTTTAAATCTGTCGAGAAGCGGCTCTATTTTGTCTGCCTTTTCTTCCTCAAGCGCTTTCTGTAACGACACGGCTGTGCCGTGAAGTTCTTTAGCCCCGATGCTTCCGGAGCTGCTCTTTACCTTATGCACGATCTGAGCCGCTTCAGCGTATTTTTTCTCACGGACTGCAGCTTCAAGCCTGTCCGGAGTATCTTTATTCTCTTTGTAATATTCGTTCAATACCTGATGATACAGTTCTTCGTTGCCGCCCATATTCCTCAGGCCCAGCTGCCGGTCAAGCACCGATACCCCGGCAGCGGCGTCGGGTTCGTTTTCAAGGATGATTTCTTTGATGGTTTGAATAAAGCGGTCCGGATCAAAGGGCTTGCTTATGTAATGATATATACCGCTTCGCTCGCATTTGTCCCGAACGCCTAAGATGACGTCCGCTGTCATCGCTACGATAGGGACTTCAGATGATATGTCCCGGATCTTTTCCGCTGCTTCATAACCGTTCATGACGGGCATATGCAGATCCATCAATATCAGATCGATGCTGTCCCCATACTCTTTATACAGATCAACAGCTTCCTTTCCGTCATTGGCGATTATCGAGTTCACCCCAACTTGCTCCAGAAGAGATCCGGCTATCAGCTGATTCGTTTTATTGTCCTCTGCCAGCAGGACGAGATACGGTTTCTCGAGTTTTGTCGGGGCTGATTCTCTTTTTGATGTCTGTGCGCCGGAGACCGCCTTCAGTTTGAAGATATCCAGAATCCCGTTGAGTAGTATTGACGGTATGATCGGTTTCCCGATGCCCATATCGATCCCATATTCATTTAGTCTGTCAAACAGGTCTTCTCTCATCATCGGCAAAAGCATAATAAGCTTTGGGGTCCTGACGATCCTGTCGTTGTCGCGAAGTGCCTCGACAAATTTGAAACCGCCGTCGGCCGGAGTATCGTAGTCGATTATAAACAAGTCGAACGGTCTGGCGAATTTTCCGTTCGCGGCCTCGAGCATGCTTATGGCACTGGATTCAGAACTGGTAAGCTCACATTGCATTCCGAAACTGCTCAGGTAGCTTTCGATCAGGTTAATATTTGCGCCTGACTTTTCCAGAATAAGAGTTCTGATGTCTTTGAAGTGTTTGCCTGACAAAGCTTTTACGTAGACGGCTTCCTTCTCTTTATCGACTTTCAGCGGCAGGTTGATGATAAATGTCGAGCCTTCACCGGGTGTGCTGAATACCTTTATTTCGCCGCCCATCATATCCACAAGGTTCTTGACAATAGAGAGTCCCAAGCCGGAGCCCCCGAAACGGCGGGTGATGCTGCTGTCGCCCTGCTCATATGGATTAAAGAGCTTGTTGACCTGTTCTTCAGTCATTCCGATCCCGGTATCCTTAACCGTAAATGAGATATGATATTTGTCATTCTCCTTGGCCAGCAGCCTAATATCAAAGGACACTTCACCTTTGTTTGTGAATTTGGCTGCATTGTTCAGAACGTTGAGCAGGACCTGTTCGATCCGTTTGGAATCACCGAAAAACCAGTTGGGGACAAGGGGGTCTTTCGACAGGCGGAAACCTATCTCCTGTTCATCGATTTTATATGAAATGATGTTGACAACATCCCGGATAACCTGATCCATGCAAAAGGATGTTATATCAAGCTCGGTTTTCCCGGCTTCGATTTTGGAAAAATCCAGAATATCGTTAATGATACTGAGCATATTGGTTGCCGCTTGCGTGATCCTGTCGATGTACATGCTTTGTGTTAAGGATATCTCGGTCTTTTTTAACAGGTATGACATGCCCGTTATGGCATTCAGCGGTGTCCTTATCTCGTGGGATATCCTGGCCATGAAACTTGATTTGAACTCATTCGCTTCGTCGGCTTCGCGTTTTGCTTTTTCCAGATCGAGCTGTATCTGTCTGTTCAGCCGGATCTCCTTTCTCAGCCTGACGATCCAGAAAAAGGATACGAATAATATAACGGCTATCAAAGCGCCGACGATCGACAGAATGCGGATGACAGGCCCGTAGTCTATATCGGTATCCAGTGCGACCCACGTCTTGTTTATGGCTTGTTTTTCGCTCTCGGAGATGGAATCCAGAGCTTTATTCAGGATACTTACCAGTTCGGGCCAATCTTTCCTGACGGCAAAATACAGCGCCTGCTGTTTTTCGGCCTCAAAAGATACGAATCTGAGATTTGTCAGCCCGTTCGTACGAATGAGATAATTTGTTGTTGCGAGGTTGCCTATAAAAGCTTTTTCCGCCCCTGTCGAAACCGCGGTCAGAGCCGCTTCTACCGAGTCGTAAAGGCTGAGATTAATGTTCGGATAAGACAACAGATAACTGTGATGCGAACTGTTGCGCTGCACGGCTACGGCAGATCCCTCCAGATCATCAATACCCGATATCTCTGTGTCCGTATCACGGGTCACGATCACTCTCTTATAGTAGTAATAAGGTTCGGAAAAGAGAAAGTTCTTCTCCCTTTCGGCTGTTTTGCCGATAGCGGGCAGTACGTCGATCTCGCCTGACAGCGCCCGTTCATATGCTTCGGGCCATGTCAGACCTTTCGCAACATCAAAACGCAGACCGGTCTTCTCACTGATGAGCGAAAGATAGTCCGCTGCGATTCCCTTGTGCTCGCCATTTTCATCGATGAACTCAAAAGGCACGAAGCCCGGGTCGACACCAAGTCTGATCTCCGGATGTTCTTCGATAAAGACAAGTTCATCCTCTGTCCAGTTGATGCTGTTTACGGCGGCTAAGCAGGGCGTAGCTGTAGTCGTCAGAATGATCATTGCAAGAGTGATGGAACAGACGACGTTGAGCATTTTTTTCAAAGAGCCCACCGCGGGTCGTTGGCGCTGTTTATTATTGCTTCCCGGATAAACCACAACCACACCTCTTTCTTGTTTTACACGGGCGCTTACCAAAATGCTGCCGGATCCATACATGTTCTATCACTGTCGGGTACGAAGGGCGGTTATACTTTGACAACAAAAAGGACGCATTCTGCGATCTCTGTGCCGTCACGGAGATTTGCGGGGGTTAGGGCGGGTGAGAAGAGCAGGCCGGAAACGGAGAACGCACCATGCCGGGATTATGACGCATGGTGCCGTGCGGCGGGAAGCCTGCCCTCTTTTCTGCAGAGATCCCGAGGATCGGCACACCGGATCCTTCGAGCAGCCGGAAAAACCGGCCTTACCGTTTCCTTGTATAATTATACTG
>JAAYAR010000177.1 GCA_012719235.1 Clostridiales bacterium
CCTCGACGGGGAGCTTGTCGAGAACGATCTTCATCGTTTTTCCCGTCAGGCATGAGCAAAACGCCGCTGCGCATTTTGGAGCGGCGCCTTTGGCCAGGATGTCTTCGATTTGCTTCTTACTCAGGTTCGTGTAGTTCAGCCTGTACATTCAAATAGTCCTCCTTCATATTATACGTCTTTGATCGACTCTGTTAATGTTGCCGGGTCTCGCCAGGATCCGGACAACGGATCAGATCTCGTTTTTATCACAGGGATTTACGGCTTTTCAATAATTTTCACTATTTGAATATACGCTTTTTATATTATCTGCACAAGCAGTGCGGGAGCGGCAACGTAACGAAATATCGATTGCATAATTGTGCAACATCCTGCTTATTCAGGAATTTTCGTAATTATCTGTGCTGCGTCACACCTTCTGCTATGATGCCTCTCCCGTGCCGCCCGCTCAGCGCTTAATAATTGAAGACCACCTTTCATATACGGCAAGCAAAGGCTCATCAAGGAACGATAACGCCTTTTCTTTTATCTCGTCCGGCACGCCGTAGGCCGCCTCGGCTACGCTACCGGTGATAGCCGCGAGCGTGTCGCTGTCGCCGCCGAGAGAGATCGCGTTCCTTATTGCGTCTTCAAAGTCCGTGCTCTCAAAAAAGGCTATCAGCGCCTGAGGCACGGTTTTCTGACAGCTCGCGTTGAAGCGGTATGACGGCCGGATATCGTCAAGGGCTGCCCCCAGGTCGTAGCCGTGCTCCCGCTCGATGAATTCTTTTATCACGAGCTTATACTGCTCCAAAGTATAGCGCTCGTTAACGGGATTTCCCTCATCGTCCCCGTAGCCGCCCGTGTAAAAGCGGCACATGAATATCGCGTCGGTCACGGCGAGCGCCCCTTTTATCCCCTCGGGGTGGTTGTGTGTGACTTCCGCGCTCACCTTTGCCTTCTCTCTGCCGTCTGACGGCCACAAGCCCGTCCGGGATGTGTATCCGCAATCCATCAGCCACGCGCATGGCGACACCCTCATCGCCGAACCGTTGCCCCAAGATTTATAAGGCTCCCGGTCCGAGGAGCGTATCCAGGCTCCGAACCTGGCGCCGTATCCCGCCTCCGGATACAGCCGCCCCCATTTTTTATACGCGTCGATAAAATCGCCGGCATCACCGCCGTTCATAAGCGCGTCCGCAGTGGCGACGGTCATGACCGTGTCGTCTGTAAAGAAGCAGTCTTTTCGAAACAGCGGGAAATCCTTTGTTTTTATGTTGTTCCACTCATATACGGAACCTATGACGTCGCCAATAATCGCTCCCAACACCGCACTTTGCCTCCTTTTCCTGTATATCGACAGTCTTAACCCCCGCAAATAATCAGCTTTACGGGGGTTTTAGTCACATGAGACGGGCAGCGCCGCCTGATACTCCGGCGCCCGTCACTGCAGAAGTTTCGCTATTTGCCGGGATTGGTTTTTTTCCATACAGACGACGTTGCGCCCCAGTCTCTTGGCACAATAAACGGCCTGATCCGCCCGGTCTATAACATTTTCATAATTCCTCACCGTTTCATTGCCGCAATACGCGATCCCGATACTGACGGTGATTATGTGAGAATCCATAACCGTGCTCATAACCGCTATTTTCAGGCTCTCGGCGATAGAATACAGCTCTTCCCTGTCGTAATCATATGCCATCGCGACGAATTCTTCGCCGCCGTATCGGTAAAAATGCAGCCGGAAGCTCTGCGAGAACGTCATCATCACCTTGCCAAGACATGCCAGACACCTGTCGCCGGCCGCATGCCCGTACGTGTCGTTGAAGTCTTTAAAGTTATCGATATCGATCATCATGATACCGGAAGGTTTTTTTGATCCCGCCGTTTCGAGATATGCCAGAGTTTGAAACAGTTTACGGCGGTTTGACAGGCCTGTCAGCTCGTCGGTCTCTTTTTCGATCGTGAGCCTGCGGTTTGCTTCGTAATTATCAAGGCGTATGCGCACCGTTATGTTGCCGAGAATACAACCGAGGATCCCGAAACAAATACAGTTCATCATGTCCACTAGCGCGTTCTCCGGCTTTAAAACAAATGCCAGAACGGTATGAACGACAAACCAGAAAGCCGCAAACAGGTTCATGCGGATCGGTCGGTCTATGAAACCCAGGGGCATGACGCAGAACACCCCCAACAAGACCGTCGCTCGCATATCGGGGGAGTAGACCACGCTCATGCAGACAGCCAGGAGAAAAAATATGGAATATACCAGGTACAACCCGATCAGAATAAACCTTTTTAGCGCTTTGATCCTGAACAGGAAAAAAAGCGCAAGATAAAATAAGGAAACGAAGATGTACGCCGGATAGGATCTGTGGTGGGCGAGCAGCGCGCCGGTCAGCGGCAGCAACATAATGACGGCTCCGACAAGTGTGAGAGCAGACAGCATATTCAGGTTATACTCGCTTATGGCTTTTCTGTTTTCAGACGCAAGCTGAGTGTAGGTATTACTGTCTTGCCAAAGCAGGACCGACCTCATGACCATGTACCCACCCCTTAACCTGTCAGAAATGCTGCTGCGACACCGCGTTATATTATCTTCACCAAATCGAGCCGAGTCTTATTGCCCGCGTCTTTTTGAACATTATACTCCGCTCGGGCGGCAGGTCAACCTTATTCAGGAAATTTTTCGGCGGTTTATGCAACTGTCACAATATCGTTACGGCTGCCGACCGGGACGCGCTTTACAGTCCGCACGGCATTTAATATAATGGATCGCAAGCATGTAAAGACACAAAAATCACAGCCTGACTGCTATACGGTCGGAAGAAAGAACAGGTGGGAAAATGCTGAAAATCGCGCTGCTGCAGATTCTTCCCTGCGGATCTCTCGGGGGCAATCTTCAAAAGGGTGTTGAATACTGCCGGAAGGCAAAGGCGGCGGGGGCAGATATCGCGCTGTTTCCGGAGATGTGGAGCAACGGTTATCAAGTATCCTGGGATCCGAAGCTGCTCAGTCTGGATGCCGTTGCAGATGACGGCGACTTTGTGATGGCCCATGCGGATCTAGCAAAAGAACTTCAAATGGCCATAGGGATAACTATCCTCGAAGATCACAGACCCTCTCCGAGAAATACCCTCATACTTTTTGACAGGCACGGAGCGAGGGCCCTGTCCTATTCTAAAGTGCATACGTGCGATTTTGACGCCGAGCGGAACCTCACGCCCGGGGAGGATTTTTACGTCACGGAGCTTGACACGGCGGCGGGCCGGGTAAAAATCGGGGCAATGATATGCTACGACAGAGAGTTCCCCGAGAGCGCCCGCATACTTATGCTGAAAGGCGCAGAGCTGATCCTGGTGCCGAACGCCTGCCCGATGGAGATCAACCGCCTTGAGCAGCTGCGCAGCAGGGCGTTTGAGAACATGCTCGCGGTTGCCACCTGCAATTACCCCGGGGGCCACCCGGATTGCAACGGCGGCTCCTCGGTTTTCGACGGTATGGCCTGGCTGCCCGGCCTGCCTGATTCGCGGGATATGTGCGTTCTGCGCGCGGGGCGTGAAGAGGGCGTCTACGTGGCGGAGATCGATCTTGTAAAGCTGCGCAGATACCGCGAGAACGAGGTCTACGGCAACGCTTACCGGCGACCCGGCAAATACCGACTTCTTGTCAGCGAGGAAATAAACGAACCGTTCATCCGTGAAGGCTACAGAGGGTGACGGCCGCTCGATGCCGGGTACCGCTCATTAAAGCAATATCGTGTCCAACATATGCCTTTTGTAGCCTTCGATCACCGGATCGGGCGATATTATCCTCATCTTACCTCCGAACTGGAATACCCACCCCCAGAACGTTGGGCTTATCTGGACCCGGACGGTCGCGATCGCGGTATCCTCGTCAATGCGTACCATTTTTATGTCCTCGCCGAATTTGTCATGGATAACCCCGATCAGCTCGCGGCTGAACAGGAGTTGTACTTTCTCTTCCCTTCCGCCGTACATCTTAAAGACCCGTTCCGTGTAGCGAGCGATATCGGTATCAGGCATGAACGCTTCTTCACATACCGCGTCGTCCTCGATTTCTACCCCCGTCATCCTGTCGACGCGGTAGTTGGCGATTTCGCCGTATTTTGCGCTGTAGCACATAAGGTAGTAGTTGTCCTCGTTGTATACGAGGGCCATGGGGTCGACCACATAGCGCTCTCTGTTTTTTCTGTACACCTTTTCGCCGTTCTCATCGAGGTCAAAATAGCGGAAGGAGGCTTTTCTCCTGTACCGGACGGCCTTCTCAAGAAAACCCACGTTGTAATAGATGCCTTCATTGCTGTGCTTGCGCGTGTTGAAACACACCAGGTTTCCCTTAAGTATCTCTGCCCGGTGGCCACCGCCCAGAGCCGCGATTTTAGCTGTCAGCTCCTCTGTTTTTCTCGGCGTGATAAATCCGGCTGCCTGCACGGCGTCTATGAGTATCTTAAGCTCCGGCACGCTGAAGCTCCGGTCTTCTACGTAGTACGCCTTTTCATGCCCCCTGTGAGCGGACATGACCTCGAACCCCTGCTCGTTGAGCAGGGCAATATCTTTTCCGAGCGTTCTGCGGTCGCAGGTTATGCTCTTCGCTTTCAACCGGGCGCACAGCTCGCTTGTTCTCAGCGGGTGGTCCTCGTCCGTCTCCCTGCGGAGCATCTCCATCAAAATCAGCAGCTTCAGTTTTTGATAATTGGGCTCCGACATACAGCACCCCCACGCATTATTCGCGCTTTTTCATTACGTTATTACACCGATTGACATTTATCCGGTCAGGAGGCGCTTCTCAGCCTCCGCTGCCCCACACGGCCCCCGCCGCGCCTGATCCGTATCCCGGCCATGTCTCTACCGAGTAGTTGTTTCTTACGGCCCACTGCTCGGCGGCGGCGGCGAGTATTGCGTTTCCGCAGTTTAAAAAGAACTCGGCCATGACCTCCGTCCCGCAACTATCGAGCGCCGCGATCAATACCTTCTCGCTTCCATCCCTGCCCTTTTCAATAAAATACGTTACGGCTCCGGCTATGGCCGGGTAGTCGTTTGCACTGAAGATCCGGTCAAGTGCGGACGACGCTTTTTCTTTCTGCTCGGCGGTGACCTTTGCGCCCGCACGGGCGTAATACGCGAGCGCGGCTGCCGCTGCTCTTCTCACGTCCGCATCGCTGTCACCGACTGCCGCGATGAGGTCGGAAACGGCACGTCCGTCGACCCAGCCGACAAGTGCGGCAGCCGCCTGAGCGCGCACTTAGCTGCTGCTGTCCTTTAAGGCTGTGAGCAGGGCGGCTTTGGCCTCAGACTCTTCCATTTCGCCGAGTTCCTCTACAGCGGATGCGCGCATCTCTACGCTGTCGGACGACAGCTGAGCCGACAACGCGTCGATCCGGACAAGATCTTTCTGACGGCCGTAAAACTTGGCAGCCAAAAGGACAGCGACTACTATCAGAATGATCACTGTTTGACGCGCAATCTTTTTGTCGTTTTTACCGGTATCGCTCACATTCGCTTGCCCGCCCATAAAATCACCTTCTCAAGCGATATCTCACCCTGCCTGTACGCAGGCCGCGCCCGGTCCCGCCCGTCCGAACGTCTGTTATTTTATATTTTCATGCCTCTGCCACAAGGACAGCCTGTTTCCGGCTTCTTCCATCCCCGACATTGTTCTGATGACATTATGTACCATATAACATTGAAACACAAGAGCAATAACGGCGTTCGGCGACAAAAATAAACGCGCTATTGCCGCTCCACCCGTTGTGAACATTCGTGGTGCAGAGTATTTGCGCGGCGTTGTCGGGTGATCCGTCGGCTGATGTCTTGATGCCGCAAAAACGAAAAGGCAGCCGGCCGGTTCCCCAACAGGTCCCGGCCGGCTGTTCTTATTCATTCTCTTAAGGCATCACAGCCGCGCGTTCTACTCGCGGAAAGCCTTTACGGATTCAAACTCGTCCTGGATCTCTTTGGACTCTTCCTTTGTCAGCAAAGAGACAATGATTATTACGATACAGGAGAAAATGAACGCGGGGAGCAGCTCGTATATCCCCAGAGCGCCGCCTATGGGTCTGATGAGCAGCTTCCAGATGAACACCATACCTCCGCCCGCTACCATGCCGGCTACAGCGCCCGCGCGGGTGATACGCTTCCAGAAAAGGGAGAACAGCATAACGGGCCCGAATGTGGCGCCGAAGCCCGCCCATGCAAAGGAAACTACCTTAAATATAACGCTGTTCTCGTCAAGAGCTATGACAACGGCAATGATCGCGATGACGACAAGAGTGATACGCGATATCCAGAGGACGGACTTGTCCGAAGCCTTTTTCCTGAATAACCCCTGATATATGTTTTTTGAGAGCGCCGACGCCGAGATCAGCAGATAGGAGTCCGCGGAGCTGATCGTCGCCGCCAATATCCCCGCCATGACTATGCCGGCTATGAACGGGAGAAAGAAGTCCTTTGACAACACTATGAATATACTCTCGGCCGCGCTCGCGGTCAGCAGCTCCGACGGGAAGAGTATCCTCCCGACTATGCCGATGACGACGGCGGCGCCGAGGGAGATGACCACCCAAATTGCAGCCACTCTTCTTGACAGCTTAAGGTCAGCCGCTTTCTTTATGGACATGAACTTCAGCAGGACCTGGGGCATACCGAAATATCCGAGGCCCCAGGACATCGTGGAAATGATCGTCAGGAAGCCGTATCTGCCCGCCGCTTCGAATATGGGCTTCGAGTTGGCGTCAAGCTGCTGCACCCCGTCGACCAGTTTCGGTGTGGCTATACCGAAGAAATCCAGGAAACCCGGGATGGCCCGGGCGTTTTCAACCACCTGTGAAACGCCGCCCGCAGCTGTGATACCGACGATCAACACGGCAGCCAGAGCAAATATCATGATGATGCCCTGCATAAAGTCTGAGACGGACTCGGCAAGGAACCCGCCGATAAATGTGTAAGCGACAACAAACACTGCTCCGGCTATCATCACATACACGTATTTCGCGTCGAACAGCGTGCTGAACAGCTTGCCGAATGTAACAAAGCAGCTTGAAGCGTACACGGTGAAGAATACAAGGATAAAAAGGGCCGCGATAGTCATAATGACTTTCTTGTTCTCTTTGAATCTGTTGCTCAGAAAATCCGGTATCGTTATCGCATCGCCCGCAAGGTGAGAATACACTCTGAGGCGCTTTGCGACAAACAGCCAGTTCAGGTACGTACCGATTGCCAGGCCGATCGCGGTCCATATTGCGTCGCTCAGGCCCAGAAAATAGGCGACGCCCGGCAGGCCCATCAGCAGCCAGCCGCTCATGTCCGAAGCCTCCGCTCCCATCGCCACTACCCACGGGCCCATCTTTCTGCCGCCGATGAGGAAATTGTCGCTGCTCTCGTTGGCGCGTTTTGCAAAATAAACGCCGATTCCGATGACGACTGCAATGTAGATGATCATAGCAATCAGAATCTGTATGCTGCCGCTATCCATTATTACCTCCTGTACATGATATTTTTGTATAAAAATACATTACTGCCGCTTATTTTAACCTCTGATTCATAAATTGTACAGTCTTTATCTATATTTTTTGTTATAAAAACCGCCGGCAAAGCGCTTTTTTTCAAGAGGCGGAGGTACGACGATATCATCCGGGATCGCGACCCACATCTCATAGCCGTGAAAACCGGTCTCATCGACGGGATTCGGGTGATTGAAGCCGTATAGCCTCAGATCCGGTTTGACCGCGCTCAGCCCGCTCTTCCGCACAAAATCATCAATCATTTCCTGCGCCCTGTTTTCGGGCTCGTCCTCGATATAACGTGCCGCGGCTATAGTCGACGGCGGCAGGAAAACGATCCGTACGTCGGTGAGCTTCGACAGGCGCTCATGCGCCGTTTTCAGTTTATTCATTGTCTTATCCTCCCTGAAATTGATACTTTCAGAGGGCAGGGATCCCAAGCAAGCCGGGATATCGCAGTCTTGCGCGATCAGGTCATGAAGCCGAACACCCGCCTTTTGCCGCAGCGCGTCAACCAAGCGGCTCAGGATTTCCCTTATTGTCGATAACGCGGTTATCTCGTCGTCTAGTTCGCTTATGTTCTTCATAAAGATCTCTACGGCCGCGGCGGCTTCGGGCTTTTGCAGGATCGTCCTTATCTGCTTAACGGGGATGCGCAGCTTGCGCAATATAAGGATAAGACTCAGACGCGACAGAGCGGTTTTGTCGTACATTCTGTATGCGTAGTCCTCCCGCCGAAAACTCCTGTTAAGCCCCGCCTGCTCATAGTACCGCAGCATTCTCGCGGATACTCCGAAACATCTTGACACAAGACTGATCGACATGGCTTCCATTTTCGTACCCTCTTTCAATTCCGGAGTATAAACCGCGACACGATGTCAGAGTCAACACATGATCCCGGATTTTTTCGGCTTTCACCCGCGGATCATTTCTTTTTGCCGCAGTAAGCTTTATTCACCTTTTTTCCTGTCTGCTTTGACCAGGCCATAAATCACGAGATCGCAGACGCCCGTATTGTTGAAGCCTGCCTGGCGCAGCGTTCCTTCTTTAATGAGCCCGCATTTTTGCATCACCCTGCCGGACGCGGGATTATTCAGATCATGCTTCGCCGCAATGCGGTTGACCTTCACTTTTTCAAAAAAGAATTCAATCAGCGCGCCGAGCGCTTCTGTGGTGATCCCCCGGCCCCAGAACTCCCTGCCGATGCAGTATCCTATTTCGACCGCATTCAGCTTTTCATTTACGTCGACGGCGCTGATGCTCCCTATCGCTTCTTTTGTGTTTTTCAGCTCGATACACCACTGGTAATTGTCTGGAGTACCGTATTTTTCTTCCCACATCCTGATAACGCGTCTTGACTCGTCCGCGCCCGAGTGCGTGGGCCAGGTGAGGTATTTCGTGACGGCATCGTCCCCTGCCCAGTTCTTGAACATATACTCCGCATCATCCGTTGTGAATCTCCGAAGCACCGTTCTGTCGGTCTCTATCCTGACTGTCCCCAGATGGTCCATACCCGCTTCCCCCGTTTTTCTGATCGGTCCTCCCGACTGTGGAGGCGCCCTCATCCTTTGATTTGCAGACTATTATATTCATGCGCGGGGCGATTTTCAATCGGTTCCGACCATCCGGGCCGTTCAAAGGAGCATACGGTCCAACGCGCGGCCGTGGATCGGGACGGAAACCTTCGTTTATTCTGAACCGCCGAAAAAACCGAACATCCGGATACGACTGCGACGCCTTGAAATTGTCGGAGAATTTGATATAATATTTTATTAATCATCCGAGGCCGTGGACCGGGCGTAGGATCATAACGGTATCGAAAGCTCACTGTAATCAGACGCACGGTGGTTTCCAGAGATCACTACACCGCATATAAAAAATGCATAGAATCCAGTCAAGTATTTCTTTACAATTCACATATGTTAATTCTGTCTTATCTTGATATGATTAGTGTAGAAACACAAGTGGCGGAGCGCTTCCGCCACGTCTGGGAAGCTCCCGTATCAATACATACTTACTAAGGGGGTTTTGAACCTTGAGTATTCGGGAATGCGCCATGAACAGCGAAGCATTCCGCCGCCTTTATGAAGTCTACAAAAACAGGGAAACAGTATCCGATGCTTTCCGGAAAAACGGAGGAAAAGTCGTCGGACAGATGGGCTGCGACGTTCCGGATGAGCTGGTCATCGCCGCAGGAATGATGCCGGTGCGCCTCTATGCCGATGAGTACAGGCCGCTCGTGCAGGCTGACAAGTACCTCGAGTATTCCTTCGATCCCGTTATGCGGGCACAGTTTGAAAAGGTCGTCGACGGCACATACAACGACAGGATCGACTATCTGGCGATCTCAAACTCGACCGACGTGATTATCCGTCTGTATCTCTACCTGAGAGAGATCAAGCGCCTGGACCCTGCCGCTCCGATACCTCCGCTGGAGTTCATTGACTGGCTCTTTACACGCAAGATGATACATCAGTCGCGCAACGAAC
>JAAYAR010000178.1 GCA_012719235.1 Clostridiales bacterium
CCCTAAAACAGCTCGATAACCCCGGCACCCCTGTGTCCGTGCTGACAGTAAATACCCGATGTTAGAGCTCTGATCCCCCCTGTTGCGAAAGTTGCCCATCTTTGAAGATATCATCATGTTCTATCGCTCGGCAAATATGCGGGCGCGATGCAAGACATTAACGTTTTGCATCGCGCCCGCTTTCAAGCTGTGTCCGATTATCATCTGCTTTTTAAAGCAGCGATCCGGCCGAGTGCCTGAAAACGCCGGATCGCCGCATATTCGTCATTTGCCGCTTCGGTTCTTCATTTTATTAAGTGTCAGATCTTTTACGACTTCGCCGGCTATGATCAAACCTGCGACGGAGGGCACAAACGCGGTAGAGCCGGGTATGTCTCTGCGCTCCGTGCATTTTCTTGCGGTCCCCGGAGGGCATATACATTGCTGTCTGCAGCTGATCGACATGTCCTCCGGCGGTCTTGTCGGTATCTCTCTGGAATAAACGACTTTCAGTGCCCGGATGCCCCGCTTTCTGCATTCCCGGCGCATGACCCTCGCCAGCGGACAAACGGATGTCTTATAAATATCCGCGACCTCGAACGCCGTCGGATCCAGTTTGTTTCCGGCTCCCATGCTGCTTATGATCGGGGTGCCGGCCGCATTCGCCCGCGTGACAAGCTCCAGTTTTCCGGTGACCGTGTCAATGGCATCAATAATATAATCGTACTGCGTGAGATCGAACTCCGAGGCTGTTTCGGGTGTGTAGAAGGTCTTATATGTGTTAACGATACAGTCCGGATTGATCTCGTGGATACGCGCCCCGGCGACATCTACCTTGTATTGCCCGACGGTCTTTCGCGTCGCATGGAGCTGACGGTTGAGATTGGTCAGGCATACGCGGTCGTCGTCGATCAGGTCGAGCGTTCCGACGCCGCTTCTGGCCAGCGCTTCTACCGCGTAGCCACCCACGCCGCCGATCCCGAAGACCGCGACACGGGACCGCAAAAGCGTTTCTATCCCGTCGGGACCTACGAGCAATTGTGTTCTTGAGAATTGGTTAAGCATACTGTCTGTCGCCTCTGAGTCGAATCATATTCTTCAGTGCATTCCGATCCGAAATGACATACTTCCGGCAATGCGGATGAGCCGTGATTTCAGTGATCATCGTATGGACGTCAGCCGCAGTGTGCCGGCGGCACGTCGCAATTTATTCAGATCACGCGTTCTTGCCGCGGTGCGGAAAGTATGACGGTGCGGGCAGCCTGCGGAAAAAACATATTCAAGATAGACCGGATCGCTGTTTTTGTCAACCGTGTCCGCCTTTTGAATACGCGGTCGTGGCCACGCCACGTACAAGGCCGGATCGGTTCTGTTCTTCACCGCGACAAGCGCGCGATTCCCTGTCATTATTAAGCGGTTTTTGCAAATAAGCCCCTGTAATTACTTTACTGCGGCGGTCATTTCAAATATAATCGATTTGTTGAAATCTGTTGAAAATCGTCCTGTGCTTACTATCGGGGCAATCGCACCCGGAAAGGAGGGGCCGCATGGCTGCAACACACCCGGACAAGGCGGTAAAGATCAGGAACAGTATATCCAAATGCTCTTCCTGCCTGAACAACGTGCCGCTGTTTTTTGATATCCTGGGCCAGAAGGCTATGATCATCACGGCGGCCGGGACGCTGCAATCAATGTTTTTTCCCCTGATAATGGTCCGCTTTGTGCGAAACATGCTGTATTCCCTGTTCGGAAAAAACGGCCTGACCGAGACCGTCTTTCAAAAACTCTTCAACAGCGACGGTATCTACTGGACAAGCTTTCACAAGTGTTACGACCGCCATTTCCTGAGAACTCTGGACGGCAGCTACGCGATGGACGCGCTCCGATCCGCAAAATGCGCAAAGAAATTCCTTCAACGGGAAATTGACGCGGTACAACCGGAGCTTCTCATAATACTGGGGAAAGCGGTTTGCAGCGAAGTACAAAGGATGGTCGCGGATAAGGATCTGATACTGCCCGCCAATCAAATTTTTAGCGACTATTTTCACCTGGAGCCGGATACATCAAAGATCGATCATATCAGGAACGCCCTTGCGCAGACACTTTGTCTGGACCCGCCGCAGGAGCCGTTCGACAAGACCGCGGCCGCCACCACAAAGACGAATGCCGAAGTACATCTGCAGTTTCAGCTCTGCGCGGCCCGCGCACTGAGCCGGGACGGCGGTACGCGGACCGATCTGCCCGTACCGACGTATGAAAACGTTGTGGAGCAGCTCTGGATCGAAAATGTCGCCACACCGGTCTTCAGCCGCTATTATTCGTTTTTGAATTACTGGAGCGCGATCGAGAGTTCGACGGAAAGCTTTTTATGCAACAACTATGACCCGACAAACCCTAACCAGAACAACCCCCAGTACAGGCCTCTGATATATGATGAGAGCATATCCATGCTCCATAACATGAAGGAAATACGCCGCGACTGGCTGAAAAAACTGAATGATTACTATCTGACCCGCAGAGATCACTCGCTTCTTGCCCGTTGGAAAGCCATATACCGGAAACTGGTAGTCCTGCGCGACATCCGGAACGCGATCGTACACCAGATGGGGTTCATACCATATAAAACCGTGCATATTCAGGATACAGAATACAGTACAAATTATAATATCAACGCAAGGCTCGTCGGGACCGGGTTTCAGGGTATTCGTGTCATACCGAATATGGTGTACATACAGGAAAACGGGATCAAAGAGCTGGATGACCTGTTTGTGCAGATCGCGGCGCTCCTGTCCGATTCGGAAAAAGACCCGGGCCTCACCTATTGACAGACTTACCCGCCGTACGGCTTCGGCTGCGAAGGTACGGCGGGTATATAAGAAGGATAACATGTGATGCAAGGCGTTCCGGTATATCGTGCCGGGCTGCGATCTTCCCGTTAATACGTACAGATCAGACCGTTCTGTCTGAAGAACTCCGCGCAGCGCTCCAAATGCTCCTCATCAGGAGCCTTCAGCCCGGTGAGCTGATATTCCATATTCAGCATTTTATATTTGTTTTCACCGTAATTGTGGTACGGCAGCAGGTTCACACTCGGCTGCGGTTCCAGCCCGGCGACAAAGCGGGCGGTTTCCGTCAGATCCTCCACGGAATCATTTATGCCCGGGATCAGCGGGATCCGGATGACCATATCCATACCCAGCTCCGGGATCAGCCGAGCGTTCTGCAGTATTATATCGTTTGGTACTCCCGTATAACGAATATGCTTTTCGTTGTTCATGAACTTTATGTCATACAGTACGAGGCCAATACAGTCGGACATCCTGCGCAGCGCGCTGCTGTTGAAGTAGCCGCATGTATCGAGCGCGGTATGTATTCCTGCAGCGCGGCATTTTCGAAAGAGAGCCTCGACAAAATCAGCCTGTGCCATCGCCTCGCCGCCTGAGACTGTAACGCCTCCCTGTGAACTTATGTAATAACCGACGTCGCGGTATACCTCTTCGAAGACCTCGTCCGGCGTCACGACTTTGCCGTAGAAATCCATGGCGCCCGCCGGGCACGCCTGAACGCACGAACCGCACGAGCGGCACAGCCCGCGATCGATCCTCAGCTTCGATCCGCCGTCCTCGGTTACTGCCGAGATCGCGCCCTCCGGGCAGGCGGCGATACAGCTTCCGCATTTGATGCAAAGGGAATCCCTGCAGGCGACCTGCAGTGCGGGGCTCTGCGATTCCGGGTTGCTGCACCACTGACAACGCAGCGGACAGCCCTTCATGAAAACGGTCGTCCTGATACCCGGGCCGTCTTCCGTGCTGAAGCGCTGTATGTTGAATATGGTACCCGTCAATGCGTCCATACCGTTCACCTCTATATCTCATCGGACTTTCTGTTTTGTGTCCGTGCCGGACATCCGGCACGGACACTTTGTTTTCATCGCCGGCTGTTATATCGCCTGATTCGTTCTGGCCAGGATCTCGTCCTGGACCTGCCGCGGCAGGTCAACGAAAAACGCGCTGTATCCCGCCACACGCACCATGAGGTTTGAATACTTCTCGGGATCTTCCTGGGCCTTTTTCAAAGTCTCCGGCTCAAGGAAGTTGATCTGGATATGGAAGCCTCCGCGCTGGAAGAACGATTCGATCATCGATGAGAGTATCGGGAGCTTCTTCGCGTCTTTAAAGAGGCGTCGATCAAACTTCATGTTCATCAGCGCGCCGGTCGAATTCTCGACGTGGTTGACCTTTGACGCCGAATTGAAAACGGCTGTCGGCCCTTTTAAGTCCGCGCCCTGAGACGGTGATAAAAAGCCGTCTGCAAGAGGCGTCCACGCCTTTCTTCCGTTGGGCAGGGCTCCCGTCTCTTTTCCGAACGAAACGTGCGCGACCGCGCCGCTCCTGCCGCTCCAGAGTTTTGATCCGAACGGATTTATTTCCTGGGCGATCCTGTTCTGCAGCCAGATTGACAGGTCGCCGAACAGTTCGTCGACATAGTCGTCGTCGTTGCCATACTTCGGCGCGTTCAGAAGCATGCTGCGTACGGCTTCTTTCCCCTCGAAATTCGCCTCCACGGCGTCAAGGACCTCATCCATGGAAAGCTTTTTGTCTTCGAAAACAAGCTTTTTGATCGCGATCATGGAGTCGACCGTATCCTGGAGCCCTCTGTCGCTGACATGGTACAGGAACTGCGGATACCGGGCCCCGCCCTCACGGGCGTCCTTGCCCTTCTTTATGCAGTCTCCAACGAGCGCGGAGCAGAACGGTATATGGTAGTTTGAAACGTCGACATGGGCGGTGAGCCGCGCCATCCTGGCAAGTATCGGGATGAGGTAATCAAACTGCTGTTTGAACGCGTCGATGAACTGGTCGATCGAAGTGAATTTGCGCGCGTCGCCCGTGTGCAGTCCGATCTGCTTGCCGGTCTTCGGGTCACGGCCGTCATTGAGGACATATTCGAATATCTTCGCAAGGTTTACGTAATTGATCCCCATCGAGCCGCCGTGTATGGCGACAGCGGGAACTATCGAGCCGGCGCAGCCTGCCGCGGCCCATTCGCGGGCGTCATGGAGCGGTATGCCGTGATCCACAAGACTGAATATCCTGGTCTCGTCGTTGAGAAAAGCCGGATTGCCGTCGCCGCGCCGCACGTTGATCTCCAGCGCCTTCATCCAGACCTCACGGTTTATCTTATTGTGATAGCGCACATAAATGGGCGGCTGGGGCAGATTTGTCTGACCCAATACCTCAAGCATCAGGTATGAGAGCTCGTTTGAGGCGTCGCGCCCGTCCCTGTCGACCCCGCAAATCGTCACGTCCTGCAGGTGCGTTCCGGGAATGTTCTTCTTGTCATAGGACATTTTCACGCAGGTGAACTGATTGAACTTGACCATCAGGCATGAGAGGAGCTCAGCCGCCTCCTGGCGTGACAGCGTTCCCTCCGCGATAACGTCTTTGTAATAGAGCGGGTACAGGTACTGATCCATCCTGCTGGGGGTCTCGGCCAGGAAGGACGTCTCCAGGTTGACGCAGAGGTGGATCAGCCAAAAGCACTGGACCGCTTCATAGAAATTCCGCGCAGGCTTTGCCGGCACATGGGAGCAGACCCCGGCGATACGCTCGAGCTCTTTTTTCCTGACGGGATCCTGCTCCTTTTCGGCCATCTCCTTTGCCAGAGCCGCATAGCGGCCGGCGTATTCTATGGCTCCCTCCAGAGCGATGATGACCGCCTGCAGAAAGATCTCCTTTTTCAGGTCATCGGCCGGGTGATCATAGTATTCCAGACTCTTGAGCTCCTCTTTAGCTTCCTCGATAATGCCTTCCAGCCCGATATTGATGACCTTGCCGTAATCCACGCTTCTGACCGCGGGGGGATTCCCGGTCGTGCCCGCGTTTACGAGCCCCGATTCCTCCCAGTCGCGCAGCCACGGAAATTTCGTTTTTTCAAGCTGCCCGACAGCGTCGCCCGTCGAGCGCCCCTGCCAGTATTTAACGTCTTCCTCGAGACTTCTTCTCTCTTCTTCGGTGATCTGAGCGTCCTTGACGGAGCTGCCGCCGGTTCCGCCTGTCTCCCTCAGATTCTCCACGGCGACCGCGGGGTTGTAGTCCACGTAGGGCGACGCGCCAAAGAAATATTTCGACTGAGAACCGACGATCAACTCATTGTCCCAGATCGCGATCGGGTTTTTACGCATCACATCGCGAAACAGCTTCGCGCGTCTTATATCAAGCGGTTCGCCTTCAGTTTCCTTCCATGATTCCGTCACTATCCTGCTGCGCTCACAGCAGATGTGCTCCTCCGCGTTCCTCAGCATTTCTATCAGCTTGTTCACCCTGTCGGTCTGACAGTTGACAGAATCAACTTCGGCGCAGTTTATGTCCCCCTTTTTGACATTTACGGCGTTCATGAGCTTCTCCTCCCTAATCATATGATTGCTTTTTTGCGAAGCAAATGATCCTATGTGTTCATTATTTGATGCAATTATACCATGCGCTTTTTGAGGATGCATACTTTATTCTCCGGATTGATTCTCATATACAGAATCAATTTTTCACCGGACGGCATGGATAGTCTTTATAAACCGGCGGCAGATCGGCCGCGATTTCACTGTAAAAGGCGCCTTTCATCCCGAAAACCTGCATGACGGACCATATTCATTTCTAAATTGTAAATGTATACTGGAAAATAAATTATCATTTTACATTATAAGTGCTATAATGGCGGAGTGACCGATATGCCGTGATCGGGGCATCGCGGCAGTTTCGAGATTTGTTGCAGATGATCTTGGCAAGGACGTTGCCGTACACCTGCTGCCGTATCACCGCATGGGCGAATCAAAGAACAGGAGCCTCGGCAGAACTCCGCTCGATACGATAGAGATCCCGTCTGACGAACACATGCAGCATCTGCAGGAGATCACCGGATCATTTGGTCTGCAGTCTCAGATAGGGAGCTGAGGGCAGGTGCGGCCATTGTCACGGCCGTGAAAACTCATAATCCGAACAGGACCTGACGCCTGATCGGGCAGCACCCCGTCATGGATGACCGAAGCGGCAAACAGGCTGCGGAAAAGGATCGAAAGGTCCGCTCCGCTGCCTGTTTTATATGTCTGCCAGGGATTTATTTTATAAACATATCGTGACGAATAAATTCGCTTTCAGCGCGCGAAGACGACTTCATACAGCCGCTGCGGCAGCTTTCAAGCGCTTTCCGTATGGCACTGTCGCACTTTTTTCTCGCATCGGCGCAAAGCGTCCCCGCTGAACGGTCCGTTTGCGAAATTCGATGAAAATGAGCGTTGAACAGCGAAAACAGCGTGATATAATCTTTCTATTAGCCCAATAAACTGGCACGAATTTGGCGCGCAATGAAACAGGGACAGGTTCAAAGCCGCGATCCGCAGACACCGGCAATTGAATCGTCAGGAAATATTCTGAATTAAAAAATCAACCGGAGGTATGCATCATGACAAAGAAAGATCTGTCCGGGATCAAGTACTATCCTTTGAATTTCTCCCAGATCACTATTCGAATGCAGCTTTTTTTCAGCAGGCATAAACAGGTCCTTCAGCTCCCGGTGACGCTGATAGCAGACCATGTTTTTGATTTTGATATCCTGAAAAAAGCGGTCGCTCTGGAGATAGAAAGAAACGACTGCATGCGCATGCAGTTTACCAAGAAAAAAGGGAAGCTGGTGCAGTATTTTCTGCCTGAACGTGAAATGCCGGACATAAAGATCTATGATTTCACCGGCAAAACAAAAGAAGAACAGGACGCCGTGATCCTGGCCGACGCGAGAAAAATGGTCAGATTCACGAAGAATGAACTGTACAGGATATTTTTCTTCAAAACATATAACGGCGGCAGCGGCATCTACATCAATGTGACGCACATGTGCATGGACGCGACGGCAGTCTTCCTTTTTTACAAAGACCTTCTCGATATATATTTCGCCCTTGTCAACGGAACGGAGCTGCCGAAACCGCCGGACAAATTCGAGGACTGCCTCCCGATGGAAATAAAGAAACTCCAGGATAAGGAGCATCAGGCGAAAAACAGGGAGTTTTTTAAACAGCAGTATACCAAAGACGGCGAGCCGTTTTATGCCGCTCCCTTCGGGATGAGCCTTCTGAACGAACAGAGAAGGAAAAAGAAAAATCCGAATCTGCGGGCCTGCAGGACCATGGATATATTCCACGATAAAAGCAAAAAGATCATATACCACGAAGGGCCGGAGTTCGTATCCCGGGTGAAAGAATTCTGCAGGAGGGAGCGGATACCCGAGCAGGCGCTTTTCCAGTTTGCCATAAGGACATACCTTTCGGCAATGAACGAATTCAACCCGGATATTAGCGTGTTTATTTACGTGAACATGCGCTTCACGCTCGCCGACAAGAATTCCGGAGGGACCCGCGCTTCCTGCATACCGATGCGGTCGATAATCCCCGAGGATATCACCGTAAAAGAAGCTATGAATAACGTTCTGGAAGAAATGTTCAAGGTATTCCGCCATTGCGATTATTCGCTTCTGGATATGTCGAAGCTCCTGGGCGAGTGTTACGGCACAAAGCTCGGAACGGGTTATACGTCGATGATGGCGAACTACGTGCCTCTGGAATTCACGCAGCCGGAAAACGGATGGAAATTCGAAGCCAAATGGGAACAGATCGGATGGTTCCCGTTCCCGCTGTACATGTTGATGATCCCTAGCCTCAGAGATAACGGGATGGATTTCTATTACGATTATCAGGTACACAGGATGGATGAAGCGATGATCGAAAATATGCATAAGATGATCCTGAAAATAATCGACGCGTGCATTGAAGACCCCGATATGACTGTAGGACATCTGCTTCATGAGGTGATATAGCGGGATACGGAATTTCGGACAAAGGGGAATAACTATGGCAAGAACATATTTCGACCTTTTTCCTCAGACTTTCGTGACATCGCTGATGTCGCTGGAATTCCGCGAGAAACTGCAGAAAAGAAGGTTAAAAAAGCTCGTCACCTACGCTAAGGAGAACAGCCCGTTTTTCGCGGAATTGTATAAGGACGTAAATAAGAATTTTGTACTTGCCGATCTGCCTCCCGTCACAAAGAAGCAGATGATGGATAATTTCGACGACTACGTTACGGACAGAGCGATAAAAAAAGCCGACGTGGCGGCGTTTTTAGCAGGACCGGGGAATTACGACTCAAAGCTGCACGGTAAATATGTCGTTGCGACCACGTCGGGGTCCACGGGACTGCAGGCATGCGTTGTCAATGACAGGTCCTCGCAGAACATAAAAGACGCGCTCATGTCTGTCCGAGCCTTTCAGGCAAGGATCCCCTTTGCCATTCTGTGCTCAAGCGACGGGTACGGGATCACAAACGTGACAACAAGGGACAATATAAAAAAAGTTCCGTTTCTTAAGTATTTCCTAAGATCATTCGAATCAAAAAAAGCCGCGGCGGAGCTCGTTGAGGAGCTGAACAAATTCAGGCCGAAGGTGATCTGCGGTTTTCCGGGTACGCTGATGCTGTTGACCGAAGACCCGTATGCCGGAAAACTGCGCATCAAACCCAGCATCGTGCTGACCTCGGGTGAATATCTGACCGATTACAGCCGCAGGAAGCTTCAGGAGACCTTCAACTGCCCCGTCCATTCAATGTACGCCTGTACCGAGGGCGGATTCATGGCATTCGAATGTAAAAAAAACCGTCTGCACGTAAATAACGATTGGGTCATACTCGAGGCGGTCGACGATGATTTTAACCCCGTTCCCGACGGCACACTTTCACAAAAAACACTGGTGACTTTTCTTGGCAACAAAGTCCAGCCTATCATCAGATATGAACTCACGGACAGAACGATACTTCACAACGAAAGATGCGAATGCGGGAGAGCCGGACCCTGGATCGAAGTCGAGGGGCGGACCAACGATATGCTGCGCTTTGAAGGAAAAAACGGCGGCACGGTAACGGTGGCTCCGATGTCGTTTCTTGACATAATCGAAGAGGTCCCCGGCGTGCAGTCGTATCAGGTCATTCTGCGCGGCAGGAATAAGATCGAGCTGCGGCTCGTACCGGATCTGAACAGCGATATCAACGACGTTTGCAGCCTTATTGAAAAAAGGATATTGGATTATCTCAGATATTTAAACGTGGATGACGCCGTGATGTATCTATCGGACAAAAGACCGCAGAGAGACCCGGTCAGCGGGAAATTCAGGCAGATTTATCAGGAAGCGTAGACCTGTGGGCGGCGCAAGGCAGCTCACAGATGCCCGCGAGGTTTCAAACGAGTACGGCATTCCGGCTTGATCGCTGTGGTCCGGTCGCGAGATCAGCTCTCCGGTCGGCCGCTTTCCGCTGACCGCCCCCGAACACAAGGAGGTCCTATGACGTCGGTTGTCATTGCGTTATTCACGTTGGGTGCCGTTGATACTCTGGACCCCTTTGGCATCAGTATCCTGCTGCTGCTTCTGCAGCTCGTGCGCAAGGAGTGGCATGCCCTTGTTAAAGTCTGGGCTACCTGGCTGACCTACTGGCTTTTTGCCGTTCTTGTCTACTATGGCGTCACTGTCTATCTTAAAGATATCCTCGAGGACTTTAATTTCGTACCGGTCTGGCTTGCGGAATTGTCGGTCGGCTGCGCAGCCCTTCTCGGCGCGGCGCTTTTTGCCGTCCGCCTGATCAGGAACTGGTCAAAGGCGGACAGCGATATAAGCAAGGTTCTCTTCATAAAGTCCGTAAGCCCCGTTTTTCTCGCGATCTACGGGATCGTGCAGGTTTTTATTGCTGTCCCGATCTACTGGCCTCTCTACAGCTTCATCGCGATACTGGCGCCCGAGCGCCTTGACCCGGTCTCAGTTATTTTATTGTTGGGCATTTTCACCGTCTTCTCAAAGATACCTCAGTTTGTGGTCTATTGGCTCTACAGGCGGCTTGAAACCGGGCGGTTTGCAAAGATAATGGCAAAAGTGAAAAAGGTCCTTACAAGAATGACACTCATCGCGGTCCCGGGCTTTCTTCTCGTTGCCGGTATCTGGCTTGTAAGGTCCGGTCTTTTAAAGCATCTCCCGGCAGGCTGAGCGCCGGGTCGGACAAA
>JAAYAR010000179.1 GCA_012719235.1 Clostridiales bacterium
CCGCAGCTTAGAGCCGCGGCTCCCATTACGGACAGCCCGCTCGGCAAGCGGCCTGCTGATACAATTGTCCTTATATTATCCCAACGCCGCCACACTGTCAACAAAAGCTCGCCTTTATGCTTCCGATTCCGCCGCGCTTAAATCATACCCCGAAGAGTTGATTTATCAGCCATTCGGCTCCGGGGTGCGCACTGCCGGCTCATATGCCGGCGTTTCGTTTCGCGCGTTTATTGACAAATACATACCTGAGGCTATAATAAATAAATACGTAAATACGATAACGAGAAAAACTTGCGGGTGGTGATCTCACATCAGCGAGAAAAGACGAAGGTTCGGTGACCGAAAGGACGGCACTCTTATCCGGGATATTGATTCGATCCACTATTTCTCACCGTACCTCTACCCAAACAGAGCGGATAACGAGGCATACATAAACGAATCTATTGATCTTGAGCCGATCAACGCGTTTCTTGCGAAAAAAAACGCGGATAATCCTCAATATCCCTATACGTTATTCCACGTCATCCTGGCCGCTCTGTTGAAGACCGTTTTTCTTCGGCCAAAATTGAACAGATTTATTCAGAACAAGCGCATTTATCTCAGAAACGAGCTTACGGCGGCTTTTGTGGTAAAAAAAGGTTTCACGGATGATGCCGAGGAGGGTCTGGCTTTCGTGCGCTGCAGCGACAACTCCACGATCGATACGCTGCACGACGAGATCATGTCTGAGATACTGTCCTGCCGCTCGGACAAACCCGACAATTCCACAGCCAGTATGGACCTCGTCCGCAAACTGCCCCGCCCGATTTTCGGCCTTGTAATGTGGCTGATTCACAGGCTCGACGAGCGGGGACTTGTTCCCCTCTCGCTCATAAAGACCGATCCGTATTACGCCTCCGTCATGGTGTCAAATCTCGGCTCCATCGGCTTAAAGTGCGGTTATCACCACTTGTGCAACTGGGGCACCAATTCACTGTTTTGCGTCATCGGAGAGAAAAAGAAAAAGCCGCGTTTTTATGACGACGGCACGTTCGACCTGAGAGATACGGTCGATCTCGGCCTGACTATCGACGAGAGGCTGGCCGACGGTTACTACTACTCAAAATCAATAAAGCTGCTCAAACACCTTCTGCAGCACCCCGAACTGCTTGAGCGTCCCGCCTGCGAGCATGTGGAATACTGAACACGGAACGTAATATTGTTTGACCGCGGTGATTTTTTAGTCACCGCGGCCGTTTTTTGCGTCGATATTCAATCCTCCAGCGCCCTTGCCACCGCCGACCAGCTTTCGGCAAGCATTTGCTGCGTCATGCGGGCATTGGCCGGGCTTGTGGAAGGCAGACAGGTGTCGCAGAGCCCCGTGACCGGCAGACAATACCTTCTGTACAGCCGATGCGCCGTTCCTCCGTTTGTGAATACCGCCCGCACAGGCGCCGTGTCGATGATCAGGCTCAGATCGTTAGCCTCGACGCCGCGTATTCGCGCGTCCGAGGAACCCTCGATCTCGCAGCCGGCCACAACGTCCCAGAGCGCGATCCTGTGTTCGAGCAGCATGCTCGTCTTCTCCTGTATCGTTCGGGGGACAGGGCAGCCCAGCACGCCGGCGAGAACAGCCCAGAACCTGTTTCGGGGGTGAGCGTAGAAAAACATCTCCTCGCGTGATCTGACGGAAGGAAAAGTCCCGAGTATCAGTACTCTTGACTCAGTGTTGAATACGGGCTTTATCGTATGGATCTGCCGCACCGTGATCATTCGTTTCGACAATAAGACTCAACGGTCTTCAGATCCTCCAAAGTGTTGACGCCCAGGATCTGCTCGTTGAGCTCATCACAGTAAATACCGATCCTGCCGCCGTGCCTTCTGATTATTTCAGGCACATCAGTAAGATAGTACTCCCCCTGCACGTTTCCCGCTCGGCTCAGCTCCCCGAGAGAACCAAGCAGCGCTCGGGCATCAAAAGCGTATACCCCGGCATTGAGCTCCTGTATCAGCTTTTCCCTGGGGGTGCAGTCCCTGTCTTCGATTATCCGGACGAAATTGCCCGCCTCGTCGCGCAGAACGCGGCCGTACGGAAGCGGAATACGGCTGGTTCCCGTGAGAAGCGTACAGACGTTGCCCTGCTGCGCGTGCGAGCGAAGCAGGGATCTGTACGTATCTGCTTTCAGAAGCGGCATATCTCCGTAGCACACGATCACGGTGCCCGTAAACCCCTCGAGCGCGGGAGCCGCGGCCATGACCGCGTGCCCCGTCCCGAGCTGCTCCTGCTGCAGCGCAAAAGCATAACCCGGGAAAGACTCCATGACGGTGCCCGCCATATAGCCGACAACGATGACTATATCCTCTTTCGGAAGAAAAGACAGCTCCCTGAGCACATAATGCAGCAGCGGTTTTCCTGCTGCTTCGCGCATTACCTTGGGCATCCCGTATTCTTCGGACCGAAGCCTCGTACCCTTTCCTGCCGCGAGCACGACAGCGCGAACGTCACTCATATTGCTCCCCACTTTAGAAGGACAGCTTTTCCCCGATCCAGGCGGCGACCCGGTCAATCGGCAGGCGGACCTGTTCCATCGTGTCGCGGTCGCGAACGGTCACGCTGTTATCCGAGACGCTGTCAAAATCGTACGTTACGCAAAACGGCGTGCCTATCTCATCCTGCCTGCGGTAGCGCTTGCCGATGGACCCGGTATCGTCATAATCCGTCATGAAGTGCGGAGCAAGCTTGTCCCGCACCCCGAGAGCGCCCTCGCAGAGTTTTTTTGACAGAGGCAGGACCGCGCACTTGTACGGCGCTAAAACCGGGTGCAGGCGCAGCACGGTCCGAACGTCGTTTTTATCTTTATCTACGACTTCCTCGTCGTATGCGTCTATCAGGAAAGCGAGCGTCACCCTGTCAGCCCCGAGAGATGGCTCGATGACGTAAGGTATATACTTCTCTGATGTCTCCGGATCGAAATACTCCATGTTTTCTCCCGACTGGTTCTGATGAGCCTTCAGATCGAAATCCGTGCGGTCTGCTATGCCCCACAGCTCTCCCCAGCCGAACGGGAAGAGATACTCAAAATCAGTCGTCGCCTTTGAGTAATGGCTCAGCTCCTCCTTCTCGTGGTCACGGAGGCGAAGGTTGTCCGGCTGCATGCCGAGAGAGATCAGCCAGTCGCGGCAAAAGCCGCGCCAGTAAGCAAACCATTCCAGATCCGTTCCCGGTTTGCAGAAGAATTCGAGTTCCATCTGCTCAAACTCCCTCGTGCGGAACGTGAAGTTGCCCGGAGTTATCTCGTTGCGGAACGACTTTCCGATCTGGCAGACGCCGAAGGGGATCTTGCGGCGGGTCGTCCTCTGGATGTTCTTGAAGTTCACGAAGATGCCCTGAGCCGTCTCCGGGCGGAGGTAGACCTCTGTGGTGCTGTCCTCCGTCACCCCCTGGTGCGTCTTGAACATCATATTGAACTTGCGTATATCCGTGAAATCGCTCTTGCCGCAATGTGGACAAGGGACGTTTTTTTCTTTGATGTACGACGAGAGCATCTCGTTTGTCATACTCTCAACCGACATGGTTATATTGTTTTCCGCGTTGTATTCTTCGACGAGCTTGTCCGCTCTGTGGCGCATTTTGCAGCTTCTGCAGTCTATCAGGGGGTCGTTAAAGTTTGTCACGTGCCCGGATGCGACCCAGACCTCGCGATTCATTAAGATCGCGCTGTCCAGGCCTGCGTTGAGCGGGTTCTCCTGCACGAATTTTCTCCACCAGGCCTGTTTGACGTTGTTCTTCAGCTCAACTCCGAGAGGTCCGTAGTCCCAGGTGTTCGCCAGACCCCCGTATATTTCGCTGCCGGAATAGACAAACCCACGGTTTTTGCATAGTGCCACAATCTTTTCCATTGTTTTTTCATTATTAGCTATCATATATGTCCTCTTTCTTCTGGCCGGCTTTAATAATCAGCTGATGCTGAAAAACTCTTTTCCTGTGACAAGGGTGCGCGCCGCGATTTCCTCCGGATCCAATCCGCGCACCTCGGCGATCTTTTCGGCAACGAGGTGCAAATATGTTGAATCGCAGCGCCGCCCCCTGTGCGGGACGGGTGCAAGATACGGTGCGTCAGTCTCGATCATCATCCTGTCAAGCGGGAACTGTTTTATGACTTCGATGACCTTTCTGGCGTTTTTATACGTTACAACCCCGGTGAAGCTCAGATACCACCCCATACGCGCGTACGTCATCGCGTCTTCGGCGGAACCCGAATAACAGTGGAGCACGCCCCGAAGGCCGGGAAAGCTGCGAATGATCTCCATACAGTCACCGTGAGCCTCCCTGTCATGTACGATCACGGGCAGCCCTAGATCCCGTGCAAGAGCGAGCTGCGCGCGAAAAACCCTCTTCTGAACATCCCGCGGCGAGCCCTCATAGTGGTAATCAAGGCCTATCTCCCCTATTGCGCGGACTTTCGGGTTGCCTGTCATGCCCGCGAGAAGGTCGATATCACCATCTGCCATTGATTCGGCGCGGCCCGGGTGTATGCCGACTGCGGCATAGAGGAAAGGATATCTTTCCGCAAGAGAGACCGCCAGCTTTGAAGAGCCGATATCTCCGCCGGGATCGAGCGCCAGCTTCACCCCTTTTTGGGGCAGTCCGGACAGTATCTCATCCCTGTCCGGGTCGAACTGCTCATCGTCGTAGTGGGCGTGAGTATCAAAAACGTCCATGGCGCTCAGCACACGGTCCCGCCGACAGGCATATCGTCGGGAAGTATTATAAGTTGAAGTTTATCGCCTTTCTCTACCGACAAAAGCATACCGCAGCTCAGCTCGCCCATCATTTTTCTCGGAGGGAGGTTCGTGCACGCAAGCACCGTTTTTCCGACGAGCTCCTCCGCCTTGTAGTATTTCGCGATACCTGACAGTATCCGGCGCACCTTGCCGCTGCCGTCGTCGAGGTCAAAGCGCAGAAGCTTGTCCGATTTTTTGACGTTTTCACACGACAGGACTCTGCACACAGTCATGCGCACTTTCGCGAATTCATCGATTGTAACGCTCGGCAGTTCCTCTTGTTCCTCAACCGGGGCGTTCAGAGCCTCAAGGGCCTCAAGTTCCTTGTTCATGTCGATTCTGGGGAAAACGGCCTCGCCTTTTTGTACCGAAGCCCGCGGGTTCAGCAGGCCGAACCTGGCCGCGCTGTCCCATGTCACCTGATCGGGCGCCGCGCCGATCTGAGCGAATATTTTATCGCAGCTTTCCGGCATAAACGGTTTCAGAAGCGTCACCGTCACACGGACTGTCTCGAGCAGGTTATACAGAACAGTCGCCAGGCGCGCCCGCTTTGCCTCGTCCTTCGCGAGCAGCCAGGGGAGATTCTCATCGATGTATTTGTTCGCGCGCGAGATGACCTTGAAGACGTCGACAAGCGCCGTCTGAGGCGCATAGGCCTCCATGCTCTTTTCGTATATCCCGCGGAGCGCGCGGACAAGCGAGAGCAGCTCGTCATCCTTCTCGTCCGGTTCCCGGCACTCGGGCAGCGTGCCGTCGAAATATTTGAACACCATTGCGACGGTGCGGCTGACCAGATTCCCCAGGTCGTTGGCGAGGTCGGAATTGATACGGGCTATGAGCGCTTCGTTTGAGAAATTCCCGTCGGAGCCGAAAGGAAACTCCCTCATGAGGAAATATCGCAGCGCGTCTACCCCGTATCGCTCCGCCAGAATGACCGGATCGACAACGTTCCCTTTTGATTTGCTCATCTTGCCCCCGTCCAGAAGCAGCCAACCGTGCCCGTATACTTTCTTCGGGAGCGGGAGGCCGAGCGACATCAGCATAGCGGGCCAGATGATCGCGTGAAAGCGCACGATCTCCTTGCCTACGATATGGACGTCGGCAGGCCAGTACCTGTCAAAGTCCCCGTACTTGTCGTTCCCGTAACCGAGCGCGGTAATATAGTTTGACAGGGCATCCACCCAGACGTAAACGACGTGGCCCGGGTCAAAATCGACGGGGATCCCCCAGGTAAAACTCGTCCTGGATACGCAGAGGTCTTCAAGTCCCGGCTTGATAAAGTTGTTTATCATTTCGTTCACGCGGGAGGCGGGTTCAAGAAAATCACCGCTCTCAAGCAGAGCCCGGACCTTATCCTGATACTTGGAAAGGCGAAAGAAATAAGCCTCTTCCTCCGCACTTACGACCTCTCTGCCGCAATCGGGGCACTTTCCGTCGACAAGCTGATTCTGGGTCCAGAAGCTCTCGCAAGGCGTACAGTAAAGGCCCTTGTAGGCACCCTTGTAAATATCGCCGTTCTCATACATCCTGCGGAAAATATACTGTATGGATTTCACGTGGTAGTCGTCGGTAGTGCGGACGAAGCGGTCGTTTGAGATGTTCATCAGCTTCCACAGATCCAGGATCCCGCCCTTTCCGGTGACGATCTTATCCACGAAAGCCTGAGGCGTGACCAGTGCCTGCTTCGCCTTCTCTTCTATCTTCTGACCGTGTTCGTCAGTCCCGGTGAGGAACATCACGTCGAAGCCGCGCAGCCTTTTATAACGGGCGAAGGCGTCCGTTGCGACCGTGCAGTAAGTGTGTCCGATGTGCAGTTTATCGGACGGGTAATATATTGGTGTCGTGATATAGAAAGTTTCCATGTCTGTCCTCCTCAGACGATCTCCGGCGGCGGCGCCGCGCTCAGGAAGGCCTGCGCGTTTTTTATGTCTTCGGCGATCTGTGCCTTCAACGCGGTAACGTTCGGAAATTTCTGCTCTTTTCTCAGGTATTTGTAAAAGAAGACCCTGAGCGTTTTCCCGTACAGATCTCCGGAAAAGCCCAGCAAATGAGATTCCACCGATACGGACGGGGTCTCTCCGACAGTCGGGTTGCGGCCTATATTCGTTACGGCATCGTAAACAGCGCCATCCACAAGAACTCTTGTGGCGTACACCCCGAACGCCGGTGAAACCAGGGCTTTCGGCATTGCGATATTGGCTGTCGCATACAGAGCCTTACTTCCGATACCCCGGCCGGGTATGGCCTCCCCCGTGATGAAGTGCCTGTAGCCCAGGTACTGAGCCGCCCGTTCCGCGTCGCCTTCCGCTATGAGGCTCCGGATATAAGTGGAACTCACGGTCACGCCGTTCAGTTCCACCTTGGGGATTATGTCACAGCCTATCCCTCTGCTCTTGCAGAGCTTTTGCAGCTTCTCCGCCGTACCTTCTCCCATATAGCCGAAGCGATGGTCATGTCCCACAACAAGGTGGATCGCGCCCAGTTCGGAGATCAGAGTATCCTCAACATATCTTTCCCAGGGCGTAGTCATCATTTCCCTGTCGAAAACAGCAAAACGGACCTCATCGATCGCAAAACGTTTTTTTATTATCTCCCTGCGCTCGTCTGTCGTGTTGAGAAGCGGTACCTGTATTTCCTTGACGATCTCGTCAGGGTGCCTGTCGAACGTCAGGGCCATAGACGGAACGCCCAAGTGTTCAGCCAATTGTCTGGTGCGCTTCATCAGCGCAGCGTGTCCCATATGAACCCCGTCAAAAAACCCCAGAGCGATCACGTGATGCATGTATCCAACAACCTCAGTTCTGTTCTTGCCGCTCCGCACGCGGCTTTTCAGGCTAAGCCCTTTACGGTTCAAAAAAGCTCTTCACTGTATACATCCTCCCTGAGCGGGCTTCACCCAGCATCAGAAACTCGCCGTCCTCATCATACACGCGATATCTCCCGTCAGGAAGGGTGGTCCGGAACGGGGCTCCGCAGCGGCAGAGCCTCACGCTGTCACCCGACAGATTTACCGGCGGCGCTTCTTTGAAAATCGTGTCTACGGGAAGAACGATCTTACTTAACTCAGAGTTCTCCGCGGCTTCGTGCACCTTGGAAAGAAGGATGCTGTCCTCTATAAAAAACGGACCCGAGCGAGTCCGGCGCAGCTCAGTCAACGCAGCCCCGCAGCCGAGTTCAGTACCGATATCATGGCAAAGAGTGCGGATATACGCCCCTTTTGAACATGTGACCTCCATCTGATAATCGGGCCCGCCGAGAGGAGTGATCTCTATCCGTGAAAACACTACCCGGCGCGGCTGTCTTTCGATTTCAATGCCCTTTCGAGCGAGGTCATAGAGCTTCACTCCGTCGATCTTGACAGCCGAATACATCGGCGGGATCTGCTGCCCCTCACCGATAAAAGCGGAAGCGGCGGCCCGGACAGCCTCAACGTCCGTTACGGGAGGGCTCGTCTTCAGAACTGTTCCTGTTATATCCTGCGTGTCGGTAGTTATTCCTGTTCTGAATCGGGCTGTGTATTCCTTTTCATCTCCCGAAAGGAACTGCGCCGCCCTGGTCGCCCTGCCTACCATAACAGGCAGAACGCCCGTTGCCAGAGGGTCGAGCGTTCCGGTGTGGCCTATCCTTCGCGTTTTTAATATTCCGCGCAGCCTTGCAACGACATCGTGCGAGGTCCAGCCCTGTTCTTTGTCAATGACTATAACGCCGCTGATCATATTCTCTGACTCTTCTGATCGCCTCGAGCACCATTTTCGCAGCCTCTCCGGGAGGGGCGTCGATATTGCAGCCGCCGGCGCGGAGATGTCCTCCCCCACCGAACACGGCACAGACTTCGGCCGCGGAGACCGAGTCTTTCTCCTCAACGGTGCGGACGGACACCTTGCTTGAACCGTCCGGCTGCTCCCGTATTGTCACAGCGGCAAGTACGCCCTCAACAGACCTTATAAGGCTAGCGATATCGTCCTCATCATCCGCTGTGGCTCCCGCTTTTCTTGCCATCTCGTTCGTCAGAATGGCGACAGCTGCCGTCCCCCCGTCATAGTATTCGGCTGTCTCGGTCAGCATAGCTTCCAGCTTGAGGCGGCTGCGGGTCTTTGTTTCAAACATGCGGTGGTTTACGGCCGCAAAGTCGATATTAAGGGAGATCAGCTTTGACGCCACTTCATGCGTGTGCGCCGTAGTGTTGCTGTATCTGAAACACCCCGTATCGGACGCTATCGCCAGATAGAGGGGAAGCGCAGTCTCCTTGTTTACGCATCCGAGCTCAAGCAGGATATCGTATATCAGCTCCCCGCAGGCAGCGCATTCCGGATCCACGCACATCGCTTTTCCGAAACTGGCGTTTGACGGATGATGATCCAGCACAAGGTCCACAGTCTGTGCCGCATCCTCATGCCCATATGGAAAAAGCCGGGGGGTGGCTATGTCAACGGACACATATGATCCGGGAATAAAGCCCGCCGGCTGCAACAGGCCGTCCAGATACGGGAGGAGCCTGTCGATGTTGTCATTGTTTTCAAAGATGTACGCGGTCTTGCCGATAGAGCGCAGCGCAAGGCAGAGGGCAGCGGCGCAGCCCACCGTATCCCCGTCGGGGCGGCGGTGCGTGTAAATAAGCACGTCGTCAAGCAGGGTCAGGCGGTGTGCCGCCTGCTTCCTGTTCAGTTTTTCGACCTCATTGCCCATTCTTTTCCTCCAGACTGTTGAGCAGCTCGTTTATGCGGGCGCCTCTCTTTATGGAATCGTCCATAATAAACACCAGTTCCGGTGTTATACGCAGTCGAACCCGCGAGCCCAGCTCACGCCGAAGAAAACCGGAGGCCGATCTGAGCCCTTTCATGACATCCTTTTCCCTGCTCTCGTCCATCACGCTTACATAGACCTTGCACCAGCGCTGATCGTTTGTCACCTCCGCGGACATAACCGTGACCATAGAACATATGCGCGGATCTTTAAGTTCACGTATCAGCTCCGATAATACCCTGTATACTTCCTCGTTTATCCTGCTGATCCTGTTACCGGCCATAACCTTACAAACCTTTCGTCAGGGCGCGGCGGCCGCGATCCGGGCCGCGAAACGCGCGAAATCGCATTTGTGTAACCGGCGTTCCCTCTCAAGCCGGAGAGTGCAAAGCAATCAGTCTTTTATCTGCTCCATTCCGAAAGTCTCAATAACGTCCCCTTCTTTGATATCATTGAATCTTTCGATACCGATACCGCATTCATAACCGGCGGCGACTTCCTTGACGTCGTCCTTGAATCTGCGCAGCGACGACAGCTCCCCTTCGTAAACGACGACATTGTCGCGCAGCACGCGCGCTTTTGAGCCGCGGTGGATCTTGCCCTCGCGAACATAGCAGCCGGCGATCGAACCGACACCGGATACTTTGTATACCATTCGGACCTCTGCGCGGCCGTAGAAAACTTCGCGGTACTGCGGCGCGAGAAGGCCCTTTATCGCCGCCTGCATCTCCTCAATGCATTCGTAAATTACTCTGTACAGGCGGATCTGCACGTCGTTGCGGGCGGCGGATTCACGGGCTGCGCTGTCGGGCCTGACATTGAAACCGATAATTATCGCGTTGGATGTGGAGGCAAGCATGATGTCGGACTCGGAGATCGCTCCTACGCCGCTGTGTATAACGCGCACTTTTACTTCCGCATTCGAGAGCTTCTCAAGGTTGGTACGCACCGCCTCGACGGAGCCCTGTACGTCGGCCTTTACGATTAAGTTGAGATCTTTGACCTGCCCCTCCTGTATCTGGGCAAACAGATCCTCAAGTGTGACTTTTGTGACGCTCCTGGAGTGAGCGTCCTTCTCCTCCTGCTTGCGCTGCTGCACCAGGTCACGGGCCATGCGCTCATCGTTGACAGCGTGGAAACGGTCGCCCGCTCCTGGCGTCTCATCCATGCCGATCACTTCAACGGGGACTGAAGGGCCGGCCGATGTTATCTTATTGCCCTTGTCGTCCGTCATGGCGCGGACCCTTCCGACGGCGGTTCCGGCAATGATGATGTCGCCTTGTCTGAGGGTACCGTTTTGTACGAGCAGCGTTGTCACCGGACCGCGCCCCTTATCGAGCCGCGCTTCAAGGACTGTTCCCATCGCCGCCCTGTCCGGGTTAGCTCTGAGCTCCGCCATCTCGGCTGAAAGAATGACCATATCAAGCAGGTTGTCTATACCCTCCCCGGTCAGCGCGGAGATCGGGCAGATAACGGTATCGCCGCCCCACTCCTCAGGAAGAAGGCCGTACTCTGTCAGCTGCTGTTTTATCCTCTCCGGGTTGGCCCCCGGCTTGTCCATCTTGTTGATAGCGACGATGATGTTGACATTAGCCGCTTTCGCGTGGTTTATTGCCTCCACGGTCTGAGGCATTATACCGTCATCGGCCGCCACGACAAGTATCGCGATATCCGTCACCATCGCGCCCCGTGCGCGCATGGCTGTGAACGCCTCATGGCCCGGTGTGTCAAGAAAAGTGATCGTCGCCCCTTTAGTGTTGACCTGGTAAGCTCCGATATGCTGGGTTATCCCTCCCGCTTCACCGGCAGCGACATGTGTTTTACGTATATAGTCCAGAAGTGACGTCTTGCCGTGGTCGACATGACCCATAACTACAACTACGGGGCTTCTTGGTACGAGATCCTTTTCTTCGTCTGCACTGTCGTCGATAAGTTTCTCCTCAATGCTGACAACGACCTCTTTTTCGACCTTGCACCCCATCTCCATAGCGACCAGGGCGGCGGTATCATAATCGATAATCTCGGACAGCGAGGCCATTATGCCCAGTTTCATGAGTTGTTTGACGACCTGGGCGCCGGTCTTTTTCATTCTGGCCGCAAGCTCGCCCACGGAGATCTCATTCGGGATCAAGACTTTCAAAGGAGTCTTTTTGACTATCTCGAGCTGCAGTCTGCGGATCTTGTCCTGCTCCTCCTGGCGGCGCTTATTGCTGTAATTCGCGCTCTTCCCTTTCGACGGACCGGGTTTGATGCGCTGTTTGCCGGCTTGAAATTTTTCCGCGCTCTCGGGTACCAGCTTTTCAACGCGGTCGTCATATTTGCTGAGGTTGACGGCGGCGCTGCGGGTATCGACCACGCGGCGCTCTCTGGGCCGCTGCGGCTGCTGCTGCCCTTTCTTTTCCTGTTGAGGCCGCTGCGGCTGCTGGGGCTGCTGCTGATGCGGCTGCTGCGGTTGAGTCTGATGCTGCGGCTTCTGCCCGGGCTGCTGATCCTGCCGCGCGGTTTTCGCAGGCGCGGCAGTCTCCGCGGCGGCCGTCTTTTGATCGGGTTTGTCCTGTTCGGGCTTCTCCGTCGCAGCTTCCTTGACCGTTTCAACCGGTTCAGCCTTTTCCGGCTGTTTTGAGTCGGTCTTTTGAACCTGCAGAGCTGTCTGAAATACCTGCTCTATACTCTCGATCTGGTTTGTAAAGGTTATATAATCGAAAATATAGTTGAGCTCCTCATCAGTGAGCACCTGCATGTGATTCTTTGGCTGCGCGCCCTTCATTGCCATAATCTTCATTATTTCCTTGGACTGCAGGCCAAAATCTTTCGCCAACTCGTGAATTCTGTATTTTACAATGCCGCTCATAAAAAGCCTCCCCAGCTATGTGTGCGCCGAAAACGAACGAAAAATCGGTTCTGAATTATGTTTTATCTGCTTTACCTGTACCCTGGCCGGGTTTCTTTTGTTTACGAAGCGCTATTCGGTCCGCCGTCTCCCGGATGGCCCGGATCTGAGAATCATACTTTCCCGGCGACAACGCCTCAAGCGCGCCGAGAAAAGCTGCGGAAAATCCTATGTCGCTCACCGCGCAAGCCGCCAGTGAAGCCCTTCCGAAAGCGGACCCCAGCTGCTCTTTTGTGTACGGAGCAACGACAAAAACTATATGTGTTTTTTCGACGGCCTTTCTGATCCGCCTGACGGTGTTTGCGGCGGCGTCCGAGGCGACAAGCACAAGCCTTGCCTTCCGGCTGTCGATCTCCGACAGAACGGGCGTTTCACCCAGTTTTATTTTACCCGCCTTGCGGGATAACGAGAGCAGCCCCAACGCATCAGACATCAGTCTGCACCAGTCTGTTCATCAGCTCCCCGAATATCTCTTCCGGGATCTGACACGACAGCGCCCTGTCAAATGCCTTTGATTTTCTTGCCTTCGCAAAACAGCCCTCGTTCGGGCAGATATAAGCGCCTCTGCCCGGGCTCTTGCCTTTGAAGTCGAGCGTGATCGCGCCCTCCGGAGAGCGTACGACCCTGATGAGCTCTTTCTTTGGTTTCATTTCCCTGCAGCCCAGACACTGGCGCAGCGGGATCTTTTTTGGCACGTTCGCACCTCCGATATTCAGGCCGTCTTGATATCGATCTTGTAGCCCGTAAGCTTGGCAGCGAGGCGGGCGTTCTGCCCCTCTTTACCGATCGAAAGCGAAAGCTGATCGGCCGGCACGATGACCTGGCAGCTCCTTCCCTCCGGAAGTACATATACGTCTATCACGCTTGCGGGCGCGAGGGCTGCGGCGATGTACTCTTCGGGGTTGTCGCTGTACTTAATAATATCCACTTTTTCGCCTCTCAGTTCCTCGACGACCGCCCCGACGCGCCCTCCCTTCGGACCGACACACGCGCCGACGGGGTCTACCTCGGCCTGATTAGACCAAACGGCGATCTTAGAGCGGCTTCCGGGCTCGCGCGAGATGCTTTTTATCTCAACGATCCCGTCATGTATTTCGGGGACCTCGAGTTCGAATAACCGCTTCACCAGACCGGGGTGTGTTCGCGAGACGAGGATCTGCGGTCCGTGGGTGGAGCGCCGGACCTCCAGCACATAAACTTTTAAAATGCTGCCTTCCGTGATAACCTCACCCGGGCACTGCTCGTTTCGGGCGAGGAGGGCTTCCGATTTCTCGGCGCCGCTGCCGACGCTGAGAATAATGTTCCCCGTCCTCGAATCGACGCGGACCACGGTAGCCGAGAGTATCTCATGCTCCTTTGAAGTAAACTGGTCATAGATCATGCCCCGTTCCGCTTCACGGATCCCCTGTATTATGACCTGTTTTGCTGTCTGGGCGGCAATGCGCCCGAATTTCTTGGTCTCGATATATATGTTGACGATATCCCCAATCTGCGCACCGGGCTTCAATATGTTCGCCGCTTCGGGAGAGATCTGAAGCGCGGTATTCTCTACAGGATCCGCCACCTCTTTTGCCACGTACAGACGTATCTCCTTTTTTTCAGGGTCCGCTTCAACAAAAATGTTGTCCGACTCGCCCTGGTTGTCACGTTTGTGAGCAGATATGAGCGCCTGAGAGATCTTGTTGAGCATATATTCTTTGGGAATACCCTTTTCCTTTTCAATGGCGTCCAGCGCCTCAAAAAATTCGGCGTTCACAATAATCTTTCCTTTCACCGCATGAACTTGTCTTCAAGCCGGCTTTCACTGCCGGGCGCACCGATGTAACTAAAAATCTATTCTCAAGCGCACAAGGGAATACTCGCTTTTATCAAAAGAGAACTTCTTCCCTTTGGACTCGATCTCGATCGTTCCGTCCGAATACGACAGCAGCTTCCCTTCATGTTCCTTCACATTATCTTTAGCCGCGAACAGGCGTACAGTTACGTTTTTTCCGATAGACCTTTCAAAGTCTGCCGGTTTTTTAAGCTGCCGCTCCGCGCCGGCGGACGAGACCTCAAACGTATAACTGTTCGGGATCAGATCCTTCTGGTCCAGCAGCGGATCCATTTCGACGCTTACGGCCTCACAGTCGTTTATGGAGACTCCGCCGTCTTTATCTATGAAAACGCGCAGATACCACTCGCCCGCTTCTTTTACGTACTCTACGTCCCAGAGCTCACAGCCGTATCGTTCGACGATCGGCCCGGCCAGTTCCTTAACGGCTTCAACGATTCGCAAAGCAAAGCTCCTTAAAATCAACAAGTGTTATTCTCAACAAAAAGAGTGGGCAACCCCACTCTTCTCGTCTAGCCAACATTCTTCCACAGCATAATGATGCTACCACATTCTCCTTGTGTTTGCAAGTATTTGTTTGAACATTCCGAACATTTTTGCTTTTTTTATGGCGATTTGTCAGTTTAGCTTCAAATTTCCATCTGTTTCCCCAGGAATCCCGAAACTGTCTGCAGAAGCTTGAGTTCGGTTTCACCGAGTATGCCCGACCCTTCCGTATACAGGAACATGACGCAGCCCATCAGGTCGCCTTCGGATATCACAGGGGCCGCAACAGATATACCGTAGCGGTCCACGCCCTCTGCCGGAACGAGGCGCGTATCGCCCGCGCTGTATCGGTATATCTGCCGCCCCTCCATAATGTGCTCCAGGTCTTTACTGATGCGCCTGTCCATAAGTTCCCTGCGCACGCCTCCGGAGAGTGCAATGATCGTATCTCTGTCGCACATCGCCGTAATATGGCCTGCCGTCTTATAGAGCGTATCACAGATCTGCGCGGCGAAATCCGTAAGGTCGCCCAGCGGCGAGTATTTCTTGAATATTACTTCTCCGTCCTTATCCGTATATATCTCCAGAGGGTCTCCTTCTCTGATCCGCATCGTGCGGCGTATCTCTTTCGGAATAACAACCCTGCCCAAATCATCAATACGGCGGACAATGCCGGTCGCCTTCATTGATTCATCCTCCTCTGATTTTCAAGGCTCTTCCTTAGTATCCGCAGCTTGGCAGACGTTATACATATCCGGCTGTGAAGACGCCTTGTGGTAAAATTATCACAAATACGCGACAAATGTCGCCTGACGCGGTTATTTTCTGCAGAACGTCTCAGTATTATGTTAGTGCTTTTGCGCCGCGCAAAAAATTCTCGCAGCGCATACAGCGTATCGCCGTACGTGAAGATCATCGGGGACAGGCGCAGATCGCTTTCGTCCCGTAAGTTCTTGATTCGGCCGCCGCCGAGTGGTAAGATGCATCCGGAAACGAATATTCGGCCGCCCGAGCCCGGGATCCGTGAAAATGACCGGTATTCCGCGATTGCACGATGAGTAAAGAGAGGTTTGGCAAACTGTGGAGTTTTTCGGTTTTGACATCGGCGGCACCGAAATAAAATGGGCTGCCATGAAGCAGAATTATGAGATAACGGCCCGAGGCAGTCTGCCGACGCCGCAAACGGGCGCCGAGGATCTTCTCGATGTTCTTTTCCCGCTCGCGGGATGCGGCAGATATGCAGGGATCGGCGTAAGCGTGCCCGGTTATATATCGGACGGGGTCAGCGGGATCGTCCGGGGCGGGGGGCATCTGAGATATCTTGACGGATTCCCGCTCGGCGCGGCGCTCAGGGAGCGGTGCGAAACCCCCGTATACGTTGAGAACGACGGAAAGTGCTGCGCTGTCGGCGAGTATGAGTTCGGGGCGCTCAGAGGTTCGCATATCGGAGTGGTTCTCAACATCGGCACGGGGATCGGGGGCGGCATCGTGATAGACGGAACGGTTCTGAAAGGCAGTCACGCCTTTGCCGGGGAGTTCAGTTTTATTTTGACGGGTCCGGAAAAAAACGCCACGTTCGGGCTCGCCGGAGGGTGGCAAAACGGATTGATGCGGCGTATCATCGCCGAAAAAGGCCTCCCGCGAGGGACAAAGATGAGCGGTTTTGAAATGTTCGACCACATAAAAGCGGGAGATCCCGCTGCGCTGAGGGCTCTTGACGGCTATGCCGGCGCTCTTGCTCTGCAAATATATAACCTGCAGGCCATTATCGATCCCGACGTTTTCGCTATAGGAGGGGGGATAGGCTGCGAGCCCGCATTGATAGACGCAGTCAGGCTCGGTGTCCGAAGGCTCATAGGCGACAACCCGATGAAGATCCCTGTCCCGAATGTCGTCCCCGCAGCTACAGGCAAAGACTCAAACCTCCTCGGAGCTGTATGCGCGCTTCGAAAGAATCTAGTAAATACAGGAGATCAAAATGAAAAGTTTTTTCCCGGATGATTTTCTTTGGGGCGCAGCGGCGGCGGCAAACCAGTATGAAGGCGCATATGCGGAGGGCGGCAAGGGCCTGTGCATACAGGACGTCATGCCGGGAGGGTCGCGCCGACCCCCGACAGATGCGCCCACCTCCGACAACCTGAAGCTGGCCGCTTCCGACTTCTACCACCGCTGGGAGGAGGATATAGCCCTGATGGCGGAGTGCGGTCTCAAGACGTTTCGGACGAGCATAGCCTGGAGCCGCATCTTTCCGAGAGGCGACGAGACCGAACCCAATGAGGAAGGCCTTGTCTTTTATGACCGCGTTTTTGCGAAACTGCGGGAATCCGGCATTGAACCCGTCGTCACGCTCAGCCACTACGAAACACCGCTGCATCTGGCGCGCCGTTACGACGGTTGGGCAGACCCACGGCTGATTTCTTTTTTCGAAAGATATGCGCGGACCGTTATGGAAAGATATAAGGGCATCGTCCGCTGCTGGTTGACGTTCAACGAGATAAACAACATTCTCAATGCCCCGCTTACGGCAGGCGGGATCTGGACTCCCGCAGAGCGGCTGTCCAAACAGACCTTATTTGAGGCCATCCATAACGAACTCGTCGCGAGCGCGCTTGCGACAAAGGCCGCCCACGAGATCGATCCCGACAACAAGGTAGGATGCATGGTCATAGCTTCACCTTTCTATCCGCTCACCCCCGCTCCCGAGGACGCGCTTGCGGCGCTGGACGCCGAGCGCGCAAACCTCCTTTTCAGCGACGTGCACGTTCGGGGGGAATACCCGGCGTATGCGGCAAGATATTTTGAAGAGAACGGGATCGACCCTCATTTCATACGGAATGATCAGGAAACGCTTAAGAAATATCCCGTAGACTTCATTGGTCTCAGCTACTATTTTTCTTCCTGCGCGAGCGCCTCCGAAAAAACGGGCGACGGCCTGCCTCACGGCGGCTCGGGCAATCCTTTCCTTGAGAAGAGCCAATGGGGCTGGACTATCGACCCCAAAGGGCTGCGTTATGTCTTAAACACCCTCTATGACCGCTACAGGATGCCTCTGTTCATCGTTGAAAACGGACTCGGAGCCCGTGACAGACTGATAAGAGGTGATGACGGTTCCTGTATAATTGAGGATGATTACCGCATAGCATTCCTGCGCGACCATCTGATCCAGGTCAATGAGGCGCTTCACGACGGTGTCGGGATAATGGGTTATACGATGTGGAGCTTCGCGGATATTGTCAGCGCCTCCACAGCGCAGTTCAGCAAACGCTACGGCCTCGTTTATGTAGACCGGAACGACGACGGTTCGGGATCGCTCGCGCGCTTCCGGAAAAAAAGTTTCTATTGGTACAAGGACATAATAGCCTCAAACGGCGAAAATCTTGACAGATGAGCTCGCAGATTTTCTTTCCATACGGGAAAAAGGAGACAGATTATCTTGCGTCAAAGGACCCGGTTCTCGGCGAGGTCATCAGGCGGGTCGGACATATTTCAAGGCCGGTCAATACGGACCTGTTTGAGGCCCTTCTGAACGCCGTCACCGGTCAGCAGATCTCCTCAAAGGCCCATGCGACCGTATGGCGCAGAATGAAGGAGCGGTTCTCGCCGCTCACGCCCGGGCATATCTGTCTGATCCCGGCCGAAGAACTGCAAAGCTGCGGCATCACGATGAAGAAAGCCAACTACATAAAAGAAGCGGCCGCCCGTATAGCGGACG
>JAAYAR010000180.1 GCA_012719235.1 Clostridiales bacterium
AAGCCATTTTGAAATCCTCCTGTTTTGTGCCGTTTTCTTGCCAAGCGGCCGGTCCGCATCTAGTATGGCAGGTTTTTTCCCCGTGATTCCGGTTTAGCAATAATACCATATATTGTATTCCTCCTGACGATCCGTATATATGTCCGGCTACAGCGATCGACAGCATCATCCGACAGCATCATCACTTTTTTATTGATATCGGCGACGAATTGCTCTATACTAAATTAATTAATCCGGCGGTTTCCCCGCTGCACGAAGGGATTGACGGTTGATGACAAAGGAAAATATAAACTGGAGTGAACTCGGATTCGGATATATTCCGACAGATTGGCGCTGGGTCTCCAATTTCAAAGACGGAGCATGGGACGAAGGAATGCTGTCACGCGATCCGAACGTTTTATTAAACGAGTGCGCTTGCGTTATTCAGTACGCGCAGACCTGTTTTGAAGGGCTTAAAGCGTACACGACCGAAGACGGTCACATTGTATGCTTCAGACCTGATCTGAACGCGCAGCGTATGAGCGAAACGGCCTGCCGTCTTGAGATGCCGCCCTATCCGGAGGATAAATTCGTTGAGGCCGTTCGCGAGGTCGTTCTCGCCAACGAAAGCTGGGTGCCGCCTTACGGTTCCGGAGCCACGCTTTATATAAGGCCGAACCTCTACGGTATAAACTCCGTTATCGGTGTAAAGCCTGCGACCGAGTATCATTTCAGGATATTTGTGACGCCTGTCGGCCCCTACTTTAAAGGCGGCATCAGGCCACTTACGTTAAGGATATCTGATTTTGACAGGGCCGCGCCGAGAGGCACTGGGCACATCAAAGCGGGGCTGAACTATGCCATGAGTCTTCATGCGATCGTGGACGCCCATAATCAGGGTTTTGACGAGAACGTCTACCTGGATTCGGCTACCAGAACGTATCTTGAAGAGACGGGTGGAGCTAATCTGCTTTTTGTCACAAAGGACAACAAGGTCGTTACCCCGAAGTCCAACACGATCCTTAAATCAATTACCCGGCGCTCATTAATGGTCGTTGCGTCGGAATACCTTGGACTTGGGACAGAGGAACGGGAGATTCCGCTGAGCGAGCTCGGGGAATTCTCCGAATGCGGCCTGTGCGGCACCGCCGCAGTGATCTCCCCTGTCGGCAAAATTGTCGACCACGGTAAGGAGATCTGCTTTCCTTCAGGCATGAATGAAATGGGCCCTGTCACGCGCAGGCTCTACGATACTCTTACAGGTATACAGATGGGGCGCATTCCGGCTCCCAAGGGCTGGATCACAGTGATAAAGTAAGCCCTGCTCCGACCGGAAAATATCTGTATCGGCTGCAAGAGCATCCGGTCTGCTGCCGGGGCAGTTTGTGATTATATTGTAATTTAATTAGTATGAGGTAAGAACATGTGTGGAATCATCGGCTTTACGGGGACACAGGACGCTCTCCCTGTTTTACTTGACGGCCTGACAAAACTCGAGTACAGAGGATATGACTCTGCCGGCGTGGCCGTACAGGTATGCGACGGCATCAGGATGATCAAGTCCTCCGGCCAGATAAGATGTCTGCGTAAAAAGATCGCCGAGAGCGGTATGCTGCCGGGCTGTTCCGGAATCGGTCACACGAGATGGGCTACGCATGGCGCGCCTACAGACACGAACGCTCACCCGCATATGTCGAACAACGGCAAGTTTGCCGTCGTACATAACGGGATAATCGAAAATTACATCGAACTGCGCGAAGAATTGACGGCAAAGGGTTACGTGTTTTCGAGCGAGACCGACACTGAAGTCATCGTCCACCTGCTTGACATGTATTATTCCGGCGACTGTAAAAAAGCTGTGATGAAAGCTGCCGCGCGGCTGCAGGGTTCATATGCTCTTGGTGTTATCTGCGCAGATTTTCCGGGGTCTGTCTTTGCGGTAAAACAGGAAAGCCCGCTGATCATCGGAGTCGGTGCCGGCGAAAACTACTTCGCCTCCGACGTCACCGCTCTTGCCGATCACACCAAGAATCTTATATATCTTGAAGACGGAGAGTTTGCCGAGCTGACACCTGTAAAGGCTGCCGTTTTTGACTGCACCGGCGCCGAGATCGCAAAACCGATCACCCGGATCGTCTGGGATGTGGGAGCATCCCAAAAAAGCGGATACGATCATTTCATGCTTAAAGAGATCTACGAGCAGCCCAGGGCGCTGAAGGCGGCGATCGAGCCCCGCGTCAAAAATAATCGCATTACGTTCGACGGGTTTGATATGACGAACGAGGAAGCCCGAAAAATCAGCAAGATAATCGTCACCGCATGCGGCTCGGCATATTATGCCGGTTGCGTCGGCCGGTACGCTATCGAGGAACTATGCGGAGTCCCCGTGGAGATGGATTATGCGAGCGAACTGCGGTACCGCAGTCCTATCGTCGACGAGAACACTCTTTTGATCGTCATCTCTCAGTCGGGTGAGACAGCGGATTCAATTGCCGCCGTCAAAGAACTGAAAAGACGGGGCGTCCGTGTCCTCGCGATAGTCAACGTGGTTGCCAGCACGATCGCGAATCTGGCGGACAACGTCATCTACACCTGGGCCGGGCCCGAGATCGCCGTGGCGACGACGAAAGGCTATACGACTCAGGTCGCGGCCCTGACCATGTTTGCTCTCTGGTTTTCCGAAAAGCTCGGAAGGATCAGCGAGTCGCGATACGACGCGCTTGTTAAGGAACTTCTTTTGCTGCCGGGGCTTGCGCAGCGTGCCATAGATCTGAACCCGCATATTCAGGATCTGGCTCTGAGATATCACAACAACTCGTCGATCTTCTTTATCGGCCGGAATATCGATTGCGCGGTGTGCCTTGAAGGCTCTTTGAAACTAAAGGAGATATCGTATATCCACTCGGAAGCATACGCTGCGGGCGAGCTGAAGCACGGCACTATAGCGCTCATAGAGCCTGGGCGGCTGGTTGTCGCACTGTGCTGCCATACCGCGCTGTTTGATAAGATGATGTCAAATATCCGTGAGGTCAAAGCGCGGGGCGCCGAGGTCCTGGGCGTTGCGCTGGAGGGCGACCGCCGCATTCTTATGGAGGCCGACGACGTGATATACGTCCCCAAAGCAGATCCTCTTCTCGGAGCTATCCCGCGGATCATTCCGCTCCAGTTGTTTGCATATTACGTAGCAAAATGCAACGGCTGCGACATAGACAAACCGAAGAATCTCGCAAAATCGGTCACTGTGGAGTAAACTGAAGGATCAATGAGAATAGGAATCACTTTTGACACCCGCGAGGACTACGCGCTCAGCGAGTATGATAATACCCACGCTGATTTCTCGACACTTGAGAGCATTGAATACATTGCTTCCCTGCTTGAAAAAAAGGGGCACAGCGCCGTACTGATCGGGAGCTTTGACAAACTGCTTGCCCGTATCACATCCCGCGGACTTGGCGATATAGACATTGTTTTCAATACTGCCGAGGGACTCAAAAACCGCAACAGAGAGGGATTTGTTCCGTCTCTGCTCGAAGCGATCCGTTTCCCCTATGTCGGGACCGACGCGTACGGGCTCGGCCTGACTCTCAACAAACTCCACACCAGGATCATTGCCGCTCATCTCGGCATTCGGGTCGCGCGCTGTGTTGAGATAAATCATGAGAGCGACATTCCGGAAGCTCTTGGCGCCATCGGAGTTCCATGTGTCCTGAAACCTAACCTTGAAGGCTGCAGCAGCGGCGTTGAGCTTATTCGCGACGAGAGTTCTTTCATACCAAATGCCTCCCGTCTGCTGAAAGTATATGACCAGACAATCCTCTGCGAAGAATACATCGACGGGACCGAAGTGGTGCTGCCGATCGTGGGAAACGGCGCCTCGGCACGGGTGGTCGGCATTGTAGAGATAGCCAGGCGCAGCAACGAACCCTTGGGGATATTCACGCTTGAAGACAAGCTTTCTCAGACGTGCATAAAGCGGATACCGAACCTCAGCGAATACACGAAGGACAAGCTTGTAGACCACGCACTGCGCATACACAATTATCTCGGCTGCGCAGACTATAACAGAGTCGATTTTCGTATTGACCCGAAAGGCGAAGCCTACATGCTTGAAGTGAACGCTCTCCCCGAAATGGGTGAGCACAGCGGCTTTATGCTCGGCTGTTCTCTCTACGGCAGCGATCCTGCAGACGTTCTGGATGAGATCGTGTCGTGTGCTGCAGCGCGCTGGGGTATATGACCTCATTCGCAGCCCGCCCCGACAAAACCAAATTGACAAATACAATGCCGGGTGTTACTATATCCAACGCGGATTCTTTCGGCCTCATATAAAGACGGTGTGTGTAATAGGGCTGATACGATGCGAAATTTGCGGGCGTGGCGGAACTGGTAGACGTGCAAGACTTAGGATCTTGTGCCGCTCGGCGTGCAGGTTCAAGTCCTGTCGCCCGCACCA
>JAAYAR010000025.1 GCA_012719235.1 Clostridiales bacterium
CAGATGGCGGGGAGCGTGAATGTTCTCGAGCTCCACGGCTCGTGTTACCGCAACTACTGCATAGAGTGCCGTAAGGCTTACCCCATCAGCAAGATCACACGGACGGACGGCGTGCCAAGGTGCGACTGCGGAGGCATGATAAGGCCGGACGTCGTCCTTTACGAGGAGGCGCTTGACGGACGCGTCCTCTCGGAAGCCGCGGCGGCTATCGCCACCTGCCGGATGCTGATAGTCGGCGGCACCTCTCTTTCCGTATATCCTGCCGCCGGTCTGATAAACTACTACAGGGGAAACAGGCTCGTGCTGATAAACAATTCCCCGACTCCGTACGACGACCGGGCGGACCTTCTGATCACCGAAAAGATAGGCGAGGTATTCGCGCAGGTGTAAAACATGATCATATCGGGCAGGCGGGGGGCGACCCGCCTGCTTATTGTTTGCCTGTTTCAATAAATTTTTATCGTTATTCGATAATTTTATATTGACATTCGATAGTATAGGTGCTATCATCCGGTCAGAGGAAATTTTTAGCGCGGAGGTTTGCACATGAATCAAAAAAGCTTGTCAACATGGCTGAAGGGCGCGATCATCTGTCTTGCGCTGATCGGCGCCGCGGTTTATGCGTTCGTAATACCGCAATACGGACATACGATACGGGCGCTTGAGTCGTACAGCGTCCGCTATTATTGGGCATGGCTGATATTCGTTCTCATCTCGGGCATACCGTGCTACATTGCGCTTGTCCTCGGCTGGAAAGTATCCGTCCAGATCGGCCTTGATAACTCGTTTTCCTATGTCAATGCCGCTATGCTCAGAAAAGTAGCCGTTCTCGCAGCCGCGGACGCCCTGTACTTCTTTGCCGGCAATATTGTTTTCTGGATCATCGGCATTTACGAACCGCGCGACGTTCTGATATCCCTTCTGCCGGTGGGCTGCGCGGGGGCGGTCTCGACAGCCGGCGCAGCATTGTCTCACCTGATCAGGAAAGCTGCCGACATAAAAAACGACAACGATCTTACCATATGAGGAGACAGCATGATTATAATCGATCTTGATGTCGTGATGGCACAGCGTAAGACAGGCCTCATAGAACTTGCCCGAAAGGTCGATCTCACGCCCGCAAACTTATCCATCCTGAAGAACAACAAAGCCAAAGCGATAAGGTTTACGACGCTTGACGCGCTGTGCAAAGCTCTTGAGTGTCAGCCGGGCGACATATTGAAATATACCCGGGATGAGGAGGAGACGGAATGAAAAGCGAACGGTCCTTTCTGCTTATTCCGGCGGCATTCACGGGGCTCTGTTTTTCACTGCTCTTTTGCCGGGTCAGAGGCATAGGAATAAACTCCCCTGTCTTCGCCGCCGTCCTGACAGCGTGTTTCATATATGCCGCGAAAAGGTTTGAGCCTAAAAATCTGAAGCGTTCCTATCCCTATGCCGCGGGGCTGCTCCTTCTCGCGCTGAGCGACTGCCTGACGGCAAACGAGTTTGTTCAGAGAGTCAATGAGCTCGGCATTTTTATACTCGTTATCCTGATGATCACGGAGTGCTTTTGCGACTCGGGCAGCTGGCAGTTCGGCGGTTATATCTCCGCATGCGTACGCCTTGTGTTTTCGGCGCTGGGAAAGGTCCCGGAACCTGCGGCGCTGCTGTTCCGGCGAGGCGGCGCAAGAAGCGGCAGATCAAAATACGTTGCCATCGGCCTTGTACTGAGCATACCTCTTTTACTGATCGTCCTTCCTCTTCTTGCGTCGGCCGACCTCGTATTCGGCCGCCTTCTCCGGCAGATCTTTGTATGGAACCTCAGTGACACCGCCCGTACAATTGTCTCGGCAGTTTTTCTCTTCGTCGCAGCTTTCCTGGGATTCTATTGCGCGATAGCGGGCGCTTCCGACCACCCGGCTGACCGTGAACAACAGTCCCGGAAAAAAGCCGAACCCGCGATAGCGGTCACGGCGTCGGCCGTGCTTGCCGTTATTTACGCGGTGTTCTGCGTAATACAGATCTCATTCCTGTTCTCGGGCGGGCGATGGGGGCTCCCCGAGGGCTGCACCTACTCGGGCTATGCGCGGCAGGGGTTTTTTCAGCTTCTCTTTGTGAGCCTTCTTAACGTGGCGCTCGTCATCGCCTGCACCGGATTGTTTGATCGAAGCAAGGCGCTGGATATCCTGTTGACCGTGATCTCGGGGTGCACGTATATTCTTATAGCGTCGTCGGCATACCGCATGGCTCTGTATATAGGCGCTTACGGCCTGACGTTCCTGCGGCTGTTCGCGCTGTGGTTCCTGGCTCTTCTGACAGCAAGCATGACAGGCACTCTTGCGTTCATTTGGAACAGGCGTTTTTCTCTGTTTCGCTTTTGCCTTTTTGTGTGTCTTGCGATGTGGCTGTGCTTTGGCTGCGCCAGACCCGACAGGATCGCCGCGGAATACAACGCGGACCGCTTCGGCCTGACTGAGGACGTCGCCCGCAATATGCTCTACGAGCTCTCTGTGGATGCCGTCCCCGTAATGGCCCGGTATGAATCATATAAAGATCTGCCGCCCCCTTTAAAAGACGACTGGGAGAGATACCTGACCGTCACTGTCGATGAAAAATATACCGCATACGGTGTTCGCTCGTTCAATTTCGCTCTTTTTGAAGCGCGGAACGCCGTAAGGAGTAAATGACGTCCCCTGGCCAGGCAGGGCAGCGGGTAAAAAACAGAAGCGGTCATCCCGCTTCTGTTTTTTATGTCAAAGAATTAGTATTCTTTGACATGGACCGGGGGAGAGACCTCGCCGCTGCGGCGGCTCGAAATGTAAGTCATTCGACGCGCATGTCGCCGAATGACTTGGCACTGTAAAAATTTCAAAAATCGGTCACGCGCACGCAACGCGATTTTTGAAATTTCGCCGCACTGCGG
>JAAYAR010000181.1 GCA_012719235.1 Clostridiales bacterium
CCCCACGGCGTCACCGGAGTGATCGACTCCATCGAAGCGGGCTTTTTTGATATTACACAGACCGTCTGCACAGTAAAAGACGCGGGCGGAAAGCTGCATGAGATCACTATGCTTCAGAAGTGGCCTGTGCGTATAAACCGCCCCTATGTCCGCAAATATATGCCCACAAAACCGCTGTGCTCCGGCCAGCGTGTTATCGATACGCTGTTCCCTCTGGCCAAAGGTGGTACGGCTGCCGTTCCCGGACCTTTCGGCAGCGGGAAGACGGTGGTACAGCATCAATTGGCAAAGTGGTCGGATGTGGATATCGTCGTCTACATCGGCTGCGGCGAGCGCGGCAACGAAATGACGGACGTTCTCATGGAATTTCCGGAACTGAAGGATCCGCGCACCGGGGAACCCCTCATGAAGCGTACCGTCCTGATCGCGAACACATCGGATATGCCTGTTGCCGCCCGCGAAGCTTCTATCTACACCGGGATCACCATCGCCGAATATTTCCGGGACATGGGGTACGATGTGGCAGTCATAGCCGATTCCACCTCCCGCTGGGCAGAAGCGCTGCGCGAGATATCCGGCCGGCTTGAGGAAATGCCGGGAGAAGAGGGTTATCCCGCTTATCTTGCGTCGCGTCTTGCTCAGTTTTATGAGCGTGCCGGCGTGGTGGTGTGCCTCGGCGGTGACGGGCGTCAAGGCAGCCTCACCGCGATAGGCGCCGTCTCCCCGCCCGGCGGTGATATTTCCGAGCCGGTTTCCCAGGCGACGATGCGGATCGTTAAGGTATTCTGGGGATTGGACGCGTCCCTGGCCTATTCCCGCCACTTCCCCGCTATCAACTGGCTGACGAGCTATTCTCTTTATCTGAGCACACTTAAGCCTTGGTTTGACAGCGAGTTCGGCCGGGACTATCTACAAAACCGCAACCTCGCTATGGCTCTCCTTCAGGAGGAGGCCGAGCTGAAAGAGATAGTTAAGCTGGTCGGTCACGACTCCCTTTCCGCGCCCGACAAACTGACCCTTGAAACAGCCCGCATGATCCGCGAGGACTTCCTTCAGCAGAACGCGTTTGTGGAGCATGACAGCTATACATCCTTCGGACAGCAGAAAAAGCTGCTTGAACTGATATTGAATTATTACAAGCTGTGCCGTAAAGCTCTGGAAAAAGGCATCACCGATACGCAGAAGCTGTTTTCCATCGAAGCGAGAGAGCACATCGGCCGCGCCAAGATGGCCGCCACCGATCAATACGAAAAGAGTTACGCTCAGATTTCGGAAATAATGACCGGCCAGATAAGCGACATCATTGAAGGAGGCGGAGGGCAGTGATCAGAGAATACAGGACAATAAAGGAGATCGTCAGCCCTCTGATGATGATCAGGGGCGTCGAGGGCGTCACATACGACGAACTCGCCGAGGTAGAACTCCCAAACGGCGATATCCGCAGGTGCAAAGTCCTTGAAGTCAACCGTGATACCGCTGTCGTTCAGCTTTTTGAAAGCGCTGCCGGTATAAATCTTGCCAAATCAAAAGTGCGGTTTCTGGGCCATCCGCTGGAACTGGCCGTCTCAGGCGACATGCTGGGGCGCGTTTTCAACGGGATGGGAGAGCCCATCGACGGTGGTCCGGAGATTCTGGCCGACGCTTATATGGATGTAAACGGACTTCCTATGAACCCTGCTGCCCGGGATTATCCGAACGAGTTCATCCAAACGGGCGTATCAAGTATCGACGGGCTCAACACGCTTGTCAGAGGTCAGAAGCTGCCCATCTTCTCAGGATCCGGCCTGCCCCACGCCCAGCTCGCCGCCCAGATCGCACGGCAGGCGAAGGTGCTCGGCGACCAGACAGCAAATTTCGCTGTCGTTTTCGCCGCCATCGGTATTACCTTCGAGGAATCGGAATACTTCATTCAGGAGTTCAGCCGCACCGGCGCCATCGACCGCTCCGTTATCTTTTCCAACCTTGCCGATGACCCGGCAGTCGAACGCATTGCGACACCACGAATGGCTTTAACGGCAGCCGAATATCTCGCCTTTGAAAAAGACATGCACGTATTGGTGATCCTCACGGACATAACAAATTACGCCGAAGCGCTGCGTGAGGTTTCCGCAGCCCGCAAGGAGGTCCCCGGCCGCCGCGGTTACCCGGGCTATCTCTATACGGATCTTGCAACTATGTACGAGCGCGCCGGCCGCCGAATAGGCAAAACCGGTTCCATTACGATGATCCCTATTCTGACTATGCCGGAGGACGATAAAACTCATCCTATACCGGATCTCACCGGTTATATCACGGAGGGCCAGATCATCCTGTCCCGCGATCTGTACCGAAAGGGCATAACACCGCCGGTCGACGTTCTGCCGTCGCTGTCGCGCTTAAAGGATAAGGGCGTCGGAAAAGGCAAAACGCGGGAAGACCATGCAGACACCATGAACCAGCTTTTCGCCGCATACTCCTCCGGGAAGGAGGCTAAGGAACTTATGACGATCCTGGGCGAGAGCGCGCTGTCGAGTACGGATCTCCTGTTCGCAAAGTTTGCCGACGAATTTGAAAAGCGTTACGTGATGCAGAGTTATGAAGAAAACCGTTCCATCGAGGAAACGCTGGACCTGGGATGGCAGCTGCTGTCGATCCTTCCCAGAGCCGAGCTGAAACGCATCAGAACCGAATATATCCGGAAATACCTGCCCGACGGAGAGCCTGAGAGGTGATTGTTTATGGCAACGACCACTATTTCGCCGACCCGCATGGAACTGACGCGTCTCAAAACGCGTCTGAAGACCGCTACACGCGGGCATAAGCTCCTGAAAGACAAGCGCGACGAGCTTATGCGCCGGTTCCTTGACATTGTCAGGCGCAACAAAGAGCTTCGCACCCGGGTCGACGAGGGACTCAGCGCTGCAAACCGCGCACTTGCGGCGGCTTCCGCTATTATGTCGCCCGAATTCCTTGAGCAGTCCCTGCTTTATCCGAAACAGTCTGTAAAGCTGGATGTGACCTATAATAATATCATGTCGGTATACGTTCCGGTTTACAAATACTCGACGCAAAACACGGCAGCTTCCGAGATCTTCCCCTATGGTTTTGCCCAGACCTCCGGTGAGCTGGACGACGCGCTGGCAGCCATGGCCGAGGTTTTCAACGATATGTTGGAGCTTGCGCAGGTGGAAAAAACCATGCAGCTTTTGGCGGGCGAAATCGAAAAGACCCGCCGCCGCGTCAACGCTCTGGAGTACGTTATGATCCCCGATATGCAGGCAAAGATCAAATATATTTCCATGAAGCTCGAAGAAAATGACCGCTCGTCAAAGGTCCGCCTCATGAAAGTCAAGGATATGGTTCTTCAGAACGCGCATAACTTCGTGTGAAACAATTTTTTCGCAAACAATGACCAAAGCGCAGATGTGACATCACCGGGCCGGTGCGTTACATCTGCGCTCTATTTCTCCTCATTGGGGTATGGATTAAACGGAGTGCGGCCCGGAGCAATAAGCGGACCAAGGACCGGTTGTCAGGTCTTCGTGAGCATGAGCTGCGCCGCTGCGTCCATTATCTGCCGGGCGGTGGGGTACTCAAGGTTCTCGTCGACTTTCTGGTCGGCCGCCACAAGCGCGACGTATATGGGCATATCGCGCTTGCTGATTATCCGCTTGTACTTTTTAACGTCCGTCAGAAGGCTTTTTATGGCCTCATCCGCCTGATCGGGCGTCTTGGCAAATCTGCAGTAGAGCTCCTTGCACGTCAGGAACGGGATGAGTACCGTCGCTTCGCACTCCTTCGGGAACACTTCCAGCATCAGCTTCACGAGCTTTTCCCTCTGCGCCGGGCCATAGGGAAACGCCCACTTTTCGTAGTCCGCCATCTCCCGCTTTTGCTGCTCCCTGCTCTTCCAGGAAAAGATATTTATGTCCCCCAGTGCCACGAGCAATGTCCCCTTTCGTTCGTGTCGATTGTTGAAAAGGTCATCAGCGCCTATGGCATTATAGTACCATATGAAGCTCTCCAATACAACAAAGTGTGACCGACGTATAATAATCCTGCACGCATTATAAAGACGGATACGACAGCAAATACGGCAGCTCCGGCACCGATGATTCGGCGGCATTGCTGCGCGCCCCCGGTACCGGAGCATGACGTGCGTTCAACTTGTTTCAGCCGGGCTGTTCGGTAAACCGCCCGGCGTGGCTGTCGATCAGTTAGTGGGCGGTGTGGGGGCCGGCAGACCGTTCTTCAAAGCTTCAAAATACTCCTGTACGTAGACGTCGTATTCTTCGTATGTCTCCTCTGTGATGACCACCGACGCGGTCGTGACGACCGGATACTGCTGGTTGGGATTCTTCCACTCGGGCCAGAGCGTTTCGGGCGTCGCACGGCCGTCAAGCATCGCGACAACGCCGCAGACCAGCGGCTCAGCATATATCTCCATTGAGTAGTAGACGCCCGCCTTGTAGCAGCCTGTGTCTGTTCCGGACTTCCAGCTGTCCTTTACGAGGTTGCCTCCGCAGGATATGGCGACAGTCTTGTCGGTCATTCCGGCGGCGTCAACAGCGCGGCACGCGCCCTGCACCACGTCCTCGATCGAACCGACGAGGAACCAGTATTCCACTTCCGGATGAGCTGCGATGAACGGGGCGACGGAGTTATAGCCCGCGTTTGCGTCGTAACCGTAGTTGACCGTGTCGACCTCGTATGCGTTAGCGGCCGCTTCCGGGAACATCTCCTTGAAATCTTCGATGCAGAAGTCGCTGACTAACTTCAGGACCGGGACGGTGGACTGGCTTGTGCTGATAAGGCCGAGTTTGGTAGTGTCGATATCGCCCAGGTAGGTCTTATAGTTGTCCTTGAGCCAGTTCATCATCAGGTCGGCCTGATATTTTGTGCCGAGCGACTCCTGTGACCACACCGGATCGCCGTTCATGTCAAGCAGCGGGACAAAGCCGGGCAGCCACGCTATATCATTCTCCGCCGCCGCCTGCTTCACGCGGTCCACATATGCCGCCTCGGGGTTCAGGATCATGCCGTCATAACCCTGCTGCTTCAACACGGACATCGTGTTGATGAACGCGTCGGCATTGGAGTTCGCGCAGTATGAGGTATATGTATAGTTGATACGTTCGCTCCATGCCTTGATCGCCTGTTCAAGCAGATCGGTCTGTGCCGAGGCGTTATCATAGATAAACGCAATCTTGTACGGCTCTCTGTCAAACCAGTTTGCGTTGTCCGAATACCAGCCGACCGAGTCGGTGTTGGGTTTGTAGGTGGGCGCGGCCGCTTCTGCATTCTGAGAGGGCTTTGCCGACTCTGCCGGCTTCTGCGATGGAGTTGTATCCTCGCCGTTTCCTGTGTCCTTTCCGCACGCGACAAGCGTTACGGCTAGCAGGAACACGAGCAGGATCGCAAGAGCTTTTTTCATTTCGTATCCTCCAATCATTATGCTCAATTAATAAATATGTCTGCTGTTTATCATTATACATTATATGAATTTAACAGTAAATTATAATAGTTTACCAAATATGTAAATGAAATTACCGTGTTATCGGCAGCGAGTATATAAACAATTTACAATTTACCATCGGCCCACTCTGCGCTATACTGTTTAGTAAGTTTGCTGTTTTTTGATCTATGCTATGCGGGCGGTCTGTAGTCGCCCCCGGCCGGAAAGGTGTTGTTTCAATGGGGCAGGTACTTGAATTCGTCAACATATATAAAGCGTTCCCGGGTGTCCAGGCGCTGCAGGACGTCAGTTTTCGCGCGGATGGAGGCAAGGTGACGGCTCTGATGGGCGAAAACGGCGCCGGAAAGAGCACTCTGCTCAAAATACTCAGCGGCGATCTGCGGCCTGACAGGGGGCACGTGAGCTTCAACGGCGAGGTGAAACACTTCATGTCGCCGCACCAATCGCTGAACTCGGGCATCAGCGTTATATATCAGGAGAGACAGCTGATCAACTCGATGAACGTCATGGAGAACATTTTCCTCGAGGATATGCCCGGGAACAAACTCGGAATTATCAACAGATCCGAGCTAAAGCGCAGGACACAGGAGATCATCGACGCGTTCGGGCTGCCGATACGGCCTACGGACATCGTCGGGAACCTGTCGGTCGCGCATCAGCAGATGGTCGAGATCATGAAAGCGTACCGGCGCGATTCCGCCGTCATAGCGTTCGATGAACCGACGGCGCCGCTGACCGACAAAGAGATAACTATCCTTTTCAAGCTCATCAGGCAGCTCCGGGAGCAGGGCAGGATCATACTGTACGTCTCCCACCGGATCGCGGAGATATTCCAGATAACGGACGAGATCGTGGTGCTGAAGGACGGGCGCCTTGTCAGAACGTTTAATACGCCGGAGACGACGGAGCGGGAGCTCGTACGCGCGATGGTCGGGCGCGATATCGGAGATACGTACGCCAACTTAAAGAGGAACGACAAGATCGGCGAAGCGCTGTTGGAAGTAAAAAATCTCGTGACCGATTATGTGCATGACGTGAGCTTTACTCTCCGGCGGGGCGAGATACTGGGTTTCGCCGGCCTTATCGGCGCCGGGCGGACCGAGGTCGCGCGCGCCATATTCGGGGTCGACCCCGTCCATTCGGGCGAGATCAAGCTCGAGGGTGAGACCGTCCGCTTCAAATCGCCGAGAGACGCGATCGCCCGTGGGATCATGCTGTGCCCGGAAGACAGAAAAGAGCAGGGGCTGATCCTGCAGAGGTCTATACGCGACAACGTCACGATGCCGGTACTGTCGCAGCTCAGGAAGGGTATATTCCTCGACCGGAAATCGGAGACCGCTCTTGCCAAAGAGGCGGTGCGAAAGTATTCCATCAGGACACCGTCGGTGGAGATGCAGGTAATGCAGCTGTCCGGAGGAAACCAGCAGAAGACGATACTCGGCCGGTGGACCTCCGAAAAGATCGAAACGAAGATACTGATCCTCGACGAGCCGACAAAGGGTATTGACGTCGGCACGAAGGCAGAGGTGTACCAGATGGTCTGCGATTTCGCCAAACAGGGGATCGGCGTTATATTCATCTCGTCCGAGTTGACTGAGGTACTTAACGTGAGCGACAACATCATTGTAATGCACAACGGTCATATCACAGGCCGTGTTTCAAGGGCAGAGGCTACGGAAGAGAACGTCCTTGAGATGGCGATGCGCATCTGACCGTTATCAAAACCGTGATCTACGGGTTCGCGACTGTTTTACGCTTACGCAGAAAGGGGCTCATCTATGCGCGCCGTTTTTAGCCAATTCATTAAATCCAAGACGTTCACGCTGATAGTTCTGCTTGTTGTCGTCGTGGTGTTTTTCCAGGTCACATCGCCCGGCTCATCTTTTTTGAGCCCGGCGAATATTAAGAACATCCTCGATTCCATGGTGATATATATCCTGTTTGCGATCGGTTCGGGTATGCTGATCATATCGGGATATATCGACCTGTCGCCCGGTTTTATCGGCGTGTTTGCCGGAATTATGGTGGGTTCGCTGCTGGGAAACGGGATACCGTGGTATATTTCCGCCGTTCTGACAATAGCCGCCGGGGCCTTGTTCGGGCTTTTTAACGCGTTTCTGGTCGACGTGCTCAGGATCCAGGCGTTCATCGCCACGCTCGCGACGGGCTCGTTTATCGCCAAGGGTATCGCGATGATAATCACCGACGGCAAGGTTTTGAATATTACGGATCCCACTATAGTCTGGATCGGCACCGGAAAGCTTCCGGGGGGCATCCCCGTTGCGATCGTTATTTCACTCGTGCTCATAATAGTTTTCGGGATCATCCTGGCAAAGACGAAGTTCGGCAGGACCATCTACCTCTGCGGCGGGAACGTGACCGCGGCAAAGTTCGCGGGGCTGAACCCTAGGAAACTTACATATATCCTCTTTGCCATCAACGGCGCTCTCGGCGCGCTGGCCGGGGTCATATACTCCGGGCGCATGCTGATCGCCAACTTCACCAGCACTTCAAACTACACTTTTCCGGCCATCACGGCTGCGATCCTCGGCGGCATATCGTTCGGGGGCGGCTCCGGCGGTATGCTCGGCTGTTTTCTCGGGCTGCTCATAATAAACAGTTTCAACAACGGACTCACTCTCCTCGGTGTAACGCCTTACTGGCAGTCGGTCTTCTCCGGCGTCCTCCTGCTGCTGGCTCTCACGTTCGACTACATATCCATAAGGAACAGGATGAGGATCAAACCGGCAAAGGTTCACTATGACCCCCGTATGTGGTACAAACGGAACAGGAACAGGGAGGATGGAGAAATTGGATAAAAACAAAACAATCGGCAAAATAGTCGGCAACAAGAATTTTGTGATGGTTGCCGTGTGGGTTTTCGTTTTGATCGTGTTTACGGTGATCAGCCGCAATTATCTCACGCCCGGCAATATTAAAAACATGTTTAATACCGCCTTTAATACCGGCATGCTTGCCGTCGGGCTGTCCTGCCTGCTTATCAGCGGTATGATAGACCTGTCTACCGGATACATGGCGATGCTGGGCGGTATCATTGTCGCTCTGCTTTTACAGGAGCGCATACCATGGGTCCCGGCGCTCCTTATCACGCTGGCTGTCGGCGCTGTCGTCGGCCTGATCAACGCGTTCTTTGTCAACGTCCTCAACTTCCCGTCGTTTATATCAACTCTGGCTGTCGGCACGGCGCTGTACGGGGTCGCGCTTGTTATCACAAAGTCTCAGATCATACCCATCAACAACGAGTTTTTCTGGGGGCTTGGCTCAAACACGATATTTAAAGTGATCCCCGTGCCGTTTCTGATAACCGCCGTCCTGATGCTGATCTACGGTTATATACTGCAAAGGACGAGGTTCGGCCGGAGGATGTATATTGTCGGAGGAAACCAGCAGGCAGCGCGACTGGCCGGTATCAACCCGAAGAAGATAACCACGGTCCTGTTCGTCAACAACAGCTGCATCGCCTGCCTCGTGGGCGCCCTCGTGGCTGCACGAATGCGCATGGGCTCCCCGTCTTCAAACATCGGGTCGGATCTTGACGCCATAACGGCAGCTGTCCTCGGCGGAGTATCCTTCATGGGCGGTACAGGCGGCATGTCAAGCGCTTTTATCGGCGTTATGCTGCTCACCTGCTTCAAAAACGGGCTCATAATCATCGGCCTGGGTACGTATTATCAGACTGTCGCGACCGGCGCCCTCCTGATCGCCGCGCTGACGATCGACTATTTCCGCGAAAGATCGAGGCTCAGATCCTTAAAGTCCGGGGCGATTGAAAGGCTTGACGTGCACAGATAGCGTATTGCCCCCGATCGGCCCGCGGCGGAATTCCGGATGCCGGGCCGCGCCGCGCTCCGGGTATGCGGAGCATTGTATGAAACTAACGGCTGCACCGTCAAAAATGCCCGCTGTCACAGCTTTCGGTGATCGCGGGCACTTTTGTTGTTGTCCTGCCGCCTTATGTGTAATATAATGGGTCGGGATGCCCACCCCATAAACTGGCCCACGCGGCTGAATACCGTTACTTTCCCGTGTCGGAGAGTCCTATAAAAAAGTAACCACACATCAAGAATACGGAGGTAGCTTATGCAATCGGTGAAAAAAGAAATGTTTTGCGATCTTGCAGTTGTCGGAGGCGGCGTCGGAGGCTGCGCTGCCGCGATCTGCGCTGCGCGGCGGGGACTCCACGTAATATTGATCGAGAAGGGCGTGTCCCTGGGCGGCCTCGCCACAAACGGCTACGTCCCCCAGATCGCCGGCGGCATCGAAGGTCTCAGCCTCGAGTTCGCCCAGCGCCTTGAGCAGGTCGGACAGCTGGAGCGCACGAACCCGCATGACGACTACTACCGCAACCCCACGTTCGAGCCCGAATACGGCAAATTCGTTCTTGAGAACATGGTAATGCAGGCCGGAGCCCGCATTCTGTACGATGCCACCTGTATCGACGTCGAGATGGACGGAAAGAACATAAAAAAGGCGTTCTTCCATACGAAGGGCGGCGTTATGAGCGTGTCCGCGAAAATGTTCATCGACAGCACCGGCGACGCGGATCTGTCCGTAATGGCCGGAGTGCCCTACGAAGTGGGCGGCGCCGACTTTGCCGGGCTCAATATGTCTACCACACTCGGCTCCCGCTGGGCAAACGCGAATCTCGTCAAATATGCCGAGGCCGAAGCGGCGTACAAGGCGGAGCAGCTCGCAAAGGGCGTTAAGGATCCCCGGCCGCTGGTATACGACCTTGAGGAGCAGTGGATACAGGAGGGCAAGCTGGTGCGCCACGTCTGCAACCCCTGGAGCGGTTTCTTCCGGATCCGCCTGCCCCACACGACTGCCGACAACGCGGACTTTGTCACCTTCTCGTTCCACAGCTACTTCTGCCGCAACACCGATGTCGAGGACATCAGCCGTCAGGTCATCGAGCAGCATCAGCTGATGCAGGGCTTCCATAAGTTCCTCAAAGAGTGCGTGCCCGGCTTCGAGAACGTGCGCTTCATAGGCGTCGGTTCTCTGCCCGGCGTCCGCGACAGCCGCCGCATCTTCGGAGAGTACATGCTCAAGGCGGCCGACGTCGCGTGCGGTACGAAATTCGAAGACGGTATTGCCCGGTTCCCCGAGATGCTGGACACCCATCATCCCACAAACAGCAAGCTCGTTTTCCAGCGCCACATCCACATGAAGAACCCCACCGGCAGCGCGGTCAAGCTGCAAAAAGGCTGTCCTGCGGAGATGCACCCCTTCGGCGAGCCCGAGGGCATGGAGGTGCGGCCCGATCCCAGAGACTATTGCGATATCCCCTATCGCTCGCTGCTGCCGATAGGTGTTGACAATCTGCTGGCCGTCGGACGCTGCTGCTCCGC
>JAAYAR010000182.1 GCA_012719235.1 Clostridiales bacterium
CGCCCGGCACCCCGGCAGCCGTCCGGTATTAAACACATTACTTTGGAGGTATAAAAGTGGATAATATACAAACGCCGACAAATCGTGTGAAGATCGAAATCATGGAACCCAGGGGGGTCCTCGTCGACCCGGGAAGGGAAGGGCTGAGCAACCCGCGTCTGACGGATCTAAACGGAAAGACGATCGCACTGCTGGGGCTCTATGGTGGGGCGGAGAGCCGCCCTCTGCTCGGATCACTGATATTTTTTGATATCCTCGAGCAGATGCTCACGAGCGCCTACCCGACCCTGAAGTGCGTACGCTTCCCCTCGTTCGGCGCGCCGAACGCGGTGGTCAACGCCGACGAGATAGCAGCCTCGTGCGATGCCTGGGTCGAGGGAGTTAAGGACGCTATCACCCAGGGGAGAAGGGACGTCGGGGTCTACATGGAAAGAGCGGGAAAGCCCGGCGTGTCGATCTGCTCGGAAGTGCTGCTGCGCTCAAAGAGGGCGCTGGCCGACCTGAACGGTATGCCCGCCGCGCGGCTCGTCACGGTCCCAGCAACGGATTTCTGCGCCGCAAAAAGAAACCGCGAGCTTATGGAGCCTGTGGTCAGAGCGGCGTTTGACGACATAGTCAAAGCGCTGACGACCCCCCTTACGGAGGAGGAGAAACGCTCATACGATATGCCGTATGACTATTCCCCGAAAACCTTTGAGGGTGAGACCTACACGGAAGCATACGAGAAGTTCTTTCAGTACTGCGCGGATAACGCGCTCTCGGACGGCCTTCCGGTAGTACCCCCGACTAAGGAGGCGGTCGAATGGATGCTGACGGGGACGAGCTACGAGCGGGACAGGGTCATCGGAATAATGTACCCGAAAAGAGGGATCGCGACCGTCGAGAAGATCGCCATCAGCGCCGTAATGGCAGGGGCAAAGCCGGAGTACCTGCCTGTAATAATCGCTATGATCGAGACGATAACGGCGAAAAACTTCAACCAGTTCCACATCGTCAACGAGATACTGCCGGCTTTCTTCATCAGCGGGCCCATAATCAAGGAACTGGGCATCAACAATAAGATAGGCTATCTAGCGCCCGGTCACAGGATCAACAGCACTATCGGCAGGTCGGTGTTGATGTGCATGATAAACATCGGCTGGCGCGATATGACGATCTACTCCTCGCCCGGCGGCCCGGGACAGCCTGCGGCCTACGCGAACTACGTCATTGCCGAGAATCAGGACGAAAACCCGTGGGAGTCCTGGGCGGAACAGAACGGCTTCGGCCCCGACGAGAGCATTGTAACTGCCTGCGAGATCAACGCAGTCGTCCGCGGTCCGGCAGAGGTGACAAACGACGATACATACGAACAAAGGTTAGGCCTGGTGCGCAACGCGTTCTCCTGGAGGGCGATGTGGGGCATGCCGGAAAAGGCCGTGGATTACCGCCATATGCTGGTGCTGCACCCCTCTTTCGCCCGGCAGCTCGCACTGGAGGGATTCACGAAACAATCGTTCGTGCGGTATCTGTACGACGAGAACGCTCTCGACTGGGATAAGATGACCGGGGAACAGCGCGAACAGCTCAAGCTCGAGGTGGAAGAAGCGACCGCCGGCAAGGGCAAGGCGATGTACAGTTTCACTAAGGACGACGTAAAACCCGGATTGCACAGAGAGCCGTTCAGTGACCCGGCAAACGTGATGGTCATGATATCGGGCACCGGCGCCGGAAATACCATCATATTCCAGGCGATCGCCGGCTCGACAGGGCCCAACGCCGAAGATGTCGAAGAGCCCAGGCCCTTTATGAACAAAGTCATACGGGGAGCGACACTTACAAAATACGGCAGATAAATATCTGATTATCGGGACAGCGGAGAGCGCAGGTGCTTTCCGCTGTCCTGACAGCGGCTAAAGCCGGACAGGAGGTTAACAGATGGCTCCGCAATTTGCAAAACCCGAAGCAAAGCTCTGGGCAAGAGAGAATTTCAAAGGGCTCGAAGCCCCCATATTCCCGTCATTCACACCGGATCTCTCTGAGCTCGACGAAGACGGTATCAGGTGGGACGTAAACCATATCATAGCTAACGGGATGGTCTCCATCCTTATCGCGGGCGAAGTGTGCAGCATGACACAGGAAGAGCGCAAAAGGTTCGTCAGCATTGTCAATGACGAGGCGAAGGGGAGAGCGTTCACCTCCGTCACGGCGATCCTCGAATCTGTCGAGCAGAACATAGACATCATGAAGCACCACGAGAAAACGGGAGGCACCCTCGCCCTGCTGGGACACCCCGTGGCGTACGATCCCGAGTCGGAAGAGGAGATCTACCGCAACTACAAGTACATGTGCGACTCGACGGATCTGGCGATACAGTTCTACCCGGGGCGGCTGAAAGCGAAGCGTTTTCATCCCAGCGGATGGCCGATGGATCTGCTTCCGCGCATCGCGGAGATCGAGAACGTGGTCGCGGCGAAAATTACGGGCAGTGTGCCGCTGACGTTCACGCTCGAGTTCTTTCACCGTATTGGCGACATGGTGCTTGTGGCCGACCCGACACCGTGCAACTGGTTTGTAACGGTGACAAAGTTCGGACAGCAATGGGCAGGCGCCGCGCCTTTCTACTCGACACAGACCCCCGAGGACCAGCGAAACGTGAAGCTGTTCAACGCTCTCGTGAGAGGCGATTACGACGAGGCATTTAAGCTCTATTGGCAGAGCGAGGGCAACTCCGCGTTCTCGTGGTCCGCTTATTCGCATGTCAATTATGCCGAAACGGGGATCGTGTCGGCATACGCGGACAAATATACTCACTGGTGCAACGGCGGAAACGGCGGCCTGCTGAGGCCTCCGGCGGGCAGGCTCTATGATTACCAGAGAGAAGCGATGAGGGCCGGCCTGCGCGCCATCGGTCTGACTCCGCGGGAGAATGAGGAGGAATTCTTTGTCGGAAGAGTGAATTACGCCAAGGGAGCGAGGCTCAGGAGGTATTAGGATCTTGTGATCCCGTCAGGGCATGAATGTCCGGAATCTGCCGCAAAGATTAGCCGCCGAAAGACACGGGTATCCCGGCGGCATTTTTGCACAGTTTTTCACATGAGAGCATGTGCGGTAGATCTCGCTGCTTCTGTCGGGCAATACGGAGCCGTCAAAACGAAAGACAATAGACAATAAATATTATGTTAACTAACAGAGGGACAGAGATGTACGAAAAGACAGAGATCAGGATGGCGTCGGCGGCGGACGCCGGGGAGATACGTGAGATCTTCGCCCCGTATGTCACTGAGACGGCGATCTCTTTCGAATATGAAGTGCCGTCCGCCGAAGAGATGGCGCGCAGGATCGGGAATACGCTGAAAAAATACCCGTATCTCGTCGCGCTGGAGGGCGGACGGATCGTCGGGTACTCGTACGCTTCGGCATTCGTCGGGCGCGCGGCCTACGACTGGGCTGTCGAAACGACCATATATCTTCGGCGGGACTGCAGGGGCAGAGGCATAGGCAGAGCGCTGTATCTCGCTCTCGAGGACATCCTGAGGAAACAGAACATACTGAATCTCAACGCCTGCATCGCGCACACCCCCGTAAAGGACGCCCGTCTTGACAATTCAAGCGAAGCGTTTCATCGGCATATGGGGTATTCAAAGGTCGCGCACTTCACGAAATGCGGGTATAAATTCGGAAGATGGTACGACATGGTCTGGATGGAAAAGCTGCTTGGGGACCACCCGGACTCGCCCGCGCCGGTGATACCCGTGACATGCCTGCAAAACGCGATATAAAACCCGCCTTACTAAAAATAAGTCGAAAGACCCGCGTTCGGTTATGAACGCGGGCCTTTTGACAGACTGTCCAGAAAGCAGGATATTTCGACGGCGAAAATCAATACTCGTCCAGTTTCTGCAGGTTGAAGCCGGCGAAGTATCCGTCCGTTACGGCCTCGTTCATGCGGGCGGGCTTTTTGCAGTCCCCGACGATCATCGACTGCCCCCCGATACCGTACAGGCTCCACGCCTCGTCGCTGAGGGGTCTCATACCCGCCGACATCACGACGGTGTCGGCCTCAATAAACTCCTCTTTTCCGTCCGGGCCCTCGACGACGACTCCGCCGTCCCGAACGGCCACGCATTTCGTCTGCTTGAGCACCCGGAGATTGTCGAGCTTTTCAATTTCGCTGAGTATCGAGATGTAATGCACGTAGGGAGCCCCTCTGGCAATGGTGTCGGTCATCTCGATAATCGTGACATCCCTGCCACCATATTTGGCGGCGTTTATCCCCTCCTCGCAGCCGACCATGCCGCCGCCGATGAACACGACTTTGCGGCCCAGTTCCTTCTCGTGTATCTGAGTTGAGAGGATGACGTTTTCGCCGTCAGCGCCGGGTATATCCGGAACAACGGGCTTCGCGCCGATGGCGATGATGACCGAGTCGGGAGCGAGGGCCCGGATATAGTCCGGTGTGACCTCGGTATTGAACTCGACCCTGATGTTCTTCATTTTCATTATGCGGCGGCCGAGCACGTCGACAAAGCTCTTTATGTCCTTCTTGAACTCCGGGTGCCACGCCGCCTTCAGGGTGCCTCCGAAACTGTCTGTCTTCTCCGCGAGGATCACGTCGTGACCGCATTCGGCGGCGCCCAGCGCTGCCTCCATTCCGGCAGGTCCCGCACCCACGACGAGCACTCTCTGGTGCCCCCTGCGCACGACGGGGTTGAACGTCCTGTCGTTGAGGCCCATCATGGGGTTGACCGCGCAGTGGGCGTGGCCGAGCGGGTACTTGACGTAGGGGACGAAGTTAAGGCTCATACACTCGTTGCAGCGCGTACACAACATTATATCGTCTTCTCTGCCGCAGCGCGCTTTTTCGGGCATCATGCGGTCGGCCAGAAGCTGCCTGCCGAGGGCAATCGCGTCCACTCTCCCCTCGGCGATCATGCGCTCCATCTGGGCGGGCTCGCCGAAAGCGCCGACGGTGACTACGGGGACGCTCACGTGTTTTTTTATCTCTTCGGCGAGGAAAGCGTTGCAGCCCCGATCGTAGAACATGCAGGGGAACATGCGGATGCTCGCGCGCTTATCGTCGAAAGTGGCCGCCGAGATGTGGAGCATGTCCACCTTGCCGTCAAGCAGCTTCGCCGCCTGAACGACGTCCTCAAGGGTGGCGCTGTTTTCCATGAAATCGCTGCCGCTAAGGCGAAAATCGATGGCAACGCCGTCTCCGCATTTTTTGCGTATGTTCTCCGCCACCATGACGTGCAGCCGGGCGCGGTTTTCGATGGAGCCGCCGAATCTGTCGGTGCGCTTGTTTGTGTTTGGGGACAGGAACTGGCTGAACAGCCAGCCGTGGGCCGCCTGCACGGTCACCATGTCGCAGCCGCCCAGCATCGCCATCTCCGCGGCGTCGCCGAAGGCCTCTACGACAGTCGATATCAGTTCCTCGTCCATCTCCGTGACATAGTGCTCGCCGTCGCCGTAATGGCCCATTCCCGCGCTGGGGCCGTAGACCTTCCCGTCCGGGCTGTATTTCGGGTCGGCCCTGCGGCCGGGGTGTATGAGCTCTATGGAAGCGAGAGCGCCCTGCCTGTGGATGCCGTCCGTGCACTTGCGCAGACCGGGCAGCACGCCCGGGTCGTCAAGACGGAGAACGTTTCCGTGGTTGTTGCCGGTTTTCCTGTGGACGAGCGTCTCTCCGATACACACCAGGCCGACGCCGCCGCGGGCCAGTTCCTCGAAATTCAGGATCCCTTCAGGGGTCATGAACCCGTCGGCCCCGGAAGAAGCGCCCATCGGAGCGGAGAATATTCGGTTTTTACTGACAAGGTTTCCGAATCTCAGCGGGCTGAAAAGGTGGGGATATTTGCAGATCATTTGTTGACCTCCCGTTTATCTTATTGTTATATCAGGTTTTCTATTTGCCCCGCGTAATGGCACATGCAATAGTGGCCTGGCCCGCACTCGACCTGCGGCGGTTTTTCCGCCCTGCACAGATCGGTGGCATAGCGGCACCGAGTGCGGAACGCGCAGCCCTCTGGCAGGTCGGAGGGATTCGGGATATTCCCCTCAATGACGGGCAGCCGTTTTGCGCTCGTGCCGAGCGTAGGTATACACTTGAGGAGCCCCGAAGTGTAAGGGTGTTTGGGATCGCCGAATATCGTCTCCCTGTCCGCTTGCTCGACGACGGAGCCTGCGTAGAAGACGGCCACTTTATCCACAATATCGGCTACGACGCCGAGGTCGTGGGTTATCATGACGATGCTCATGCCGGCTTCGGCCTGGAGGCGTTTGAGCAGATCAAGGATCTGTGCCTGTATCGTAACGTCGAGCGCCGTTGTAGGCTCGTCCGCCAGAAGTATCTGCGGGTTGCACGCGAGGGCGATGGCGATCATTACTCTCTGGCGCAGGCCGCCCGAGAGCTGGTGCGGATAACTGTTGAGGCGGCTGCCGGCGTCGGGTATCTCTACGAACCTGAGCAGGTCGAGAGCGCGCTCCGAGGCTTCGGCGCGGGTCATGTTCTCGTGCAGCAGCAGCGCTTCCGTGATCTGCTTCCCGATGAGCATGACGGGGTTAAGGCTCCTCATCGGTTCCTGAAATATCATGGATATTTCTTTGCCGCGAACTTTCTGCATCTGCTTTTCGGTGAGTTTCATGATGTCGCGGCCGTTCAGCAGTATCTCGCCGTTTATGACGGCGGGAGGGGAGCTGAGAAGCCTCATAACTGCAGAAAACGTAACGCTCTTTCCGCAGCCCGATTCTCCTACGACGCCCAGGGACTCGCCTTTTTCAAGCGTCAGGCTCACGCCGTTGACGGCGCGCACGGTTTCGCGGCCCATCGGGAAGCTGACGTGCAGATCCCTGATCTCAAGAAGGTGTTTGTCTTC
>JAAYAR010000026.1 GCA_012719235.1 Clostridiales bacterium
GCGCAGAAGCTCATCGGTGTCGACACCGTGCGGGAGCGCTGCAGCCTAGCGCTTGAGAAAAAGCTTGCCGATAACGTGTTCGTGTCGGGCCCGGATACGCCGGGCAGCATTATGGAGATCACCGGAGGGTTCGGCGTCGAGCGGGCGGTCGACTGCTCCGGCAATACGCTCGGACGCCAATTGGCGATTCGGGCCGCAAGAAAATGGGGTAAGATCGTCTTTATCGGCGAGGGCGGCACTGTCGAGTTCGAACCGAGCCCGGATATACTCCATGATCAGAAGACGATATACGGGTCCTGGGTGACGAGCATATGGAAGATGGAGGAGCTGACCGAGAAGCTCGTCCGCTGGGGCATACACCCGGAGGACCTCGTAACGCACCGGTTCACGCTGGACAACGTTTCCGAAGCTTACGCCCTCATGGCCGAAGGCCGCTGCGGCAAAGTGGCCGTGGTCTTCGACTGAGCGATTCAAAAGGGATATTAAGCTGACTGAGGGCCGCTCGGATGAGGTACTGCCTTCCCCTTTAACGCAAAACAATGAATCGGCCAACCCTTTCGGGCTGACCGATTCGTTGTTTTTTCGAGGCTCGTTTTGCAACGCGCCCTTTTTGGTCTGTTTTGCTCCGGTCTTCAGGGCGCGCGCACCACCGACACTGCCTCGCGCAGCTCGCCCTCAGTGGCTGAGGAGACGAGCGTGACCTTGTCGCCCTCGTTTAGCACGGCGGCGAGCTCGCTGTCCTCCACTGAGATGAGGTAGTAGAAGTCGTCGCCCTCGAGCCTTATATAGAACACGGTGCTGCCTGCGCGCACGGCGGAGCGTATCTCGGCGATCTCGCCCGTCACGGTCAGGGAGTCGGGGGTTTCGGATGTCCCGGTATCCTCCGGCTTTATGAGGCCCGCGTTGTACAGGCTTGCCAGATAGTTCTCTTTGCAGGCGGCGACCGTGGTGCCTGTCGCCGTTATCTGGTACTGCTGCACGTTGACCATGGCGTACATCTTGACGAGCTGGGAGGAATCCTTGAGCGCCATAAAATAGGTGGGCTGGCCGGAGATGTTCAGCAGCAGGGGGAAAGTCGCGCTGTAGCGGTACTGCTGCACCGCCCCCTCCGCGGAATTCATTGCCGAGTATTCCTCGGCCCCCGCGATGGCGTAGTATTTCGCTTCCTTTGTGCGCTGGTTGACGAGTATGAAGCCTATGTTAGATTCGTCGCCGCCCACGGAGGTGACGCCCGTGTACATCCACACGTCGTCGTCCAGGGCGAGGTAGTTGTACCCGTCCGTCGTCACCGTCACGCCGCGCTGGCCGAAGAGGGAGTTAAAAAAGCCGTTGTGGTAGCGGCCGTAGTAGTCGTACTGCTCGATTATAAGATCCGCGTCGTAGACCCTGTCGACCCAGGCGGGGATGTCCTTTACGTCAAGATACGTGCTCTCTCCGGTGACGGCGTTGAGCAGCACGGCGCCTTCGATGTCCTTGCCGCCGAACAGGCCGATCCGCTTGGTCATGACGGAGGCGACCCAGTACGGCTCGCCCTCCTCGTTCAGCTCCAGGTTCGTGTCGGAGAATATATACGTCGGGTATTTGAATCTGAGGTACCTGTCCACGTCGCGGAAGAAGTACTCGGAGGGGGAGTAGCGCATCCCTTTCTCAAGGCGCGGAACGGTCACCTCCTGTGTCACCATGTCGATGACCATATAGGCGGGAATGCCCTTCGGAGAGTTGTTCAGCCATTTGAAGAAGTCACCGTAATGAAGGTATGTCACGCGGACGGGTTTGTCGCGGAAGTTGATCTGCACGGAGGAGGGGTCCACGTTGAACTGGCTGACGAGGTCGCTCAGCTCGCCCAGCTTGCGGTTTGCGAGCGTATCGGCAGAGGTGGAGTCCAGCATCGGGATCTTGTCAAAAGATATCTCGGCGATGTCCTCGGCAAAAGTGCCCCGCTCCATCGGGAGGAGCTTGCTGTAGGCGGACGCTCTGATGATGGGGGAGCCGATTATGCCGCCGATTATCTGGATAACGATCAGTGCGCAGGCTATCGCGAGCGGTACGCCGCACTTTTTTTTGATCTTGTACCACAGGTCGGCGCCGGATACGGACTCCCTGAGCATCTTCCCCGTGTATATCGTCAGAGCGCAGTAAAACAGCATCACGACGACAAAAAATCCGTAGAAGCCGGGGTGTTTAAAGTTTATGGCGGGCAGCTTGAAATAGAAATACAGCAGCGCGAACACGATCGTGAGAATGATGTTCCGGACTGTCTTGCCCCCTGATTTTTTCATGATAAATAGTACCTGCCTTTCCTAAGCGATCGCGGCTAACGCCGGTTTTGGCCCGAGATCGGCGTATGCTATAATTTATAACATATTTTCCGCAAAATTCATACACACGCGCAACGAAATATGATTTTTATCGTGTATATGGGTGGAAGGCCTTTCAACAGAGGGTGACGGGAGGTGAATAACGTGGAAGACAGCAAGATCGTAGATCTGTATTGGGAGCGCTCCGAGGCCGCCATAGGCGAGACGGCGAAAAAGTATTCCCGGTACTGTCATTCCGTTTCGTATAACATACTGCATAACAACGAAGACGCCGACGAGTGCGTCAACGATACATATCTGCACGCATGGAACGCAATGCCGCCGAAACGTCCGGACTGCCTGGCGGCTTTTCTGGGCAGGATCACGCGCAATCTCTCGCTGGACAGATTCAGGCAGTACAACGCCGAAAAACGCGGGCGCTCTCAGGCCGGGGTGGCGATTCACGAGCTGGACGAAGTGCTCCCGTCGCCTAATGGGGTCGAGCAGGAGATAGATGAAAAAGAACTGGCGCGGCAGCTCGACAGGTTCCTGGAGGGGCTGCCGAAGGAGAAGCGGGTCTTGTTCGTGCAGCGGTACTGGTATCTGATGCCGATCAAGGAGATGGCGGAGCAGTCGGGCATGAGCGAGAGCAGGATCAAATCCGCGCTGTTCCGGATAAGAAACGAACTCAGAGCATATTTTGAAAGGGAGGGAGTAGTGCTGTGAATAACGAAAAACTGATATATTCAATAGGAAATATTTCGGATAGATTCGTCACGGAGGCGTGTCCTTCGGGCGTTCTGACCCGGAGAGCAAAGATCGTGACGCTGCTGAGAAAGCCCGCGTTTATAGCGGCCGTGGTCGCCGCCGCGCTGCTGCTGTGCGCGTTCACCTACTACGTCGCGACCGGCGGCGACCTGTGGATACAGCGTCCGGCAAAGGACCCTGTGGAGACCGTGCGTTCGGCCCTCGAGAACCAGGCGGGCAAGGACTACACGATAAGCATCGAAGTAAAGAGCGTTGAAGTCGACGAGGCGGAGACGGAGCGCGTGGTGGAGAGGTTCATCAGCGGCGTGATAGCCGAGCGGCGGGGATGGAGCGACGAGTATCTTAAAGATAACTTTATCGTCGTGAAAGCCGAATACTACGCGGAATACGACCACACTCTGACGACGAGGAGCGACGGCGACGTCGTCCAGTACTTCTACCTGACGCGGGATACCCGGAGCGGCAAGTGGACGATAGTCGACAACTCGGGCAACGTGAACTGGTCAGACGAACTTGAGGAGAGCGCCGGGGACGCCGCTGAAACGGATCAGGGGACGGAGCCCGGTCAGGAGACGGCGGAGGTACCGGCGATAAGGGAGCAGATCGAGTCCTATCTGACCGCGCTGTTTACCGAGGTCTACTCGCCCTATTACGACGGCCTGCACTACGAGATCACGAACTACGAGGAGACGGTGCAAAGCGGCGAGTGCACGGCGACGTTCTTCTGGACGATGTACCATCTGGGCAAAGGCTGGGACATCGGGAGTGACGAGGGCGTCGAGCAGCAGGGGAACTTCAGCCTTCAGGTAAAAGCCGGGCTGGACAGCCGCGGGGTGCTGGATCCCGATACGATATCCGTCCTCGCGGACGGCAGCGCGGTCGGCCCGCCGGACTACAGCATCCCCATTGAGGACTTTTTCCCGGACCAGCTTGCGGATTAAAAACAGGCATGACCGGGTCGAACGTACCGTAAAGCATTAATAAAGCCGCAATCAAAGACCGCACGAAGGGAGTATATCAAACCCTTCGTGCGGTCCTTTGCGACCGTGCTATCCTCCTGCCAGCTGCTCCTTCATAAAAGCCAGGACCTGCTCAAACAGCCTGTCGCGGTTTTCCGTGTTCACGGTGAAGCAGCGGCAGTTCGGGTGCGAACGCACCGCTTCCGGAAAGGGCGCGTCTTTGTCTTTGACCGCGGCGATCACGGGGACGCTGCCGTCCAGTATGCTCAAAACCGCTGAACGGAAGCGGGGGGAGACGGCCTCCATGGTGCCGATCTCGTCCATCACGATAACGTCCCCGCCGCAGATCGATCCGACGTATCCCGCGGCCGCGTCAAACGCTTCGGGAAAAGTAAGCGGGACCTTGTCCTTGCAGTAACCGAACAGGTGTTTTCGTACCGGCTCGCCGTGAGCGCCGACTTCGTAGAAATATAAGGGGCTTCCTTTCGCCGGATCGGCGAGGGAATCTTCTTTCTTTGTCAGAAAGCCCGCGGCGGAGCAGTTAAGTTCCTTCAGCACCTTGCTGATCAGCGTGCTCTTGCCCACGCCAACAGCGCCGACGATCAATGCGTGCATCAGTCGATGAATGCGTTGGCGGTGAGCGCCTCATACTGCGCGTCGCTGAGCTCACAGCCGTAGAACAGCCTGTAGTATTCCAGAATCTCGGCCTTTACGTCGTAATCGCAGTATTCGGGGTACAGCACGACCGGCAGCCAGATCATACCGAGATATCGCTGGACAGAGGGAGGTGAGCCCATCCAGTTGTGCGGAACTGAGGGAGTTTCGACATATTTGCCTTCTGATATGGCTTTCATGGAATTCCAGGTTTCCGTTTCGCCGACTGTGGAGTAGATACTCTGAGGAGCGAAAATTATAAAGTCGGGGTTCCATATAAGGAGCTGATCCATCGTGACCTCGTTGCCCGAGCCCTTACCGGAGGGGTTTTCGACAACAGCAAGATTGTCGACGAGCATATCGATGAGCTCCGCGTGGAAAGAGGTCTTTGCCAGAACGTTGAGCCCTTGCTCCCCTGTTATATAGAGGGCTTTGACCTTGTTTTTCTCACCAACGTTATCCATGATCTTCAGCGTGCGGCTGTATGTCTTCTCGCAGAATTGCGCCAGCTCTTCGCCTTTTTCTTCTTTCCCGAGAAGTTCGCCGAGTTTGCGGAAAGCATCGGGCATTGTAGCCAGCGACGCGTCGATATGTATTGCCGGGATCGTGGTCTGTGTCTGCAGCATATCCATGTCTTCAACGATCGATTTTTTTGCCTCGCCTACGTCTATGATCAGCTGCGGCTCGGACTTGGCCAGCTCCTCGACGTTCAGATCCGCGGTGCCGTACAGCTGACCGAAATAGGGGAGATCGAAGTATTGATCCGGAATCATGCCTTTCGCCGCGTCGTCCCATTCGGCGGCAAAGCCGACGAACATCTCGGGCGCGATGGCAAACAGGACTATCTGCGCCATCGATCCCGAAGGAACAAACCGGCTGATGACGGCGGGGATCTCGACTTGACGGCCGCAGTCGTCCGTATACATGCGGGAACCCGCCGGCGTCTCCTGGGGAGCGGGCGTATTCGTTTCTGCGGGAGCGCTCGGAGCGGGGGTGGGCGTTTCGGCTGCGGCAGAAGCGCTCGCGGAGGGAGAGGGCGTATTGGTTTCAGACCGGTTTGCGGCGGATGAGCAAGCCGCAAGGCTGAAAACCGCGGCAAGCATGAGCAGCAGGGCTATCGGTTTTTTCATCATGGTTTTCTCCTTTTTACCTTATTTCGTGGGAATACATACTCTTACACTGTCTCCGTGCAAACTGCAAATCTCCACGTCCACACCGTAAAGGCGGGATATAAGAGAATCACATACCGTATTTTGGGGCGTTCCCCAGGCTGCTACCGCCCCGTCGTAGAGCGCGAGGATTTTATCGGAATAGGTATATGCCTGATCGGGGTCGTGGGTCGACTGCACGACCGTATAGCCGCTGCCGGTCAGGTCTTTGATAATCTGCATGACTTTTATTCTGTTGCCGAAATCAAGGCTGGAGGACGGCTCATCCATCACCAGTATCTTTGCCTTCTGGGCGATCGCTCGCGCGATAAGTACCAGTTGGCGTTCGCCGCCGCTGATGGCGCGGTATCCGCGATCCCGCAGGCTGCATATACCGAGCTGCTCCAGCGCCTCCTCCGCATGCCGCTTCTGCGCTGCGCCGGGGGAAGAGAACTTGCCGAGCTGCGCGGCTGTACCCATGAGTACCATGTCGAATACGGAATAATTGAACACGGGTTTATGGGACTGGGGGATATACGCAATGCTCCCGGCGAGCTGCTGCGCGGTAAGACGGGAAACGCTTTTGCCGTCTATGAACGTATCCCCGCCCGCAGGAGTCAGCAGTCCGAGCATACAGCGGAACAGCGTGCTTTTGCCGGCGCCGTTCGGCCCGAGAACGGAGATAAATTCACCGTATTCAGCCGAAAATGATACAGATTTCAGAACTTTTCGCGCCCCGTACGCGAAGGAGAGACCGTCTGCTTTCAAACTCATAGCTGTTCTCCGTCCTTTGAGATCAGATAGATGAAAAACGGTGCGCCGATGAGCGAGGTGAGGATGCCTATGGGGATCTCCGTAGTCAGGAGATTGCGCGATACGTCGTCGACCAGCAGCAGGAAGATCGCGCCGAAAAGCATTGAGGCCGGCAAAAGATGTTTGTAGTTGTTGCCTGTGAGCCGACGGGATATGTGCGGGATCACGAGTCCGACCCAGCCGATCATGCCGCTGACGGAAACGCTCGCCGCCGTGACGAGGGTGGCGCATATGATCACCGCCATTCTCAGGCGCTTCGCGTTTACTCCCATAGTCGCCGCCTCTTCGTCGCCTAGCGTCAGAATATTGATTCGCCAGCGCAGAAGCAGAAGCGGAATAAGGCCTGCAAACATGGGGAAAAAGGCAAACGCGACGTCGCGCGGGGAAGTTCCGTTAAGGCTGCCCATGAGCCAGTACGTTATCGCCGGGAGCTGGTCCTCCGGGTCAGCCACGAGTTTGATGAAAGAAGTGCCTGACGAGACGAGCGAGCTTATCATTATGCCTGACAATATGAGCCCCAGCACCCGCTTGCCTTTTGCGCGGCTGCCGGTATATATCACAAGCAGGACGACCAGAATGCTGCAGCAGAACGCGAAGATAACGGTCATCACTCCGCCAAGATCAAGCAATATCGCCAGAGCGGCGCCGAAAGCGGCTCCCGAGGATGCTCCCAGGATGTCCGGGGCCGCCATAGGGTTCTGAAACACGCCCTGGTATGAAGCTCCGGCTGCGGACAAACAGCAGCCGACCAGACAGGCGACTATGATCCTGGGCAGGCGGTGATTGAGCAGCAGCGATTCCTGCGTGGCCGACCAGAACGGCTTAATTTCGAAAACCTTTGAGCCGAGGATGCCGAGCGTCTCCTTAAGTCGGATCGGATAACGCCCCAGCGCGATGGAGCCGATGACCGCCGCCAGAAGCACGGCGAACAGGATGATAATGATAATGCGATAGGGCCGTTTCGTTTCAATCTTTTTCATGAACCTCTCCCGAACCGGTCTTTGCCCCGGCTCCGTGCAGATTATCGCTGCCGCGTTCCGCGATGCGGCCGTTTGTCTTATTCCCGCCGAAGTGCGCAATACCGGAGGTACGTCTTGTGCCGCTTTTTTAGGCGCGGCTGTCCGCACCGGCGCGCAGGGATCGTACAGCGCAGCCCTGCCGAAACAAAAAGCGGGCTGTCGTAAAGTGACAGCTCGCCCGCACATACGCAAACGGATAGACCCGGGGAGGGCCTTCAAGCATGTCTCCTTCTCAAACATGGAAAGCTATGCCGGTTTCCGGCATAACTCGTCGACTTTCAACAGGAAAGTCAGGCTGCGAACCATAGCGGCGCCGTAGGCTTCACAGCTCGGAAACATTATTCTCCAATGAGGATAATTCAGAATGAATATTTTGTCAATATGTTATTCTTCCCGATACAAGAGCGTGCAAAGACGGATAATTTGGTCAAATCAGACAACGGCGGGGAAACATAAGTTTTCTTTCGATGCCGGAACAAAGCGGGGAGTTTTATCCTGAACTCCTCCGGTTATCGGCTCGGTCCGGAGCAGGGGAATTCATGCTGCCGTTTCAGCATAAAGAGTACGGCGGCCTCAGGCCGTCGCACGGAATTGCTCTATTGAAGCGGTGAATACGGAAGCGGTGAATATCTCCCGGCCCGGGTAAAATGAACGTATCCGCAGACTCCGCGGCCGTCGGGGCCCTCTGTCGAAGCGAGCCCGACGCATCCCGGGCCGGAGGATTTTTCAATTTCGGTTCCTGTGCTTTCCGGCGCGGGCGCGGCCGGTTCAAATGCGGTTCTCGCTAAACCTTGATGCCCATCGTAAGCAGCCAGTCGCTCCA
>JAAYAR010000183.1 GCA_012719235.1 Clostridiales bacterium
AGCCTACCTTGAGGAGAATGCGCTGATGATCGTTGACCGGATGCGGGATAATCCCGTCCTTTTCGCGAAGACAACAGCCAGGCAGAAATTCAGCCCCGGCTGGGTCTGGTACAATCAGCTGCAGCCGCTGCTGGAAAATTGAGAATGCGGGACTGTTTAACAATCCCGCATTCTGATCTGTCTGGCCGTATTATGCCGCCACAAAGATCCTCGCGTGCGCGGCTATAAACAGTTCCTCTCCCGCAAATTCGGTGATATCGACGACAAACGTGTGGGTCGTGAAGAAAAATCCGGGATCGAAGGTGTGGCCCAGCTGCCCCGGGGCGCTGTTTGTCGGCGGGGTGTCGTCAACGTACAGTTGCGCCTCCAGCATGACAAAGGGCGTATCTGTCGTCAGCGTGACGAGCAGGGTGTCCCCAAGGCGCCGTATTTCGACGGTACCGATGTCGATCTCGGCAGCGCCCAGTACGAAGGCGACGGTCTTTTCGTTTTCGTCGCTTTCAAGGTTCGTATACTGGGCGATTGCCGACTGGCCGAAATGGGTGCCCTGAGACCAGGCCGACCCCGCTTCTATCGGCTCCTCGGTCGTCGTAGACGACGTTGTGGACGTGCTGGTAGTCGTAGTCGTGGTTGTAGTTGTTGTTGTAGTGGTCGATGTCGGGACGCTCAGAGTGTCCTCAAGCTTGAACTGGAGAAGCATCTGATTCTTGAGGACGCTTCTGAGTGTCCGCTCGACCGACCGGTTGATCTCAAGTAGGTCACCGACCGTCGGCGGTGTCTCGGGAGGTGCCTGATCCGGGAAAAGCGTCCCCAGGACAAACTGGATCTTTTCGGCTTCGGCGTTGACGATATGAGCCAGCCCAAGCTCTTCAAATGCAATAGACGCGAGCAACAGGCTCGCGGAATCGTCGGAAGTTATGCTGACCGCCGCGTCTACGACGGGTATATTCGGAAATGACATAGTGCTGAATCCTTTCTATGAGTGACGAAAATCGTTCTTACTGTCATACAGAGTCTTTTTGATATCTGTTTGATGCCGGGCGGGCGATCAGGCCCTGACTGCCCCGCCCGGCGTGATCGGTAATTACCGATCACGCGATCTCTGTTGTCGTTGACGACGTAGTCGAGGTGCTCGTCGTGGTGATCGAGAGCGTGTCTTCCAGTTTGAACTGGAGCAGCATCTGGTTCTTTAGAACGTTTCTCAGTGTCCGCTCGACCGACCGGTCTATCTCGAGAAGATCACCTACTGTCGGCGGCGTCTCGGGCGGCTCCTGATCCGGGAAGAGTGTCCCAAGAACAGATTGGATCTTCTCTGCCTCGGCGTTGATGATGTGGGACAGCGCCAGCTCTTCAAAGGCTATCGAAGCCAGCAGAAGATTGACCGAGTCTTCAACGGATATGCTGACTGTCGCGTCCACGACCGGAATATTCGGAAATGACATTGATTATAATACCCCTTTCGAGTATTTAGCCGATTTTGCTCACCGCCACGCGGCCCGCGCGATGACCGGGCATATGGGGCGAGCGCGGCTCAGCGGTGTATCTACGTTACATTATATTTCGCGTGTTTCGGTTGTGTGTGCCGGTGCGTTCCTGTAGCAACACGGCGCATGCCGAAATATAGTGGTAAGGGAGCATACCGAAAATCGAATGGGCCCCGAAAAAGCTTTGAATGAGGGAGAAAGATGTCTTTTCCGAATATTCCGGACATTGATCCGTACATAAATATCACGTTTGAGGATGCCGTCAATCTGCTGCTCACCTCGATAGCCATGGAGGAGATGAGCCTGTCCAGGCTGATGGACGCCGAGGTGAGCAAGATCGCGTGTGTAACGGGTGATCGCTGTCATCCGGACGGCTGTCATCCGGGCTGCGGACAAGGGGGCCGCACGCCGGGTGATGTTCTTAAGATAAACAAAAGCGTGGACGAAGCGATCAAAAATATGATCAAACTCCAGATGCTGCTCCAGTTCAAACTGGACAACATCAAAGAGATCCTTCCCTGCACCAGCTCCACCACCACGACGACGTCGACCAGCACCACTACCTCCTCGCATACGACGACCTGTGCGCCCCCGACATGCTCCGACACTACGGTAAAGGATTGCGGCTGCTGCCTGACCGGAGGAGCCAAAGGGTGCGTTTCGAATCCCTGCGACGAATTTTTCGACTGTCCGGCGGTCCTTCACGCTTTTGTGTTTTGCTTCGGCTGCGCAAAAGACAGGTCGGTCCGGTACTCCGCGGTCAACGGCGAAACGCGTCTGCGTATGAATGCTTCGGGATACAACGTCAGGCTCCGGTGCCCGGATCGATGCGCGGATAATCTCGTCATACACGGGAGAGGGTTTGCGGAAAAGCGCAGCCACGGCATACCGGTCATTTCGGGCAGCGCCGAGTTTGTTCTGACCGTACGCAAAGCGGATCCCGGCGGAGCTGACTTCAGAATGGAGATAAGATCGAAAAAGGCGCCGGAGCTCGATCACGACAGCGGGTTCGTCAGCGCGAAAAGCGGGCCCTCCGGACTTTGGCTGAGGACTTAAAGCCCCGTTCCCGGGCACCCGGTCTTTCTGCGCGCCCCCTTTATTTCGCGTTACGCTCAGATCTGCCGCAAAACGCGTTTTCGCAGGCCGCCGCCCCCGTTCGCTCTTAGCTCGCGGGGGCTTAACGGGCTAGACACTGTTTTCCTCGAAGCAGCCGCGCAGCTTCTCGAGCGCTTTTTTTTCGATCCTGCTCACGTACGACCGGGAGATGCCGCATATTTCCGCTGTCTCCCGCTGCGTCAGCTGCGCGTTGCCGCTCAGCCCGTATCTCAGGATGACTATCTTCTGTTCCCTCTCGTCAAGTACCTTTTCAATATAGTGGTGCAGCAGCGCCTGCATATCGCCGGCGCTGATGTCATCAAGCATGGTGTCGTCCACGCTCACCACGTCCATGAGAGAGAGGCTGTTCCCGTCCTGATCCCCCTCAATCGTCTCCGAAAGGGATATCTCCTGGCTCTGTTTGCGGCGGCCCCTGAAATACATAAGTATCTCGTTTTCTATGCACCGGGCGGCGTATGTGGAGAGCCGCGCTCCCTTGCCGGAGTCAAAAGAGGATATACCCTTGATGAGCCCGATCGTACCGATCGATATAAGGTCGTCCTGTTCACCGGTCTGTGCGTAGTATTTCTTTATCTTCCGCAGCGAAAGGAAGCCGCGTGTCGTTTTCAAGGACTTTTTGTGTGTCGATTGGCCGGCCGGCGGTGTTGACTTATATTCCCGATGAGACTATAATTTGTATGCGTTTTTTTATGGTCCGGTCACAATCCATCCGCACGCTTTTTGAAAAGAAGACCTCTAAGGAGTATACGTATGATAGATAACCGCGCGAAAGCGTTCATAAATATGTTTGCTGTCCTCGGCACCGTCACTCGGCTGTGCGAGCTCGATAAAGAAGCGCAGGCTCTCATAGCGGACTCAAACATCTCCATCGGCTTCGCGGTAAAAAACGGCCCTTCGGGGACGCTGCGCTTCAACAACGGGAAAGCTTCCATCGAACGGGGCGCGAGCGACTGTACGATCAGACTGCCGTTCGGGTCGTGCGAGCGCTTCAACGGAATGGTCGACGGGACCGTCACGCCCTTTCCGTCTAAGGGCTTCACAAAGATCGGATTTCTTATGAAGCGCTTCACAAAACTCACGGATATCCTCACAAAGTATCTGCGCCCCGAACCGGAGGCGCTCGACGACGAGGATTTCTTCCGCATCAGCACCACGCTTATGTTCCATGTCATCATCGAGGCGATCGCCCAGATCGGCAACGAGGACGCGGTCGGGCGGCAGAGCGCCTCATATATTGACGACGGCATTGCGAAGTTGTCCATAGGCAGCGACGTCTCGGCAGGCCTGAAGGCAGAAAACCACCGCCTGACGGCGATCCACGAGGAACCCGACAGCTTCACGTCCTATATGACTTTTGCCGATATGAAACTGGCCCGGCAGCTGTTCGACGGCAAGGTCAACGCCGTTGCCTGCGTCGGCACCGGGCTCCTCCGCATCGGCGGACTCGTGCCCCAGGTGGACAATATAAGCCGCATACTCGACCGCGTGGCCTTGTATCTCGCCTAAGGAGAATAATAAAATGCACAAGATTTACGAATATCCGAAAAGCCGCGAATATTTCGCAAGAGCCGCGGCTGTGATACCCTCGGGCATATACGGTCATCAGGGCCCCGCGGAGGGCTGCTATATCCCTGTCGAAGCGTTCCCCCTGTTCTCCGAACGCGCCGAGGGCACCTATTTCTGGGATGTCGACGGCAACCGCTTCATCGACTATATGTGCGCATACGGGCCCAACGTGCTCGGCTACAACGACCCCGACGTTGACGCCGCGGCTGCCGCCCAGCGCAAAAAGGGCGATTGCGTGACCGCCCCCTCAACGAAGATGATAGAGTTCGCGGAACTGCTCGTAGATACCGTCGCGTCCGCCGACTGGGCGTTCTTTGCGAAAAACGGGAACGACGTCACGACGCTGTCGATAATGGCCGCCAGAGCTTACACCCGGAGAAAAAAGATCGTCTTTTTCAAGGGCTACTACCACGGTGTATCCCCCTGGACGCAGAAGATCGATTACCCGGGCATAATCGAAGAGGACGTAGCAAACAACATCTACATCCCATGGAACGACGTTTCCGCCTTTGAACAGGCCATTGCGGAGAACCCCGGCCAGATAGCGGCCGTGATCTCCCAGCCCTATATGCACGGAAATTTCAAAGACAACGAGCTGCCCGCCGAAGGTTTCTGGAAAAAAATACGCAAGCTCTGCACCGATAACGGCATAGTGCTGGTGATTGACGACGTGCGCGCGGGGTTCCGGCTCGATCTTGCGGGGAGCGACCACTACTACGGCTTTGAGGCGGACCTGATCTGCTTCTGCAAGGCTATCGCCAACGGTTACAACGTATCCGCTCTGTGCGGGAAGGACTTCCTGAAGAGCACGGTCTCGGGTATGACTTACACGGGCAGCTACTGGCTCTCGGCCGTACCGTTCGCGGCGGGAATTGCCTGCATCACGAAGATGCGCGAGCTCGATCTGCCCAGGCTCCTTCTGGAAAAGGGGCTGAAGCTGAAGGAGGGCCTCATCGCCGCGGGCAAAAAGCACGGTTTCGACCTGCACGTCTCGGGCGAGCCCGCTCTGTTCTATCTTCGCATCGCCGACGACGATACGCTGATGCTGCACCAGGAGTGGATCGCGGAGTGCGTAAAGCGCGGCGTGTTCTTCACGAACCACCACAACCACTTCCTGAACTACGCTCTTTCGGACGGGGATATTGCCGAGACTGTCTCAATAGCGGACGAGGCTTTCGCCGTCGTCGCGAACAGGCGGGGCTGACGCCGTATTCAACCAGAACATTTTGCGGGAGGCGGATGATCCGCCTCCCGTTTTGCCTGTCAAAGTTCCTGTTGTCAATGAACGAATGTTCTTTTAACGCTATAGGGGCGACATTTTTTTCCGTAAAGTATCATACCTATACCGGGGAGGTGTCGTCAATGGACAGTATGCTGAGCGGACTCCTGGAAGCGCTTCTGACCGGGATCTATGAGCGGGAACTGATCGGGAAACATACGTACGACAGCGTAAAAGAGCGCATTTTATCAAAACGCGCTCCGCCGCAATTAGCTCAAAACAGCGTCACGCGGCGGCCCGCTCCCCTCCCGGACTTCCCGGAGCCCCTATACGGGGGGAGCGTTGGAGAACCGCGGCCCGGCCGGCGGACTGCGCCGGCTGCGGTCAGCCCGTCGATGAAAGGGGGAGGCTGAAGACTGGATATCCGCGCTGTTCGCGAACAGATGAGGCTCGGGCGCTCGATCTTCGATCTTGAGCTCCGCGTCACGTTTTACGCGAGAGTCTCGACAGACAAGTACGAGCAGCAGAGCAGCCTTGAAAACCAGGTGAGCTACTACACGGAGCTTATACGGAGCAGACCGAACTGGACATATGTCGAAGGTTATATAGACGAGGGGATCTCGGGCACGAGCACAAAAAACAGGGACAGCTTTAACCTCATGGTGGAGCACGCCAAAGCCGGCCTGTTTGACTTCATCATAACGAAGGAGATATCCCGCTTTTCGCGCAGCACTCTCGACAGCATAAAGTACACTCAGGAGCTTCTCGAACACAACGTGGGAGTCTACTTCCAGAGCGACAACATAAACACTCTCGACCCCGACAGCGAGTTCAGGCTGGTCGTCATGGCCGGGGTGGCCCAGGACGAGGTCCGGAAGCTCTCGGAGAGGCTGAAATTCGGCTTCGGGCAATCCATCGGGAGAGGCCGCGTCCTCGGAAGCGACAACATCTGGGGCTACGACAAGAGCGGGGGCAAACTCTCCGTAAACGAGGAGGAAGCCCGGATCGTGCGCCTCATTTTCGAGCTGTGCGCGGACGGCGGCATGGGTATAAGGCGCATATCGCAGCATTTGAGCGACATGGGCTGTACGAGCCGCACGGGCGGAGAGTTCAGCGCCTCGACGATAAGGAATATACTCCGAAACCCGAAATACAAGGGCTGGTATTGCGGGCGCAAGACCCGGTCGATCGATTACAGGAGCAAAAAGAGCGTGCCGCTCGAAAAAAGCGAGTGGGTCACCTACCCCGACCCCGATATCCCCCCGATAGTCACCGAAGAGCTCTGGGAGCGCGCGAACGCCGCGTACGCCGCGCGGAGCGCCGAGTCGCTCTCGAATGCGCGCGGGGCCTGTTTCCACAACCGCTACGCTTACAGCGGCAAGATCATCTGCTCGGAGCACGGCGCGACTTTCCACAGACAGCTCGCTGCATCAGGGAGCGGCGATACGGAGCTCTGGCAGTGCAGCGAGTACCGCAGGCGCGGCCGAGCGGGCTGCTCGATGCCGCACCTGCGCACAGCCTGGCTCGACGAGGTGCTCTCGCAGATATTCCCGGACCTGCTCCCCGACAGGGGACGGACCATAGATATACTGCTCGATATGATCGCGTCCGCTCCGGACCGGGATGAACACAGGCGCAGGATCGACCGGCTGAGATCGGAGATAGCGATGCTCGGCAAAAAAAAGGACCGCCTGCTCGGGCTGGCCGTCGAGGGGGCCGTCAGTACGGAAGAATTCGCACTCAGGAACGAGGATCTCAACAGGCGGCTTGACGCCGCGATGAGGTGCGCCGCCGAGCTTGAGGCGGAGAAAGAGCGATGCGCGCAGGCTGTGGGCGACCCGGAGAAGATAAGAGCGGCATCGGAGGAGATCCTGTCGTGCAAAAACGGTATGGACCCTCTGATCGTCAGAGCGATACTGGAGAG
>JAAYAR010000184.1 GCA_012719235.1 Clostridiales bacterium
ACAGCGTTGTCGCGCTTGAAGATTCGGAAGTTTACCAGGTACATGCGAATACGCACTGGTTTTCATTCCTTCAGGATTATGAATCACTGAAGATCAATTTCCCCGAAAAACTGGAAGACCCCGAGACTCTCAAGGAGCTCAAAAAGAAGTTTGAGTGTGATATTGAATCTATTGGCATGACGGAAGTATAGTTCGGTTTGCCGGGCGGGCAACGAACCTGTTGAACAAACCGTCACCGACAGTCCGCCTTATCATAGGGATCCGAAGAGGACCGGGCGCTCAGCCTGACAGGAAGCAGCCTCAGCCCGCCGAGCGGCGCGGCCCGCAGAAAAAGAGACGGCTGCAAAAACCGACAAGGCCCCGATGCAGACAATGCATCGGGACCTTTTGTTATTTGGTTTCCATAATATGGGGGAACTTTGCCGTCAGCTTGACCGGTACGATCCGATAGATGGTCCGGAATAAATACGTTTTGAAATGATGTTGCATTACTTCCCTTTCAAGCGTGACCATGTTACGGACGCGGCTCCCGATATGGCGTATTATTACTACAAATGAACTGTAAAGGGGGCGCGCGTTATGGTCAAAACAAGATCAAGAAAATGGCTGAAGCCGGTGATATACATAGCGGTGGGGCTCGCTGCGGGGCTTGCGTATTCGTATTTCATCGACGGCGGCTCCAGGCCCTACGTGGCGGCGATATTCGGAGCGGTGTCCGGGGTCGTGCTGTTCGGGCTCTCAAAGAGCGGCCCGTGCTGCGCCTGCAAGACCTCGGGGAGCACCTGCGGCTTCTACAACTACCGGTGACATACCCGGAGGGCGGCCCCGGGTCCGGGCCGCGAAGCGTATTGCAATAAACCTGTGTCAGTTTTTTGGATAAACCAAGTGACCCGGCTCAACCGTACCCCGGGCAGGACCGTATGATGAGCGGGACGCCGCCGATCGCGGCGCCCCGCAATATTTACTGCGCTTTTCCGCATATTTTGCCGCCCTGTCCGACCGAACATCATCGAAAAACCCCGATTTTTATTGTATTTTAATAGTTTCGCAAACATTCATTTAATGACAATTTATTCCCTGTACTGTATAATGATGTATTGTCAAAACGAATCATTCGGAGAGCCGCTACATTACGACAGATAACGTTTATTTATATAGTATATAGAAATAACCGCGTTTTCATAAAACACGGCATGACCCGGCTGCTGTCTGTTGCGGTGGAAAGATACGATTCTGTCGAGGGAGCGTACCCATGGGACAAAGTATAATCGTTGACTTACTGATCAATGCCGCCCTTCTCCTGGCCTTGTCCGTTATCTACGAGACAACTTACTTCCTTCCGCCCAAATATCGCCGCTGGCAGCCGATATTGACCGGTGTACTGATCTCAGTAATATGTTTTGCCATCATGTCGATGCCCTTTACACTGAAACCGGGGGTTGTGTATGATACACGGTCGATCCTGATCAGTGTAACGGCGCTGATATTCGGCCCGATCCCCACCATTATAACGGTAATCGTGGCCGCGGCCTACAGGATAAGCATTGGCGGAGCCGGCATGTTCTCCGGTATCGCGGTCATTGTCACAAGCGCCCTTATAGGCTGCGCCTGGCGGCGCTGGCTCTATCCGAGAGCCAAAAAGAGGCACTGGCTGAACATCTACGCGATGGGTATTACCGTCCATATCGTGATGCTGGCCTGCATGCTCATCCTCCCCCCTCCCGACAACCTGGAGGTCGTAAAAAAGATCATCTGCCCGGTCCTGCTTATTTACCCTGTCGTGACCATACTTCTATGCCTCCTACTCATGCATCAGCTGGAGCTCAAGAAGGTAAAAGACCAGCTGCAGCAGTCAGAGGAGCGGTTCCGGGCCTTTTTCGATAATGCCCCCCTCGGTTATCAGTCGCTGGACATAGACGGGAATATTATCGACGTCAATCAGAAATGGCTGGACATGCTGGGGTACGCCAAAAAAGAGGTTCTGGGAAGATGGCTCGGGGACTTCCTTTCACCGGCTTATATAAATGAATTCAACGAGCAATTCTCGCTTTTTATAGCGCAGGGGGAAACTCATACCGAGCTGGAGATGCAGAATAAGAGCGGCAAGCCGCTGTTGATCGATTTCGAGGGAAAGGTCGCGTATGATGCCGACGGAAAATTCAAACAAACGCACATTATTCTGAAAGACATTACCGAACAAAGAAAAGCGGAAGAGGAGCTTCGACAGAGCGAACAGAAGTACAGCAGCTATATCGAAAACGCCCCCAGCGCGGTCTTCATTATCGATGAAAACGGGAGATATCTGGAGGCGAACAGAGCCGCCTCGGTTATAACCGGCTACACAAAAGAGCAACTGCTGAACATGACCATCCGGGACATTACGGCGCCCGAGTCTCTCGACGCCATGCTCTCCTTCTTTGATTCCCTGGTCAGGAGCGGAAAAAGTATGCGCGAGGATTTCCGGTATATCCATTCGGACGGCTCGACAAGATGGTGGATCGTTAACGCCGTCAAGCTTTCCGAAAAACGCTATCTCGGCTATTTCAGCGATATCACCGAAATAAAAGAAGCCGAAGCCGAGCTTGTCAGGCTGAGCAACCGGGACCATCTTACGGGATTATATAACCGAAGATATATCGAGGAAAAAATAAGAAACCTTGACAATGCGGACCACCTGCCGCTTTCCATTATCGTCGGAGATATAAACGGTGTGAAACTTGTAAACGACGCGTTCGGCCACGCCGCGGGGGACAGGCTTATCGTTGAGTGCGCGACTATAATCAGCGGCTGCTGCCGCCCCGGGGATATCTTTGCCAGGACCGGTGGGGACGAATTCGCCATCCTTATGCCCAATACAGACAACAAAACAGCACAGACGATGCTTATGCAGATCCTGAGCGCGCTCAACGAGTTCGACGCCCGGAATGATAACGGCCTGTTCAAGCACAGCGTCGCTCTGGGATACGCGACAAAGGTGTCGCCGGACGAGAGCTTCCCCAAGCTGTGCAAGGCCGCGGAGATGAGCATGTACCAGCGCAAGCTGCTCGAGCACAGCAGCGTTCACAGCTCTATCGTCTCCTCTATAAAAGCGACAATGTTTGAAAAGAGCCACGAGACGGAGGAGCACGCCGAAAGGATGACGGAATTGTCGAAGGCCGTCGGTGTGGCGCTTAAACTCCCCCCGGAAGAGATGATAAAACTTGAACTGCTGGCGACGCTGCACGATATCGGAAAAGTGGGCGTCAGCGACTTTATATTATCAAAATCCGGGGAACTGACCGAAAGCGAATGGAACGAGATGCAGAGGCATCCGGATATCGGATACCGGATCGCAATGACGTCCCCGGAGCTTATGCCGATCGCCGAGGGCATCCTGAGCCATCAGGAATGGTGGGACGGGAGCGGGTACCCCAGGGGATTGAGCGGTAACGATATTCCGCTGCTTGCCCGTATAATCGCCGTGGTCGACGCGTATGACGCGATGACTCATGACAGGTCATACAGAAAAGCATTGACCCACGAGGCGGCGCTGGAAGAGATACGGAAGGGAGCCGGAACGCAGTTTGACCCTCAGGTAGCAGATGTATTCCTAAACATTGCCTCTACCGATCCGTCCCTCGTTTTATAAGACGCGCCGGCGCTTTATAGACCCGCGGATACCTGACACCGGCGCCGGGATCCGGGCTCCGAGCGGTCAGGTTGTCTTCGCCGTGCCGAGCGAGGCCAAAAGGATAAAAAATCCCCCCGGAACTGCCGCAAATCGCGGCGCACCGGGGGTATTTTCAGCGTTTAAATTATAACGATTGCTCCGTGCGGAGGATGAAGTCGTCCTGTGTCGTCTTGTTGAGGCTTACGAAGTAGGTGGAGAAGCCCGCTATGCGCACGACGAGGTCCTGATGCTCGTGCGGTTTCTTCTGCGCCTCGCGCAGGCGGTCCGTGCTGACGACGTTGAACTGCACCTGCATGCCGCCGAGCTTGAAGTACGTGCTGATGAGCCGCCTGAGCTTATCCGCCCCCTCGTCCCCCTGGACGCAGGTCGGGCTGAAGCGTATGTTGAGCTGGTCGCCGTTTGTGAGCCTGTTGTGCGGCAGCTTCGCGGCGCTGCGCAGGTAGGCCGTCGGCCCGTTCTTATCAAAGCCCTGGCGCGGCGATATGGCGTCCGCGATAGGCTCGCCCGCCTTCCTGCCGTCCGGTGTGGCTCCGAGCATCTTGCCCATCATTATGTTCGCCGTCATCGTGAACGTGCCGCCGGAGAAATTGCCCCTCGGCCCTTCCTCCTTTGCCATGATATCGGCAAACAGTCCGAGCGCCCAGGACGCGAGAGCGTCGACTTCCTCGTTGTCGTTGCCGTAGTGGGGCACCTCGTTGATTATCGTCTGCCTCAGATCCTCGTAGCCCTCCCAGTTCGCCTGCAGGGCATCGTACATCTCCCTGAGCGAGACGGTCTTGTCGTCGAAGCAGAGCTTCTTTATCGCCATCAGGCTGTCGCCCACGTTGGCTGTGCCGCAGGCCGTCAGGCCGGTGCGGTTGTATTTCGCGCCGCCCTCTGTTACGTCGCGGCCGTTTTCTATGCAGCCGTCCATCATAACGGAGGCCGAGACGCACGGGAAGAAGGTCGAGTACATCAGCTCGAACATGTTGGCGTATGAGGTCGTCCAGTCGAGCACGTACTGCATTTGTTTTACGAACGTCTCTTTGAGCTCTTCAAAGCTTTCGTACTCATAGAGCTTCTTGCAGGGCAGGGCCATCCTGCCCGTCCTGGGGTTCACTCCCCCGTTTATGACGAGCTGCACGACATCGACCATGTTCCATATGGACTCCGTGCCCGTCATGCCGCAGGCCGGCCACTCGTTTCCGACACCCGCGGGCTCGACGCAGCCGACTATGCCGTAGTTGTACGCGTCCTCGGGCGGCCTGCCCATGTCGAGGAAATACCTGACTATGAGCTCGTCGTTCTGGAGCTGGGGTATGCCGCCGCTCAGCTTGCTCGACTCTATGCCGAGCCGCCAGATCTCGTCCGGCGTGTTCTTGTGTATGCGCAGAGCGACCGTCGGGTCGGGCAGCCTCATCCTGCCGAACGTCTGCAGCAGGTAATAGGTCGCGGGCGTTGAGTCGTCGGAGCCGTCGGGCTTCGACCCGCCGAGAGTAAGGGCTATACCGCCCGTAGGCGTCATTCCGTCGTAAATCGAAGAGAACAGGTTCATGCCCCTCTTGTGGAGGTCAATTATGCGCTTGTTGTCAAAGAAATGCGGCGGGATCTGTATTATGTCGCAAAGCCGCAGTATGAAAGCGTCTGAATAAAGCTGCGCTTCGTCGCTCGTTATCGTCCCCTTGTCAAGCTGCTTCTGCAGCAGATGTCCCGTGTACTTGTCGACGCGGCCCATGGACTGCCCGTGCTGCTGGGCGTCCGTCGAGAGCATGAGCTGGTACAGGATGCAGGCCTGCAGGCCCTCCCAGTACGTGCGGGCGGGGTTCTCCATTATCCAGTCGAGCGAGTCCGCCATGCGCAGCAGCTCGGCCTTCCGTTCGCCCTCCGCGGTCTCGGCCTTTTTGCGGCACGCCTCGGCGTAACGTTTTGAGAGTATCATGGCTCCGTCGCAGACGCGCAGCATCGCATGATAGAACACGTGCGACTTCGCCATGTCCTTGAATATCTTGCCTCTTTGCTCGTCAAGCTTTTTGAGCACCTGTTTTTTGACCTCTCCGAAGCCCACGTTGACGACCCTGTCGAAGTTCGCTATGTAGTGCCCCTGCGCCATTCCGGAAAGGCGCGTGATCTCGCCCTCTCTGGGGTCGCCGCAGTTGAGTATGCAGCCGTTGCCGACGGCGTCCCAGAAGTCGTCCGTCAGCACGCCCGCCGTCATGGCGGTCAGCGAGCGGTCTTTCCAGAAATCGTAGGCCTCCCTGAATATCTCCCTCTGGCTGTCGCTCATGTACAGGGCGTCGTTGGACTGCCAGGCGAGGCGGAAATTCTCGTCCGTGTCGTCGACGACGCCGGGTATCCACTTGCAGTTCCAGTCGACGTACGGGTTTATAGCGCGCTCGTCGGGTCCCGGAGTGCCGACAAATATGTCGTCGTCGAATACGTTTATCTCCCTTGTGGCGCACCAGGTGTAGAGGGCGCCCGCTCGCTTGAGTATCGGGAACTCGTTCTCATGCGCCTTGTAGTAATCCGTGTATATCTTTGTGCGCTCCGAGTTGATGGTCATATTCTTGCCTGCCGTGAACGCGTTGCGCTTTTCGCGTAAGATCTTTATCCGGTCTGAGACCGGAGCGAACGAAAACATAGGCATCCCCCTCGCAGATTTTTCTTATTTAGATAATTATATCACTCGCCGAATGTTGTTTCAACAACAATAATTACATTTGTATGCCCCGGGGATATTTCCGCCGGGGGCGGGCTGTGCGAATCTTGTTGAAAAACTTTTTCCTTACGCTATAATTATATGCGAAAATATTGATTTCGGAGGATTCGGGCGTGGAAAAAGTACTGACGGGAAAGACATACGACATACAGGGGTTCAGCGTGCAGGACGGACCCGGTATAAGGACTACCGTATTTCTGAAAGGCTGCCCGCTCAGGTGCCCCTGGTGCCACAGCCCGGAGTCGCAGGAGTTCAAGACCGAGCTCAACTGGATGAGCATGCGCTGCCTCGGCACCGAGGCCTGCGGTAAATGCCTGGACGTCTGCCCCCGCGGCGCCATCATCCGCGGCGAACTCACACAGAACGCGGCGGGTGAGGATGTGTACTACCCCGATGTGGACAAGAAAAAGTGCGATGACTGCGGGGCCTGCGCCAGGGTGTGCAAGGCCACTGCACTCTATATGTGCGGCACCGACAGGACGGTCGACGAGGTTATGCACCGCATAGACCGCGACAGCCCGTTCTATGAAGAGTCCGGCGGGGGCGTCACTATCTCCGGAGGTGAGTGCCTCTGGCAGAGCGATTTCACTCTGGAGCTGCTAAAACGGTGCAAGGAAAAGGGCATACATACGGCTGTCGACACCACGGGGTACGCCAAATGGGAGATCATCGAGAGCGTGCTGCCCTACACCGACCTGTTCCTGTACGACCTCAAGTGCATGGACAGCGCCCTGCACAAGCAGGTGATCGGCGTCGAAAACGAGCTGATACTCGAAAACGCCCGCAGGATAGCCGCAGCCGGGGGCAGGTTCTGGATACGGATACCCGTTATCCCCCTGCTGAACGACTCCGAGGAACATTTTGAAAAATACGCCGCTTTTTTAAGCGATATAAGGGACGCCGTCGACCTGGTGCAGCTTCTGCCCTACCACAAGATGGGCATCTCCAAACACGACAGGCTGATGAAGCATGAAAAGATCTTCGTCGCGGAGCCGCCGAAGGACTCCCTGATGGAAGAGCGGGCCGAGATGCTCAGGTCGCGCGGCTTCAAAGTGAGGATACACTGAGCGCCCGCGTTACGGCCACAGGCGTTTTCCTATGTCCATTGCGGCGTTGAAGGCGAGGCGGTTCGCCTCGTATACGTCGCCTGGCACGAGGCAGTCGCCGATCTGGTAAAACTCCCGTGCCGCATAGCGCAGAGCGTCGGCCTCGGCGCGGCGCGGCTCGCGGCCCGCGGCGTATATGACGCTGTCGGCGCCGAGCTCGAACGTTTCGCCGCCGCTCTCGCAGACAAGTCCGGAGGGTGTGATACGCACCGCCCTTGTATTGAACCTGAGGTTTATGCCGAGGCGGCGCAGTTCCTGATCGATGGCTATGCCGTGCAGCTTGTTTGACCCGACGTTCAGCTTGTCCGCCAGCTCGATTATCTCCACTTCTTTTCCGAGCATGGCCAGGTATATCCCCAGCTCCGCGCCCACGAGACCCGCCCCGATTATGACGGCTCTGCCGCCCGCCCGGGACGGGTCTTTATATATGTCCTCGGCGCCCGCCGCGTTCTCCCCGTCAATGCCTGGTATACGGGGGACGATGGGCCTCGAGCCGAGGGCCGCTATTATCGCGTCCGGCCCGAGCTCTTTTGCAAGCTCCGGCGTCGCCGGAGTGCCGAGGAGCACCCTGATGCCGCGCTTTTCCACGCCGCGCACCGTCTGGGCGATGTAGTCCCCCAGACGCTCCTTGAACGGCACATCGCGCTCGCACAGCAGCACCCCGCCCAGCCTGTCGCTCTTTTCGCACAGTATCACCTCGTGGCCGCGGTCTGCGGCGGTGATCGCGGCCGTCATGCCGCCTATGCCGCCCCCCGCTACGAGGACTCTTTTTTTATCGGCGCTCAGCGGCTGCACGGAAAACTCAAGTTCCCTGCCTATCACGGGGTTTATCGCGCACCTGGGAAGATTTGTGTTCATGAAGCCCGAGAAGCAGGTGAAGCAGCGCATGCATTTGCGCACCTCGCCCTCGCGCCCCGAGCGCACCTTGTTCGGGAGGTCGGGATCGCAGATGAGCCCCCTCGCCGCCTCCACGACGTCTGCCTTGCCCGAGGCGATGACCTCCTCCATGAAGTCGGGGTCTGATATTCCGCCGACGGTCGCCACAGGGGTCGACACGTGTTTTTTTATCTCGGCTGCGAACCTGACGTTGTGCCCCTCGCTGCCGAACATGGACGGGTGCGTGACGGTGAACATATCCTGTATGGCGTACGCACCCGTATACTGCCCCGCCGATACGTGTATCAGGTCGAGGTGGCCGTCCAGCTGCTTGGCTATCTTTACCCCCTCCGCGATGTCGTAACCGCCGTCAAAGCACTCCGAGCCGCTTATCCTCATCTCTATCGGGAAGTCCGGACCACAGGCTTTTCGCACGGCGTCGCACACGGCTACGGCGAAGCGGCAGCGGTTTTCGGTGCTGCCTCCCCACCTGTCTTTGCGCTTGTTTATGTATGGGGACAAAAACTGCGTTATGAGCCAGCCGTGGCCGCCGTGTATCGTGACCATGCCGAAGCCGCACTGTTTCGCAAAGGCCGCGGCGTTCGCGAAGGCCTGTATCGTCTCCTCAATGATCTCCTCCGTCATGGCGAGCACGGGCAGGCCGTTGCACTCGCACTCGACGGGCCCGTATATCCGGCTGCCCAGCCTGTAGGAGTCCCGGGCGTACATGCCCGCGTGCTGCAGCTCGGTCGAGGCTATCGCCCCGTGGCGGCTTAACGCATCCGTCAGACAGCACAGCACGGCCTTCGAGCTCCTTTTGTCGAGGGGTATATGGTTCCAGTTCACCCTGCCCCTGACGGAGTCCACGACGCTGTCGCCTATGCAAACGCTCGCCGCTCCTCCCAGGGCTTTGCGCTCGTAGTAGGCTATCGTCTCGGGTGTCGGCAACTGCTCCGGGTTCAGAAACTGCGGCCCCGTGGGCGAGGCGAAGATCCTGTTTCTGAATACCGTGTTCGCCAGAGTTATAGGTTCCATAAGATGCGGGTATTTCGGGTGTGCCATGCTGCGCTCCTTTCTTCCTGCCGCGGCCTGTTTTTAAGATAATGTATCACGATTATATATCACGGCGCGGGCGCTGACAATCTCCGCCACTCAGCTTTTGAGCAGCCGGACCCGCGCGGTATTTTTTGCCGCAAATTTCAAGCCGAGGATTGATCTTTCGGTAAAAAACCGTTATTCTTATTAACGAAAAGAGCCGCGCCGGAATGGCGGAGCGCGGCCGGATGACGAAAGGAGCTGTTTTTGATGACTGTCATATGTGAGGCGGCTTTGCTTTAAAACGGAATAGAGGGCGCATCTCCGGGGGCGGTCTTTGCCCGCGCCGCTGCGCCGCCATGAGCAACCTTTCGTTAATACTGCTATACGCGTAACTGTGTGCGGCGGAGCGCCGTTTTGGCGCCCCGCGCCTGACCGCAGCCGCGGCCGGCAGCTTATGAGGGCTGCCTGCCGCGGTGTTTTTGCGCCCTTTTTCGTAGCCAGATATGAGAAAGGAGTTGATGTTTTATGGTCTTTTATATCGGCTCTCAAAAAATCTCAACTGTAACGGAGGATAAAATTGGACCTTATTGATTACGGTTTCGACCCGTCGTTTTATATCCCGCCCGATATGGACCGGGGCGAAGATCAACGCATCCCGGCGAGGGTCACCGCCTGCCACAAAGAGCGCTATGAGCTCGCGTGCGAGCGCGGCGCGGCCTTCGGAAGGCTGAAAGCCGGCGTCTACCACGCGGGCAGCCCCGAACACTACCCCACTACCGGGGACTTCGTGCTTATCGAGTACAACGACAGCGGCGACAGCCGCATCGTCAAAACGCTGCGGCGCAGATCCTTCTTCTCCCGGCGGGACCCTTCGAAGCGGCCTTCCGAGCAGGCGGTCGCCGCCAACTTCGACTACGTCTTTATCATGCAGTCCCTCAACATGGATTTCAATCTCAGGCGCATAGAGCGCTACGTCACTCTCGCCTGGCAGTCCGGCGCCGTGCCCGTGATCATACTCTCAAAATCCGATCTCGCGCGGGATATCGAGGGGTATATAAGCGCCGTCGAGGGGGTCGCCCCCGGCGTCGCGGTGTTTCCGGTCAGTGTGGTCAGCGGCGCGGGGCTTGAGGCTGTTGAGGGTCTTCTTAAGCCCCGCACGACGGTCGTCTTTCTCGGCTCCTCCGGCGTAGGCAAGTCGAGCCTCGTCAACGCGCTGGCGGGCCGCGGGATAATGACCGTGAACGGTATCCGCGAGGACGACAGCAAAGGCCGCCACACGACGACGCACAGGCAGCTCGTCATGCTTCAAGACGGCGCCATGGTCATCGACACCCCCGGCATGCGGGAGCTAGGCATGTGGGACGTGAGCCGGGGGCTCGGCGGCTCCTTCGGCGACGTCGAGCGGTATTTCTCGCGGTGCAGATTCAGCGACTGCTCCCACATTGCCGAGCCCGGCTGCGCCGTCAGGGCCGCCATCGAGAGCGGCGAGCTGCCGCGCGAGAGGTGGGAGAGTTATGTAAACCTCAGGCGCGAGGCGCAGTACGCCGAAGACAAGGACGCGTATATACACAGGAAAGAGCAAATGTTCAGGGGCATCGCCAAAGCCAACAGGCAGATGGAGAAAAACGGAGGCAAACAGCGTTGGATATAAAACTTTCAAAAACCGGTGAGGCAGCCGCCCGGCGGCGCCTCACAGAATACACCTCGCGGCTGACGTGTATCGGCGACGACTTCCGGGAGAAACACGTTCCGGGCGGCGAACATCACACGATCTTTTCTGAAGGGGGATGCGGACAAAAAGCCGTACAGGCGTATGCCCCGGTATGGTGTGATCATATTGTTTGCACTGCTCCCCTTTTCGCTTCATTCTTTTGCTCTACCCCAACTCTTGACACAGAGCCAAAATTTATCACAAAAAACCCGCCTCAAAAGGGAGTTCAACATAGGGATTTACGAAACAAGTGAATTTTAACCGACTCTCTTCAAGCGGAGACTTGAAAGAAAAGACTGCACCGAAGGATAAAACCTTTAGTGCAGTCTTTGTTTTACTGTTTATGACAATGATGAACTATTCACCTTAAAGACAGAACTGAGATTCTGGCATTAGAAAACTAAAATAGAAACTCCTCATCACGATTTTAGAAATTAGTGGTGAGGAGTTAATTATTATTTAAGCTATGCATGTATCGGAGTTTTCAACAAAGAAGTACCTTATTCCCC
>JAAYAR010000027.1 GCA_012719235.1 Clostridiales bacterium
CCCTGGTCCCGCACGGCGGATATGACCCTGTTGTCGTACTCTCCGAAGGGCACACGCATCAGCGTAGGGCTGACGCCGGTGACGCTCTTTATGGCAGCGTTGCACTCCGTTATCTCTTTTTTCAGCTCGGCGTCCGACAGCGCCGTCATATGGGGGTGCGTGTTCGAGTGGTTCATAACCTCGTGTCCCGCTTCGTGCAGCGCCCGGACCGACTCGGGATATTTTCTCGCCCAGTTCCCGACTACGAAAAACGTAACGCGGACGTTGTATTTCGCGAGGGTGTCGATGAGCGTCTGAGTGTCCTCGTTGCCCCAGGCCGCGTCGAAAGAGAGCGACATCTTTCTGTCCGTGCGCGCTACGCAGTATACCGGCAGCAGCCTCCCGCTTGCGGACACGGGCCTCACGAACAGACAGCACAGCAAAAATACCGCTGCGCGCTTAAAAAAACCGCGCATAATAATCCTCCGTTCAATTTGAGTCTTACGGTAGTATTCCGGGCTGCCGGACATGATTTTCCAGGTATTTATTGGTATTCAGAGGCAGGATTTAAAAATTGTCAAAGAAATGCAGCTTTATTTCCATTGAAAATCAGGAATTTCCTTGTTATTATATCAGAGTGGCTTAATCTAAAATTCAATTCATCTCTTTTCACCGGCAAACACGACCCCCAGCAATTTTATTTTGAGCCGCCGGACAGTCAAATTTTTAATCTGCCCGTCCCGCGCGATATCATCGGTACACAGCGCAGTATTAAATGACCTGCTCGTTCAGGTATCAGTCCATGGTGTTACACAATGCACTGATAAGGAGGAATGCAAAAACCGGTTTGCGTGCGATCTGACTCGATTAAATGCAACAAATAAAACGGGAGGTATATTAATGTCAAGAAAATCATTAGCCAGAATGTCCATCGCGTTGCTGCTGGCGATCACGCTGGTCATCGGCCTTATTTCGGGCTGCGCCGGCAAGACCGATACGGGCAAACCCTCGGAATCAAATAAACCCGCAGAATCAGGCAAACCCGCGGAAACACAGTCCGGCGAATACCCCGACAAAGACCCGAACAAGACGCACATCAAGATCAGCGCTGTTCGCCCGCTCTCCGGCGCGAACGTATCATTCGAGTATTATAACTACGGACCCGTCTACAGAATGTGGGTGGACGAGGTCAACGCGGCGGGCGGCATCCGTGTCAAGGAGTACGGCAACCGCAAACTGCTCATCGACCTCGTAGTTTACGACGATACCTCCGACGTCGGCGTCATGACCGACCTTCTCATCAAGACCATGACCCAGGACAACGTCGACTTCGTGCTCTCGCCCTGCTCCACAGCGAGTCTCCAGGCTGCGGCCCCCATCTTTGACCAGTACGGTTATCTGATGATCGGCGCCGAGGGCGGCGGGACCGACACGAGACCGCTCTATGACCAGTACGAGAACATATTCTTTACGACCTCTTTCTCCGTACACCAGGTTCCCAAGATGGCCGAGATATTCAACGAGCTCGGCGTGAAGAAAGTGTTCATCACCTACATGCAGGATGCCCACGGCCTCGAGTATCTGGGAACGACCGAGGAAGAATTCCCGAAATACGACCTCGAGTTTGAAGCCGTCGCGGCCCCCTGGGATTTTGCCGACATGACCCCGATCATCACCCAGGCCATGGAGTCGGGTGCGGACGCTTTCGTTGCTTACTGCTATCCCCCCTGGAACTCGAGCCTTATCAGCACCGCCATCTCGATGGGTTACAACCCCGACGTGTTCCTCGTCGGCCCCGGCGGCAGCCAGCAGTCTTTCTATGATGAAGCGGGCGGAGACGCCATCAACGGCCTGATGTTCGAGGGCGCCTGGTCCGTAAACAGCGGCCCGGCATTCAAGGATTTTGCCGAGAGGATCGCCGAGTATTACAAAGACGACCCCAACTGGGGACCCGAGTGGTGGGGCACCGCCGGCTACTGGGGAGCGATGGAGATGCTCCAGATAGCCATTGAGGAGACAGGCACGCTCGACAACGACGTTATCGCGGAATACCTGCATAACAACGCGATCGAGACCTCGCTCGGCACGATGCGGTTTGAAAACCATGAGCTGACGGTCGATTCCTGGGCGGGAATGATTGGCCAGTATATTGACGGCGTAGCCGAGGTCATCGACGTCGGCCCCAAGAGAACGCACGACCCGCTCTATCCGAAGCCCGCCTGGCCCGCAAAATAAAGCGACACGTATCAAGTGCAGGAACAGGCTGTCTGAGCCTTTACAGGGGTACAAGACAGCCTGTCTTGTTAAAGAATCCCGATTTCTACAGATAGGAGCATCTGCATGTCAACTGTAGTGAATATCGTGATCTACGGCATCATAATGGGCGGGGTGTACGGGCTTATCTCAATGGGCCTTACTCTGCAGTACGGAGTGGGAAAGATACTCAACGTCTCGCACGGCGAATTCCTGATGCTCTCGGCAATGACGTCGTGCGTGCTGGTCAAGGCGGGTGTCCATCCGCTGCTCACGTTCGTGATCTGTCTGCCCGCAGCGTTTATTGTCGGGTTTATACTCAATATGACTCTCTACAGGTGGCTGAGAAATTTTTCAAAGGATGAGGCCACTTTCGAATCAAACGCCATGCTGATGTCGTTCGGACTCTATTTCATACTGGCAAACATCGGACTTAAGATCTGGGGCACACTGTCCAAGAGCTATCAGTTTTACAGCTACCCGGTCAAGATCCTGGGGGCTACCATCATCGTGAACAGGCTGATCGGCCTCGGCATCGCGATAGTTTTCATAATCGCGTTCTTCATCTTCCTGAATAAGACAAGACTGGGCAAAGCCATCAGGGCGACGAGCCAGAGCACCACGGCGGCCGCCATGATGGGCGTAAGGATAAACAAGACGATGGCGATATGCTTCGGCACCGGCGGGCTGCTTGCCGCCGCAGCCGGCATCCTGATAGGCATGTCGTTCTCGCCGACGGCCCAGATAGGGCTCACGAACACCGTTATAGCCCTGATAGTTGTCGTTCTGGGCGGCATGGGCAGCATACCGGGGGCCGTCCTCGGCGGGCTGCTGATAGGCCTCGTCGGGCAGGCAGTCAGCTTTTTCGACACGAGCCTCGTCACCGTCGCGTATTACCTGATGATAATCATTCTGCTGCTGATCAGGCCCAAGGGCCTGCTGGGGAGGTGACGGCGATGAAGTGGTCAGGTCTGAAAAAAGAGTTTCAGTACATAATCGTCGCCATAATCGTAATATTCTTCGCGTTCGTGCCGCTGTTCGGCTCGACGTACGCGATCACGCTGTCCTCCACGATAATGATGTATATCGTGATGGCCTCGTGCTGGAACATGTTCTCGGGGCCCGCGGGATATATATCCCTGGCGTCCGGCGCCTTCGTGGGCCTGGGGTTTTATGCCTCGGGGTTCCTGAGCACCCGCTTCCCTCTTCCCGTGCTCATGCTGGCGGGCGGCCTGGCGAGCCTTGTGCTCGCGGTCATAATCGGCTCGATAACGCTGCGCCTGAGAGGCGTGTACTTCACGATATTCACGTTCTGCCTCGTGGAGCTCGTCAAAGCCGTCATGACGTGGTACGAGATAATGGTCGTCAGAAAGCGCGGGCTCAACGTGCGCAACTTCGGCCCGAACGCGGCCTTCTACGCAATGCTCGTGATGGTCGTCATCGCGCTGGCCGTCGTGGTCATAGTCAGGAAGACGCGATTCGGAATGGCGCTCACGGGCATCGGTGAATCCGAGGACGCGGCAGCGCATATCGGCATAAATACGACAGCTTACAAGGTCTCGGGCTTCGCCGTCACCGCGTTTATGATGGGCACCGTAGGAGCCGTCAGGGCTACGATGCTCAACCACATAGACCCCACGAGCGCGTTCAACATGATGTTCTCTTTCCTGCCGGTGCTGATGTGCGTGTTCGGCGGCATGAACACGTTCCTCGGCCCGATCATCGGCGCCATCGTCTTCGCTGCGCTGCAGTACAATCTGATAACGAAAATACCGCAGATATACATGATCATATTCGGCGCCATCATGATACTGTCGATCCTGTTCATGCCTACGGGGATAGTCGGCGTCTATGAGAGAGTCAGGAAAGCTATAGAGAACAGGAAAATCCAGAAAGTTGGGGGGCACCTATGATGTCGATGCTTGAAGCAACCGGGGTTTCCAAGTCGTTCGGCGGCCTGAAAGCCGTTTTAAACGTCGACCTCTCCGTCAACAAGGGCGAGATTTTCGGCCTCATCGGCCCGAACGGGGCCGGTAAGTCCACATTTTTCAACATGATCTCTGGCGCTATCCCGATCGATTCCGGCACGGTCATTTTCGACGGGATAAAGATCAGCGGCATGAAGCCCGACAGGATCTGCAGGCTCGGCCTGGGCCGGTCGTTCCAGGCGGCCAAAAACTTTGCGGGGATGCCCGTGTGGCAGAACGTCCTGATGGGCGCCCTGTTCGGTCAGAAGGGGCAGTCCTACGCGCAGGCGATGAGCGCCGTCGACGAGGTTCTCGATTTCGTCGGCCTGAACGATCTGCGCGACAAGATGGTGCCGGATATCCCGCTCGCGTACCAGAAAAGGCTCGAGATGGCCAGATCCCTCGCGACGCGGCCCAAACTGCTGATGCTCGACGAGATAATGGCGGGGCTCAACCCCTCCGAGGTCGGCGAGGCCATGGAGCTCATCACCAAGACGAGAGATTCGGGCATCACGATAATCATGATAGAGCACGTAATGAAAGCCATTATGAACATATGCGACCGCATAGCCGTGCTTCATCACGGGGCCAAGATAGCCGAGGGGACGCCGGAGGAGATAGCCGCAAGCAAGACGGTCATCGAAGTTTACTTGGGGGAGAGTTGACATGGCTATGCTTGAGATCAATAACATCAATTGCTTTTACGGCAACGTACAGGCGCTGTGGGACGTGTCGATGAACGTCGGCGAGGGCGAGATCGTCGCCCTGCTGGGCGCCAACGGCGCCGGGAAGACGACGCTGCTCAACACGGTGACCGGGCTCGTGAAGCCCGCCTCCGGGCACGTGAGCTTTATGGGGAAGTCCCTGGACGGTGTCCCGGTCCACAGCATCATGGAGATGGGCATAGCCTATCTGCCCGAGGGCGGCCGCACGTTCCCCGACATGTCCATAAGAGAGAACCTGGAGATGGGCGCGTACCCCAGGAGCATGTGGAAGACGAGAAAAGCCGGGATAGACCGCATGTTCGAGCTGTTTCCAAGGCTCAAAGAACGCAGCAAACAGATGGCGTCCACGCTGAGCGGCGGCGAAAAGCAGATGCTCGCGATGGCGCGCGGCCTGATGTCAAACCCTAAGCTCTGCCTGTTCGACGAGCTGTCCTACGGCCTTGCGCCGATCATGGTGACGGAAGTGTTCAGGATCGTACAGTCCCTGCGCGAGGACGGCATCACGGTGCTGCTCGTTGAGCAGAACGTCAAGCAGTCGATGGAGATAGCCGACCGCGCTTACGTGCTGGAGAACGGCCATATCGCCCTCGAAGGCCCCTGCTGCGACCTGATGGACAACAGCTACGTCAAAAAGGCGTACCTCGGCCTTTAGCGCGGCCCGGGTACGGAGCAACCAATAAACCCGAATGCGAAACACTTTTTATGTGTTTGCATTCGGGTTTTAAGCAAGAAGCCGGGCGCGGGATGCTTTGCTGCCCGCTGTTTAATGATCGGAAGCGTCCGATCCCGGGATCTACGGATTCTGTGATGCGATCAAGGCATCAAAAGAGGAAGTCAGCGGGCGAAAGACTAAATATTGACGGATGTTGACGGTTATATGCGGAACATCTCACTTGACTGTCATTAGAAAAATAGTATAATATGAGATTGGCACTTCCCGAAGCGATCGCAGAACCAGTGGAGACCATGTAAGGTATCACAAATATTTCGAGCATACTTCGCTGATTTCAACAAATTTTGAAAGGGAATAAAACTATGAAGAAGAATCTGAAACGAAGCATAATCCTCGTGACGGCGATCATTACGGTTTTTTCGCTGCTGCTCACGAGCTGCGGCACAAAACCGGCAGAACCCGGCAAAACCAGCGAACCCAACGGATCCCCCTCGGCAAAGTCATATAAGATAGGCGTTAACACATGGGGCTCCGGCGTCCCCGTTCTTGACGCATTCGGAGACAACGCAACCTATGTGGCCGAGCTCTTCGGCTGCACCATCATGCGGGCAAGCGACGACTTCACACCCGACAAAGAGACCGAGAACGTCCAGAACTTCGTCTCCGCGGGAGTTGACGGCGTAGCTCTTCAGGCCGCCGGCGTCACCAACCTGCCCAGGATGGCAGAGATCCTTCAGAACGGCAAGACTCCTTTTGTTCTCTTCACATTTATCGGCGCCGCTGACGTGCGCGCGCAGCTCGCAGAGTCTAACCCCTATTATGTGGGCAGCGTCGACAACGACCTGATCGGCGACGGCAGGGTCGTAGCCCAGATGGCCCTTGACGCAGGCCGCAGGAACGCCGTTATCATCGGCGGCAACATCGGCGACAGCACACAGGATCTGCGTGTCCAGGGCTTCACGGAGGTCTTTGAAGCAGGCGGCGGAAAGGTCCTCAGCGTAGCCCGCTGCACAGACGCTTCCGAAGCTCCCACAAAGGCTCAGGATATGCTCTCTGCCAACAAAAACGCCGACTGCATGTTCGCCATGGTCGGTGACTATGTCCCCGCTTCGGTCTCCGCTCTAGAAGCGCTCGGAATGACGGAACAGGTCAACCTCTATATGTCCGGCGTGGACAAGCATTCTGCCGAATATATCAAGAACGGCTCCGTTATTGCCGGTGCGGACGGCCTCTTCCTGGCCTCGTTCATCGCCCCGACGCTCCTTCTGAACTATCTGGACGGACATCCCATCAAGGATGAGAACGGCAAAGCGCCCGAGCTGCTCACAAAACCCTTCGAAGTAAATGCCAGCAACGTCGACGCTTATATCTCCATCTTCGGGACCGACGGCGTATCGCCGATCGCCGACGAGACGCTGAAGAACCTGTGCTGGCGCAATAACCCGGACGTCTCCTATCAGGACTACGTCGATCTGATCGAAAACGGTCTCTCGCTCAACGCGCTTCTGAAAGCACACGGCCTGCCCGAGGTGGATTGATCGACTTAAGCGAATTTTTCGAATATGACTATCACCGAAACAGCCTGCCCCTCACGGCGGGCTGTTTCGGGTAAAGGGTAAGTAAGGCAAATAACAACAGATCAGCCAAAATCAGCAGCCTGCTTTCCGTGTCGCATTATCAGACATTCTCTGTAAAAAGAGGTATCGCAATATGCAGAAACTACGATCAAAACAGAATCCTCCGCAGGAAAAGCATAATAATCAGGCTGTCTTTGCTCTGTTATTGGTTGCGGTCATCGTCGTCATCTCGGTGATCTTCAACTTCATTTCCGGCGGCAAATTCCTCGACGGGACAAACGTAGTAATCATCATCTCACACATCGTATGGCCGACATTCGTCGCCTGGGGGTTTTGCTTCCTGTTCGCCTGCGGATATACCGACCTGTCCGTCGGCGCGATCCTGGTCCTCGGCTCATTCGCGACGGCTATATTCGGCAGCCTTCTGGGTTATCCCGGTGTCATCCTCGGAGGTCTCATCGTAGGCGTCCTGCTGACATTTCTAAACTTCAATATCTTCGCATTCACAAAGATACCGTCATGGATCGCCGGTATCAGCCTTGCGATGATCTATGAAGCCGTTGCGGTATTCTTTAAGGTCAATAAAGCGACCGAGACTCTGATATATACGGTTATGGACAAGAGGCTCAGGATCCTCGGCGAGCTCCCCTGGAGCATCATCATACTCGCCGCCGGGTTTGTGATCTCCTACATAATCTACAACAAGACGACCGTCGGCCTGAACATCCGCGCCCTCGGCGGAAACAAAGCGGTCGCCAAGGCCCTCGGTATCAATATAACAAAAACGCTTCTGATGGTCGGACTGATCTGCGGGCTGTTTATCGGCCTGGCGGCGATCATTCAGCAGAGTATCGCGGGCAGGACGTTGGTCAAGACCGGTCTGACGAGCATCAACATGGTTTTTCAGCCTCTGGCGATAGTTCTGCTGGCGCAGGTGCTGCAGAAACGGCTCAATATCATCATCGCGGTCCCTCTGTGCTCAATCATTATCTTTGCTATTTTTAATCTGATGACGATCATGGGCGTGCCTTCGGGTACCCTCCAGGAGGCCTTCCTGGGCGCTTTCCTGATCGGGTTCGGTATCATCGGCCAGAGAGGCTACAAGGGGGTCGTGAAATGAATCAGGAAAACATGCTTGAGATCAGAGGACTCAACAAATATTTCGGTCCGACTCACGCCAATAAAAATCTGAATTTTTCTGTGAAAAAAGGTGAGATAAAAGGGCTGATCGGGGAAAACGGCTCCGGCAAGTCCACACTTATATCACAGATCGCCGGCTTATACCCCAGCGATTCCGGAGAGATCCTGCTCGACGGAAAGCCCTACACCCCCCGGAGCCCCATCGATGCCAACGAACTGGGGATCTCAATAGTCATGCAGGAGCTGGGCGTCATAGGCAGCCTTCCGGCAGGCGTGAACGTATTCCTGGGCAGGACCAGACAGTTCACGAAAAACGGCGTCGTCAGTCTGAAGGCTCTGAACAAGGCCGCCGCGGATGTGTTTGAAAAGTGGGAACTGCCGAAGGTCCCGCTGAACAAACTGACCGACGGCATGATGATCGAGACGCGGAAGATAATCGAGCTGGCGCGCGCTCTGTCTGTCGAGCCCCGCCTTCTGCTGCTTGACGAGATCACGCAGTCGCTCTCAATGAACAACCGCAATAAGCTGTACGAG
>JAAYAR010000185.1 GCA_012719235.1 Clostridiales bacterium
AGAAGCGGTCGGGCAGGCGAGAAAGAGGTAGACTGTTTTGGCAAATATGTTCCTCGTCCATGAAAGAAGCGCCTGACTGTATACAACGAAGACCGATCCTTCGGTTAATGTGTAAGCACAATCGATCTCATATACACCGGTCCGGTGCGGAGGTATTGCCGAAAGAGCATAAACAAGAGGGCCCGACATGTTTGCACGCCGGGCCCTCCGTTGTTGAGTGTTGTAAATGAAAATAGCCGTTTGAATCGGGGGATACATGTACGGTTACGTGAGACCTGGAGGTGAAACGCACCGGGGATTCCCGCCCGGGAGGATTCGGGTGATTATCGCCGAAACTCAGTTCACAAACTCGTCATAGAACTCGGCATAGACTTCCGGAAGAATGGCAGCCAGATTAGTGAACTCCTTGATGTTGTGGTGCAGAAGAGCCTTTACGGGCTCGAGGGTCGGGAACTTCATGCCGGGGGGCAAAGCCTTGACCATCTTGCCGTTCTCCAGCTTGTAGCCGAAGAAGAAACGGGTGCGGAGCTCGCAGCCGTTGGCGGTCGGACGGAAGAAGTGGACCATGTTGCCGGCGGAGGAGCAGACGATCGTGCCGTCGAACGTCGCAAGCTTTTCCTTGCTGAAGCCGATATCGGCAGGATTGCAGAACGAGATCTTGAGGGGCTGCTTGCCCATGTTGCAGTCTTCCTCGATGTCATGAGTTGTGTTCCACAGACGCTCTCTGAGTGAGAGGGACTTGTTGAGGGCGATCTCCGGGTTCATGGTCTTGCAGTAGTAGTGCTGATCACGGTTCCATATCTTGTAGCGCATGGGCTCGATGGGATGCCATGCGAACCAGAAATCGAACATCTCAACGGTGGCGCCCGGGAACTCGGTCAGGTTGGCAAGAATGGCACAGCCGTCGGGGAGATAGCCGTAGCCAAGCTCGACAGGCATATAGCCGGGGTTGAACAGATTGTCAAGATAAAGAGGGCTCTCTTCCTCGGGGAAGTCAACGGGGTCCTGGGTCTGCGCGTATTTTGCGGGATCGGGCTCTGCCATATCCCGTATAAAATACTTATAAAGCGGACCGTTTTTTTCTTCTTCGGTGATAGGTACCATAGTATCAGTTCCTTTCTTTTTCAGGATTTATTTCGCGGAGCGGGGAAGATAGTTTTCGATACTTTAAAGTGTTCGGTCAGAGTAAAGGTCATTCTTCGAAACTACACTATTTAATAATATATTATATTAATATGGCCCTCAATGCAATCGTTTTTATTGCTGTTGACGCTGCCTGTGAAGCGCAGGTTTAATTGCCCGCCACATAATAATTTATTACAGGACCTCGCATCAAATGACTGTTCCGAAAGAAGCCGTTGGTATATAATGGGGCATACGCATCAAAGCGCTGAACTCGATGATACCGGGAAGCCTGAGATGAAAATTCATTTATATCGACGAGGGAGAGATTAATTTGGCGAGAGCGAATCCGAAATTCAGCTGGCTGGGTCAATACAAGATCGCCTGCAATTATGAGTTGTCCGGCAGGTTTTTTCATGCCGTAATGGATGACGGCAAGGAGTACGCGCTGAACTTTCTGGATGGGGAAAACCTGCAATGGGCGCAAATGGGCGAGCCTTTCATATGGGACGCCTATTCGTGCCTGAAGGGCGACGACACTACCTATCTGGTACACATCCGGCCCCGGCAGTACGGCGGAAAGATAAACCACGCCTGGATCATCGACCTGGCCGAAAACCTTGTCACGCTGGTCGTCATGGAGGAGGGCGTTGCGCCGGAGATCCCGCGCATCATCAGCGCCACGCCGGTATTCGGCGCGCTGAAGATACCGGGCCGGAAGCTGAGTGAAAAACGCCATACGTTTACCGACCGCCTGGTAGGCAGGCAGATCAAGTGGCGCTACAGCCCGGCCTATGTCGTCCAGCATATTTACCACTCGGAGGAATTCTACCGTATGCCGCCCTACACATATGAGGTTTTAAAGGCACGCTACGAGGATATTAAAGACAGCATGACCGAGGATCAGTATACCCAGGCCATGAAACGACTGGAACGCATGAAGGATGAACCGGGCCCCGGCCGCTTCTGGGAGGAGCCGTGTTTTCACATCCGCATCAGCGACAATATGGAGCTGTTTGTATTCTTTGAGGAGAATATGCTGCGCGACGACCCCGCTCATGCCCGCGGAGGCAACGGCGTCCTGCTGCTGATCGATATCGAGCGCCTGACCGACGTGGGGCTGGTATTTAATACCGGCAAATATGAAATGCTCAGCGCGGTCGGAGAACCTGTGGAACCCGTGGACGTGACCGATACGCTACCGTCCTACAGCGTCAAAGAACAGCTCGTATCCGTCCCGAGCATCTTTTGGGAAAAGTAGCCCGCCATTTTAATATACTCACGAACTCAGGCTGCTATCAGACCATTATACCGGACACCGGTATTTCGTGCGTCCCTAAGAGCTGCAGTAAGAATCGGCAACACGAGGAAAATCGTACGTGCAGGATTACTCCGATTGAGAAGCAAACGTTGAACGAGCTGTACCGTTGTTGTATAATTTTTGCAAACAAATGAAAGTCAGGAGATCAAATTCATGTTCTTCACGAAGTTCAATCCCATGACTGCCGAAGAGGTCAACGCGAAGGTGGAAGCCGGGCGCAAGGCCGCCGGTGAATCCTGTTCCTGCCTTGCCGGAAAGTCCTTTAAGGCGATGCTGGAAGGTGAGCATGCCCCTGAACAGCTGGATTACAAGTTCCTTGATCCGGACACGCTGGAGTTTACCGAAAACGGTGAGACCTTCACCGCACCGTACACGGCCGTCAGCTACGGCAAAATAGTCCTTTTTACCCATCTGGTGCCAGGCACCTCCCGCGGCTGGCACGTGGTTCTGGACATGATTACCTGTGCGATCACCGCATTTGAGACCTGGTTCGGCATCACCGTGCCTGTGGGCATGGACCTGTTCGGTAAGAGACCCCCCGAGTACTACCGTGACATCCCTCGCGAGATACAGCGTGAATACTATTTCGGTTGGGCCGATCTCGGCGGCAGCGGGAAGCCCGCGAAGCTGCACACCAACACTAACCGGCTGGAAGGCCGCGGCCTCCACTGGGATTTCTCCACCGGCTATGAGATCCTGACTTTCTTTCCCGGCCTCTGCAGCTCCACCGTTGTGGAACTGGGCAGGCAGATGGGTGGAATCACCATGGCCAACGTCTCCGATTACATCCGCATCGATGATGAGTACTATGTCTTCACCCGCTGGGAAGTGGAATTCGGCGGCAAGATGTGGCTGGAAGTGCTGAATTTTTATGACAATCGGGCGATCGGTATGGAGTTCGGCTTCAATGAGGATGACAGTCTCGTGTACTCCACCCATACCGCAAAGCTGGAGATCACCGGAGACGCGGCCCATCTGGAAAACATCTACGACCTTGGCGACAAGAAGAGACCAATGGCCCGCTCAAACGCCAAGGGCAGCCGCTACGCTTACCGCCCGATGGATATCGATCCGCCCATGAGCCGCGAAGAGGCCTTACGGCATGCGGCGGAATCACAGCGCATCTTTGAGGTGGACGGCCCCAATATCATGGCCTCAAAGAACAACCTGCCCTTCTCCGATTTCCTTGTGGGCAAGCGGTTCAGGATCAGGCTGGATAACGAAAAGCACGCTGTCGCCCCCTGGACGGGCAAGGGCGGTACCGTTTTCGAATATGACGTACTCACCGATCGAAAGCTGCGCTGGCGTGAGTCCAGAGGCGAATGGCAGGAAGAGAAGTACATCTGCTATGAGCCCGCGAGGGATATCTATTTCTTCTCCCATATGATAACCGGCGATCCCGACTATGCTAATCTGACCCAGGCCATAGATTTTTCCACCGGCCTCGCCACCACCATCCGAGCCCAGATCGGCAACTGGCACAGTGAATGGGAGATCGGTTCTCAGGTCAAGTTCGGCGTTCTGGAATACGGAGATATCGTGCCGCCTTTTGCCCACCGTCACCACTTCACCGATGATCTCGTTGGCAAGTGCTACAGTTGGACTTACAGTGAGAAAATGAGCTCAATCCATGTTTATTCCTCCCCCGCAAGTTCAAGCTGGACGATCTTCTCCGACGACAACAGCGGCGGCGCTACCTGGTCCAGCCCCTGCTATTACATCAAGCTCCGCGAAGACGCATACATTTTCGAATGGGTAGAGGAGAACTGCAACGGTATGCAGGGCCTTGTGGTCATTAATCCCCGCATACTGCATGACGGCGGCTTCTTCTTCGGCGTGAGCCGCAGCGGTCTGAGCCTGAACATAACCGGCGCTTTCGGCCGCGATCTGGGCACCTTCAATATCAAGAAGTATTTCAATCCCACCGGGATTTTTTAGGACGAGTAGAAATCAAAGGGGCAAAAGGCTTTCACGCAGCCCCGCGGGCAGCAACAGAAAGGCTGTAACATATGGAACCGAAATTGAAAAAAGCATTTGAGATCCGCTGCAGCGTGGCTGCGCCGACTTTTATCGGTCAGGACAGCAAGGTCGGCCGCCGCCAGCTCATTGCCATCACCGGGGGTGAGCTTAACGGTTTTGCCCTGCCCTGGCATGGTACCGTCCTTCCCTGCGGGGTGGACAGTCAGGTCGTGCGCCCCAACGGCAGAGCGGAGCTCTCAGCCCGCTACGGCGTAAGGCTGGATGACGGCAGGAGCTTCTATATCCAGAATGACGGCATCCGCACGGTACCTGCCGAACATGTTCAGACTGTTCTTTCCGGCGGCATTGCACCCGCGGAGGCCTACTACTGCGTCACAAAGCCGGAATTTGAGGTATATGATGACACGCTGAGCATTCTGAACGAAAAGCTTTTCATCGTGAACGCCACCCGGTACCCTGACTCCATTCTGCTGGAGTATTACATGGTGGAGATCGGCTGATTTTTTCGGCCCGATAATGAGACAAAAAGACATCTGGGCGGTTTTATTTGTCCCGGGATACGGACAAAAGCCGTACAATTCATCGTATATCCTGCGATACCCGGTGCCTGCCGCCG
>JAAYAR010000186.1 GCA_012719235.1 Clostridiales bacterium
CGAAGAACCTGCTCAGCAAATTCGACGACACCGCCGCGCGTGAATACCCCGCCGTTCTTTATCCGGTCGAGCTCCGCAAATACGGAGCACATCAGACGGCTGCTCTCTTCAAAAGCTGCCGCTCTGTCAAGAATATCCTGCGCGGCCGAGGCCGCCGCATAAAACTCGTGAACGAGGTCTGTCTCTTCAAACCCGTCAAAGTCATAGCCCGAGAGCGACTCAAGACGGATCAAAAGCTCTCTGACAAAGGCCGCCTTCTTTGTTGTCCCCTCCCGGCTCACCCGGTAAAAATCAAACAAAATGCCCTCCCACGCTCTGAGCAGAGCGAGCTTGTCGGGATCGGTCTCGGCCGCAGGCTCACCGCCCTCCTGCTGCAGGGCCGAATCATCCCCCTCCTGCGTCAATGCCTGAGCTGTCTCAACAAAAAAACCGTTTGCCTCCCAGCGGGGCAGCATTCCCATCATCGCCGCTGTGGCGACTCCTACAGCGGCAAGCGAAACAAGCTTCTTTCCTGCGGCGCGCGGCCACCTGCGCTTCCTTTTTCTCATATGTAGAACCTCCGGACGGCAATGATAAATCATTGTACCAATCCGGAGGTAAAAAAGCGGTCGAACGAAGCGGTTTTCACCGCAGGCAGCGCAAAATGCATATCATACTTTGATAATATGCCCGTATGCCTGCCTTTATCCGGTTATCAGTCGATAATCTCCACGGAGGTTATGACAGGCTGGTTTTCAAAAAGCACCGTTCCGTTGTTGTCCACAACGGGTACGCTCTCGCAGATCTTGTCGACGACCTCGATCCCTTCCGTGACCCTCCCGAACGCCGCGTACTGTCCGTCCAGGCCGGTCGAGTCCTTATGCACAATGAAAAACTGCGACGACGCGCTGTTATAGTCAAACTGTGTACGGCCCATGGAGATAGTGCCCCTTATATGGGATATGTTATTTTCCACGCCGTTGAGTTTGAACTCCCCTTTGATGTTCTCATCCGAGCCGCCCATTCCGTTATGTTCGGGATCCCCGCCCTGGATCATAAAACCGCTGATGATCCGGTGAAACGTGAGCCCGTCATAGAAGTGTTCGTTTGCCAGCTTGACAAAGTTGGCAACGGTTATGGGCGCCTCATCGGGGTACAGCTCAAGGTAGATCGTGCCGTAATCCCGCACATCCATCTTTACCTTTATCTTGTCTTCACTTTTTTTGCAGCCGGATAAAACGAACAGGACAGCCGCAAAAACAGCAAGGGCTGCAATGGCCCGGTTCAATCTTTTCATCGTTATCTCCCCAAACATAAAATCGCTGCAACTAAGCCGGGTCCTCATCGGAACGTGTCGTACGGGTCTACTCCACCGGTCCCTTTTCCCTATCGAGAAAACCCAGAAATACGACCATGGCTGCCATGCCCCAGAAATAAGCCATCATGTACGGCTCTTCAAAAATGTTCTCATACAGGCAGTGTGCCATTACTCCGGCCATTCCGGAGAGCATCCCGGAACACATTGCCGCTATCGGACGGTTTTTTCTCCTTCGGAATATCGCCCGAAGGGCGGTAACTACGTTTGTCAACAGCATGATCAGGTAGCTGACAAGCCCCGCGTAGCCCATCTCGACAAGTATGCGCATATAATAATTGTCGAGGTAATAGTAGCTGAAGCGGGACTCGACCTGATTATTCATCGCCGTCGCACCGCCATAGCGGCCGAGACCGAAACCAAGGATCGGGCTGTTCTCGTGCAGAAGTATCTTACCTATATGCCAGCGTGCGGCACGCCCGCCGACTTTGCTCGCCTCCGCGAACTGCTCGGTAAATAAAAACATGATGCGGTTGTTCACATCGGGGATCATCATGGCTACGGCTGCGGCGCCTGCCAGCAGGATAAGGAGCTTCCGGTCCACGAGCAGCGCAAATATCAGGACCGCTATTCCCATGCCGAGCCAGGCGCCCCGGGAGAATGTGAACAGGCAGGCAAAACACATCAGAAACGTGCAGACCCATGCTGCGGCCTTCCTGCCGACGCTCCCCGGTCCGTACGCCAGCGCCGCCGCCATGGGCGCAAGCATGACCATGAGACTCCCCATTATATTCGGGCTCCCGATGATCGAGTAGACCCTTGTTCTGACAGCGACCTCCGTCGAGGTCTGCCAGTGTGAAGGGATCGGAACTGCTATGATAAACTGATAGATCCCGTGGAGCGCGATCGCAGTCCCGACGACCACCATCATCCTGTACAGGAACACAGCGTCGCGCTTATCCTCAAACAGGCGCAGGAGCAGGAAAAACCAGATCAGGTTCTGCACCGTGGCCCTGTAGCCCTCAAACGCGATGCCGAAGCGGGGCGAAACGGCAAACATCAGAGCAGCGCCGACACCTATAAAAAGCGCTATTGCCGCATCGAGGGGGGTCACCACCGGCAAAACTCTCTCGCTGCCTAAAATCCGCCGCCCCAGGAGGTACAGGATCGTAACGAGGATAAAAGCCTCGTCCCAGGCGGAGGCGACCAGGCCCCAGCTGAGCACGTCCCGAAGAGCCCAGTCGATCGGCAGATATAACGCGAAAGCCAGCACCAGCAGCCGCCGCATACCGGGGTAGAATACTCTATGCAGTACGGCGCTCTCGCAGACAAGATCGGAGGAGCGCGCACGGAGCCAGGCCCGTCTGGGCAGACACCGCTCCCAAGCGGGATCCAACGCCTGTCCCGCACGATGCAGTACGCCGTTGCACCACAAAAAGAACCGCCGGACTACAGACATCTCCGACACTTTAGCGTCAGAGGCAAGCAGTGATAAAACAGCCCTCCCGGGAAGGCTCTCCCTGACCGCTGTGCCGACAGCCCTTAAGACCCTGCTCGTTACGCCGGCCCGGCCGATCGAGGCGACGGCCCGCAGCGCGCGGACAATAAAGCTGTAATTGAGAATACTGTCCATTTATTCCGCGATATCCACGGAGAGTATGAAACCCTCCAGCTCTATATATCTGGTCTTTACGATGTGCTCTTTTCCGACGCGGACCTCCTGCGACCCGACAGGGAAGGTCAGTGTTCTGGAGTCAACGGACGCAGTGATCGTAAAGTATGCGTCTACGGTGCCCTCATCCTCGTAGGTCATGACAGTACCGTCCTGCTGGAGAGCAGTCACCATATGGGGAGCAAACTCCACCTTCGTCAAAGAGCCGTTCACATATGAACCGGAAGACATGAGCTGCTGAGGAAGCTTCTGCTCTTCAAGTATCTCCTTGAGCGAAGCGTCCACTTCGGTGCACTTTACAACGTATGTGAATTCCGTTTTGCCTGACATGGCGCTTGTGACGGTGTTCCCAAAGAGCTTCCATAAGACCGCAGCCGCTACGGCAAGTATGACCAGCAGTACAATAAGATCAACAACATTGATGATCCCGAAAAGCTTACCCTTTTCATCGACGATTTTTTTCAAACTTCGGCCCTCCCGTTAATCGCGTGCTATAAATACCGGCATACAGCAATTATACCCGGTGTCAGCTCTTCCCGGGGAGATCAGCCCCCGGATCCCGCGGCCCTCAATGACGGGTTGCGGAGCAGACCGCCGTAATGTATAATAGCTGCAAACAGCAGACTCGTTTGGCTTCGATCCATGCCGCCGCTGCGGCAGACAAAAAGGCAATAATGCAATAGAAGCGCGGCTTCTATTGCATTATACTATACTTTATCTTGCCCGGTTAGGCAATTGTTTTTTGGAGGCGGTCCATGAAAGTCGTGCACCTGATAAGCGGAGGGGACGTGGGCGGCGCGAAGACACACGTCCACACTTTGCTGCGCGAGCTTGGGAAAGAACTCGATGTTTTGCTCGTCTGTTTCACTGCCGGGGAGTTCTCTGCTCAGGCGCAGGCTCTCGGAATAAACGTTGCCGTTTTTGACGGGGGCTTTTTTGATACGTTCAGGCGGCTCGGCGCCCTGATAGAGCGGGAAGGATACGACATCGTTCACTGCCACGGTTCGAAGGCAAACATGTTCGGGGCTCTGCTGCGCCGGAAGTACAGGCTGCCTGTGTGCACGACGATGCACAGCGACTATAAGCTGGACTATCTGGGCCGGCCTGCAAAGAGACTGACGTACGGCACGATCAACTCCGTCGCGCTTCGGAAACTCGACTACTACATTTGCGTTTCGGAGCATATGGCACGGCTGCTCACGGACAGAGGTTTTCCTCCCCAGAATATTTTCCTGGTCTGTAACGGTCTTGATTACAATGACGTTCATCCCCTGAAAGCACGCGGGGAGTTCCTTCGCACATACGGCATTGACCCGGACTGCACAGTCATCGGAATAGCTGCGCGTTTATCCCCGATCAAGGATATCGGTACCCTGATAGCCGCATTTGCCAAGGCGGCAGATGACCACCCTTCGCTGCGCCTCCTGATAGCGGGGGACGGCGAGGAGCGCCGGGCGCTTGAAAAGGCGGCCGCCTCTTCCGGCCATGGGGATAAGATCGTTTTCGCGGGGTGGCTGGACGACACGGACAGCTTCTATAACGCTATAGATATCAATGCGCTGACCTCTCTTTCGGAGGGGTTCCCCTACAGCATTGTCGAGGGCGCCAGGATGGGCTGCGCCACAGTTGCATCGGACGTGGGGGGCATCTCCATGCTGATAAAGAACGGAGTGACAGGGCGCCTGTTTCGCCCCGGCGACAAAGACAGGCTGGCATGTCTTCTGGGCGAGCTGGCCGGAGACAAAGCCATGCGGGTAAGACTCGGTTCAGCGCTGCGCGAGGCGGGCATGCGCAGTTTCTCTCTGGACACCATGAAACGCACTCAGATCTCGATCTATGAGACAATACTGCGCCGCAGCGCGCGCAAAGCGGGAAAACGGGACGGGGTCACGATCTGCGGCGCGTACGGACAGGGCAATTCGGGGGATGACTCGATCCTTGAGGCGGTCATCGCTCAACTGCGTTCGATCGACTGCGACATCCCTCTCTATATACTCTCGAAAGATCCTAAAGATACTCGCCGCCGCTGTAAAGCAAATAGTGTCCATTCGTTCAATATCATCGGATTTCTTCGCGCCATGCTCCGCTCAAAGCTCTATATCAGCGGAGGGGGCACCCTCATTCAGGATGTTACAAGCGTAAGAAGTCTTGTATATTACCTGGCGAATATCCGGCTTGCCCGTCTGTGCGGCTGCCGAGTGATGATGTACGGCTGCGGTGTCGGCCCCGTGACCTCTCCGTTCGGGCGGCGGCTTGCAAAGAGTATCCTGAACAGGTGCGTTGACAGGATCACTCTGCGTGACCCGCAGTCTGCTCTTGAGCTGAAGTCAATGGGAGTCACCCGCCCTCCTGTAGAGGTGGCTGTCGATCCCGCGCTCAGTCTGGCTCCCGCACCCCGGGAAGACGTCGACAGCGCTTTTATCACGGCCGGCATCCCTACGGACGAGCCCTTTATCGCTTTCGCTCTGCGCCCTTGGCCCGGTTTTGAGGAAAAGGCGGACTGTTTTGCGCGCGCGGCCGACTACGCTTACAACGTCCACGGCCTCAAGAGCGTATTTATCACCATTGACAAGAACCGTGACACCGAGCCGAGCTTGCTTGTTCTTTCACGTATGTCCTCCCCCGGCCGCCTGTTTTCAGACCCGGGTAACCCCGCGCTGACAATAGGCATCCTGGCGCGCATGAAGATGCTTATCTCCATGCGTCTGCACGCTCTGATATTCGCTGCCGGACAGGGCATCCCCCTTGTCGGAGCCGTATATGACCCCAAGGTAAGCTCCTTCCTTGACTACATCGGTATAGATCTCCACGTCCCGCTCGAAAAGATCACGGACGAATTCCTGCAAAACGCCGTGGACGTCTGCATTATGCGCGGCAGCGGCAGCAACTACGTCAAAGCGCTTGTCGAGCTGGAAAAGATCAATACCGACGCTGCCCGCGCATTGCTTGGCATGTGACCGGGCGTTCCACAGCCGACCGAAAGGATTGATCAGATGCTCAAACAGATAATTTGCCTGTCGACTTCACCGTGGCACCCTTTCCCGACGCGGAAACAGCAGGTGATGTCGCGATTGAAAGATGCCCGTATCCTGTATTTTAATCCGCCCGTGACATATATCGCGCGTTTCAAGGATAAGTCGGCGGCTCATTCGGCGAAAGCCCACCGCAAAGGAGGGCAGAAAGTTGCGGAGAATATAACAGTCTATTCTTTGCCGCCGATCCTGCCCTTTTACAACCGTTTTCGCTTCATTAACCGCATGAATCAGCGAAAGATAGCCCGGTTTGTCCGTTCTGTGTGCAGGGCCGAAAGAATAGACTCTGCTGTGCTCTGGGTCTACTCCCCGACCAGTGCTGATATCCTCGACTGTATCACCTACCGCGGTATCGTGTACGACTGTGTGGACAGGCACAGCGCGTACAAAGGATTCATAAAGCCCGAGGTTGTCGACGGCATGGAAAGAGACCTCGCGCGCTCTGCGGACGTCGTCTTCGCCACCGCTTCCGGACTCTACGTCACTCTGAAAGGCTATAACCCCCGCACCTACCTGGTCCCAAACGGTGCGAACTATGAACTGTTTTCGAAAGCGCAGCTGTCGCAGAGCGTCCCGGACCGTATGGCGGACATTCCTCACCCGATATTCGGCTTTATAGGCACGCTCCAGCCCTGCATCGATCTCAGCCTGCTGGAGGAGACGGCAAGAAAGCGGCCCGAATGGTCTTTTGTACTCATCGGCTCGGAGCTTCCCGGCGCTGTGCCGGATTCGCTGCGGACATGCCCCAACGTTCATTTTCTCGGCCTGCTGCCGCACGAGGAGCTGCCCTCCTACGCCGCCCAGTTTGACGTCTGTCTGAACCTGTTCCGGCGCAGCAGACTCTCAAAGGACGTAAGCCCGCTGAAATTCTACGAGTACCTCGCGACGGGCAAACCCATTGTCTCAACTCTGCAGCCGGAGCAGGTGCAGGAGTTTGAAGGCCCCGTATATATATCAAGAAGCGCCTCGGGATTTGAAGAAAAATGTGCCGAGGCTCTCGCCGAGAGCGACCCGTCCCTGCGCGAACAGCGTATTGAGTGGGGCAAAGAGAGTTCCTGGGACGGCCGCGTGCGCAGTATTGAGAGCATCCTTGTGGAAAACGGCATCTTCCCTGATGATAACCGGTAGGTGCGCAGCTGCTCCGCCGCCGAATCAGTGAACAACATCCGCACGAAACAGAACGCGCCCGGCAGAAATTGCTGCCGGAGCGCGTTTATCGTTTGTTTTTCTCTGCGGGGAGATATCCTGTGCCCTGTCGGCACTTTTTCGGCCCGTTGATGCCGCGTCCCGGCCGGACTAAAACTCCGCGGATCTCGGTGTGCGCGGGTAGGGGATAACGTCTCGTATGTTATCCATGCCCGTAATGAACCTCAAAAGGCGCTCGGTACCCATGCCAAAGCCGCTGTGGATGCATGTCCCGTATTTTCTCAGATCAAGGTACCACCAGTACTCCTCTTTGTTGAGCCCCATCTCTTCGATCCGAGACAGAAGTTTCTCATATCGCTCTTCGCGCTGGCTGCCCCCTACCACTTCCCCGATGCCGGGAAACAGAAGGTCGGTCGCCGCCACGGTCTTCTGATCGTCGTTCTGGCGCATATAGAAAGCTTTTATCTCCTTGGGGTAGTCGGTCACAAACACCGGCCGCTTGAATATGTGCTCGCAAAGATAGCGCTCGTGCTCGGTCTGAATACCGCCCCCCCACGCCGGGGATATGTCAAACTTCGCGCCGGAATCCTGCAGCAGCCGGACCGCTTCATTATAGCGCACCCTGGCATACTCGGACGATACGACCTTTTCGAGCTTTTCAATGACCCCTTTTTCTATCAGCCGGTCAAAGAAAGCCATCTCGTCCGGGGCGTTTTCCAGAACGTACGATATCACGTATTTTGACATCTCCTCCGCAACATCCATAACGCCTTCCAGGTCGCAGAACGCTATTTCAGGCTCCACCTGCCAGAACTCGGCCACATGGCGGGGAGTGTTGGAGTTTTCGGCGCGGAAGCTCGGCCCGAAGGTGTAAACTTTTCGAAAGGCGTGGGCAAACGGTTCCAGATTCAGCTGACCGCTGACGGTCATGAAGCTTTCCCTTCCGAAAAAGTCCTTCGTGTAGTCCACCTTTCCGTCCTCGGTGCGGGGCGGGTTATCGATGTCGAGCGTAGTTACACGGAACGTCTCTCCGGCGCCCTCGCAGTCGCTCGTGGTTATACAAGGCGTGGCGACGTAGACAAAACCGTTTTCGTTGAGATACTTGTGTATGGCGTACGTCATCAGAGACCTCACCCTGAACACCGCCGAAAACGTATTCGTGCGCGGCCGCAGATGGGCGATCGTCCGCAGATACTCCAGACTGTGCCTCTTTTTCTGAAGAGGGTAGGAGCTGTCCGACAGGCCGTGTATCGTTATGCTCGCGGCGCGGACTTCAAAGGACTGCTGCGCTGCCGGGGTCGCAACAAGTGTCCCCTCCACGATCAGCGAACTACCTGTGGGCGTTCCGGATATCTGATCGAAATTTTCCAGACCGGAATCAAAAACTATCTGCACGTTCCTGAACGCGGTGCCGTCGTTAAGCTCGATAAAGCCGAAGTTTTTCGATGCGCGTGTCGTCCTCGCCCACCCGGCAAGCTTCACGTCCTGTCCGTCCATGCTGCCATAGGAATCAAAAAGTTCTTTTGCAGTGTTAAACCTGACCATGTTTCACCTTCACAATTTACGTCAATGATGGGTTACGGTAATAACTGATGTTACCACGATTGCGGCGCCGTGTAAACACGGAATCAAAGCGGTTTGCCGGTAAAACAGGCTCTTTTCTATAAATCAGCGCCCATCAGGGTTCGGTTACAGGGTTCGGTTACAGTAAAAAAGGCTTGACAGCGGAGGAGCGTGCACATATACTATTAAAGCCGCTTTGAACGGGGACCTAAGCGGACCAAGTCCCCCCTGCGAGAGCGAGTCTCAACTATATGAG
>JAAYAR010000028.1 GCA_012719235.1 Clostridiales bacterium
GGATGTGCGCGCCCTGTGCAGCGCTCGAACAATGCGCGGGCTTTGCGGTGATCCTGGGCTGCGAAAAGCTTCGGGACGACCTGCGCGACAGGGGCTTTTTTAAGTCATTTCCAAGCCGGCTGGCGCTGCTCCTTCTTCATGGTGCGGAAAAGCGGGCGGGCAGGGACTTTCCCGAATTCAGGCGGGACGTAAAAAATTCGCTTTCACGGCTGGAGGAGCTGGAGCGGGAACGGAGCCCCGTTCTGGACGCCGCCGCCGACACGTTCGCCACCATCCTGTCCTCAGCCGGCAAAAGCGTCGGAGGAGAGGCCGGAGAGCACCTTACAAAGATGCTCTACCATGTCGGCAGATGGGTCTATATCGCGGACGCCAGAGACGATCTGGCCAAAGATGCGCGCAGCGGCAGCTATAATGCGGTAGCGCTCCGGTTTAACGTTGTGAACGCGCAGCCTTCCGAAGAGGCGGAAGAATATCTCCTGTCCACCATGGATCTCTCTTCAGACCTCGCGGCCGACGAGGCCCGGCGGCTGGAGCTGGGGATGTACAGAGGGATCGTCGACAATATTCTGACAAAGGGACTTCCGTTTATTTCAAGAAAGATCCTAAAAGGCGAGTGGCGCAGAAAAAGCCGTAAAAAAATATGAGCGGATATACAGAGAGTCCGGCGCACACTCTTTCAGGGGCCGGAGAATAAGAAAAATTGGAGCTATCGGAACATGAACGATCCATACAAGGTGCTGGGGGTCTCCCCCGGCGCCTCGGAGCAGGAGATAAAGAGAGCTTACCGCGACCTCGCAAGAAAATATCACCCGGACAATTATCATGACAACCCGCTCTCCGAACTTGCACAGGACAAGATGAAGGAGATAAATGAAGCGTACGAAGCGATCATGAAAAACCGGACTTCCGGCGGCGGGTCTTCATACGGCGGGTCTTCGTACGGAGGCGACAGGTATTCGTACCGGTCAGACTACGCGGGCGGCAGCGTCCGCTACGACGATATCCGGAGGGACATCAATCTGGGAAACATCGCGTCCGCGGAGGCAAAGCTGAACGCGATGTCGTCGCGGTCCGCGGAATGGTATTTTCTTATGGGTTCCGTAAATTACAGACGGGGCTGGCTGGATGAGGCGCGCAGGAACTTCCAGACAGCCGCATCGATGGAGCCGCAGAATCAGGAGTACCAACAGGCCCTTTTCAGGATGAGCGGCGGGACGGGACCGTACCGCACCGGCGGCTACGGCGGCGGCCAGGATATGAACCAGGCCTGCAACTGCTGCTCCTCCCTCATTTGCGCCGACTGCTGCTGCGAGTGCGCGGGCGGGGATCTCATTCCCTGCTGTTGAAGATGAGAGCGAAGAAACTTGCGCGGCTCTCGCTGATGACGGCGGTCTCTTTCGTACTGCTCTATCTCGCGAGCGTGATACCCTCGGGAAAGCTCGCGCTGACCGCGATCGCCGGTATGACGACTGCCCTCGGCGTTATCGAGAGCGGCCTCACTGGCGGATTTCTTGTCTGGGCGGCAGCCGGAGCAGTCTCCCTTATCCTGATCCCGTCGAAGGATTCCGCGATACTCTATACGGTCTTTTTCGGTATTTATCCCGTCGTAAAATCCCTTATCGAGCGGCTCGGAAAAATCTGGCTCGAATGGATCTTGAAGCTGGCGTTTTTTGCAGGCATGCTGACCGTCTGCACGCTCGTTTTCAGGGAGTTTTTTGCCGCCTACGCAACGGGGATATTCAGTCTGCTGACAGTCGTCTATTTGCTGGGGGCCGCGGTGTTTGTCATTTACGATATCGGCTTTTCAAAACTCATCGCTTATTACATGTCGCGCATCGCAAACCGCGGAAAGAAAAACTGAGTCTGCGCGTGCAGCAGGAAGGAAACCGCACAATGATATACAGCATGACGGGATACGGACGCGCGAGATGCGCGCTGAACGGCAGGGAGATCACGGTCGAACTCCGCTGCGTCAACAGCCGGTATCTCGATATAAGTATAAAGCTCCACAGATCTTACACCTTCGCGGAGGACAAGATAAAGGCGTATCTGCAATCGAGGGTCTCGAGAGGCAAACTCGACGTCTATATCACGGTCGACGCCAAGAGCTCCGACACGGCGGAAATTGTGCTCAACGAGGATATACTGAGGAGTTACCTTTCGATATTTTCCAGAATGGAGAAGGAGTACGGCATAAAAGATGATCTTACGGTAACTGCCGCGGCTTCTCTGCCGGACGTTCTTACAAAGGTCCACCCCGAGGTGGATACCGAGCAGCTTTCGGGCGATATTCTTGAAGTGGTCAGACTGGCGGCGGATTCCTTTAACGAGATGCGCCGCAAAGAGGGGGAAGCGCTGCTCCGGGATGTGCGGTCTCAAATCGCCCGCGTTACGGAGCTTGTTTCACTGGTCGAAGAGAGGCTGCCGAGGATAGTCGAGGAGTACAGGAAACGACTGGAACAAAAGCTTTCTGAGATACTCGAAGGGCGGGGCATCGACGAATCGAGGATAATAACGGAGGCCGCCCTGTTTGCCGACAGAGTGGACGTGAACGAGGAGACGGTACGCCTCCGCAGCCACGTCGCTCAGATGGAGGACATGCTGGAAAAAGGCGGAGCCGTGGGCCGAAAGCTTGACTTCCTGCTGCAGGAGATGAACCGGGAGACGAACACGATCGGCTCTAAAGGCAACGACCTGCAGATGTCGGGGCTCGTAGTCGAACTCAAGTCTGTTCTTGAGAAGATCAGGGAACAGATAGCAAATATAGAATAAACGGGGTCACGCCGATGAAGATGATAAATATAGGATTTGGCAACGTCGTTTCCGCGGGCAGGATAATCGCCGTCGTAAGCCCCGATTCCGCGCCTGTGAAAAGGATCATCCAGGAAGCTAAAGAGCGCACCGTTCTCATCGACGCGACTTACGGGCGGCGCACAAGAGCGGTCATAGTGATGGACAGCGACCATGTGGTGTTGTCCGCGCTGCAGCCAGAGACGGTTGCCGCGCGCGCAGCGGAAAAGGCAGAGGGGGAAGAAAAGGATTGAACGGCCTGGGAAGTGTAATAATTATCTCGGGACCTTCGGGCGCGGGCAAATCGACGGCGATCAGGCGTATTCTGGAAATAAGAAAAGACGTCTATTTTTCCGTCTCTGCCACGACAAGAGCAAAGCGCCCCGGGGAGATAGACGGCGTGAATTACCTATTTGTCTCACAGGAAACGTTTGACGGCATGGTGGAGAGGGGAGAACTCCTAGAGCACGCCGGTTATGTAAACCATTGTTACGGTACGCCTGCGCTCCCGGTAAAGGAAGCGCTTGAGAAAGGGCAGACGGTGCTCTTAGACATAGAGGTTCAGGGGGCTGTCCGGATAAAATCGGTCATTCCGGAAGCGGTGCTCGTGTTTCTGATCCCTTCACGACTTTCCACTCTTCGCAAAAGACTCAGCGAGCGCAGCACCGAGGAGCCGGAAGTTGTTGAAAACCGTATAAAAACGGCTATGGTCGAACTTGAGCAGATATGCAATTACGACTACGTCGTGTTCAACGACGATCTTCAGGAGGCCGTCAGGGAACTTGACGCGATAATAACCGCAGCGCGCTGCAGACGCAGCATTCGCGCGCCACAGATAGAGACAACGATGTAAAGGAGTTTTATCATGCTATATCCGCCTATGTCTTCACTTCTTGAAAAGATCAGCAACAGGTATCTTCTGGTCAACGTTATTGCCCGGAGAGCGCGTCAGATCTCTCTCGAGGCTGAACGCGCGGGAGTGACACCCAGCGAAAAGCCCATTACCCAGGCAATACGCGAGGTGTCCGAAGGCCGCCTCACGGCCTGTATCCGGGACGAGTATCAGTAAATCCGTGGCCACGCATGGGCAGGTCGCGGCAAGGCTTGCCGTCGACACAGCTGCGCTGGCGATAGACAAGCCGTACGACTATATAGTCCCGCCCCGACTCGCGGGATCCGTCAGGCCCGGTGCGCGCGTGCTGGTGCCGTTCGGCAGAGGCAACCGCGTCCGCGGTGCCGTTGTACTGGCTCTTACCGAACCCGAACCGGGGGTTAAACTGAAGACCATACTGGCCCTTCTCGACGAATCCCCGGTGCTGGACGAGAAGGAACTGAAAATGGCCTTGTGGCTGCGCGAGCGTTGCTTCTGTACGCTGTTTGAAGCCGTCAAAGCGATATTGCCCCACGGGCTATGGTTTCAGCTAAAGGAGACCTGGCGTCTGACTGCGGCCGACAGGGAAACGGCTTACGCGGCGGCCGGCAGGTCGACCCTGCGAACAAAGCTGCTCGATATACTGTACGAAAACGGCGGACAGGCCACGGAGGAGCAGCTGCGCGTCGCCACAGGCGGAAAAGACCCCGGTACGGCTCTGAGAGAACTTGAAAACGCCGGCGTACTGGAGCGCGACACCCGCGTAAATCGGATCGCCCGGGACAAATCGATCGAGATCGTAACTCTTGCCGTTGATTCCGAGGACGCCCTGGATTTCAGCCGGCGGCGCAGCAAAATCGCGCCGGCGCAAGCGGAGGCGGTGCGCATCCTGGCCGAGATCGGGGCCGCTTCTTTGAAAGAACTATCCTATTTTTCCGGGGCCTCTGCCGCGAGCATAAGAGCAGTCGGGAAATACGGGATAATAACCATTTCCGAGCAGGAGACGTACAGGCTGCCGCGCAGGGAGGCAGCGGGAAAGGCTCCGCCGCTCGAGCTCAGCCGGGACCAGCAGAGAGCCTTCGACGGGCTGCTGGAGCTGCTTGAGCGGGGGGGCGCGGCGGCGGCGCTCCTGCGTGGCGTTACCGGGAGCGGAAAGACCGCGGTATATATCAGGCTTATTCAGAGCGCACTTGACAGAGGGCGTACGGCCCTTGTGCTGGTGCCCGAGATAGCTTTGACACCCGGCCTGTTGTACGAGTTCGCGCGGTATTTCGGCGACAGCGTCGCTGTCGCCCACAGCGCACTGCGTACGGGGGAGCGATATGATCTGTGGAAACGCATCAAGTATACCGATGAGGTCAAGGTGGTGCTCGGTACGCGCTCTGCGGTGTTCTCCCCGCTTAAAAATCTGGGGTTGATAATTATCGACGAGGAGCAGGAGGGCACGTACAAGTCGGAGACGTCACCGCGCTATCACGCCAGGGATGTTGCAAAATACCGGTGTCTGGCGTCAGGCGCTCTGCTCGTGCTGGGTTCGGCTACCCCATCGATCGAGACGATGTACAGCGCGCGCAGCGGAAAGTATTCATATTTCGAACTTCCCGAGCGCTTTAACAGGCAGCCTCTGCCCGAGGTCATCATTTCCGACATGAAAAAAGAGCTCCTTGAAGGTTCGGGGGGCACGCTCAGCAAACCGCTTGTCTCGGAGCTCGAAAAAAACATCGGCGCGGGGGAGCAGAGCATCCTGTTCATCAACAGGCGCGGCAGCAGCCGCCTGCAGGCTTGCGGGGAATGCGGCTTCGTCCATTTTTGCCCGCGCTGCTCGGTCGCAATGACGTACCACTCGGCAAACAGGCGCCTGATGTGTCACTACTGCGGCCATTCCGAGACCCTTATGGAACAGTGCCCCGAGTGCGGCGGGAAAATGAAGTACGTCGGCGCCGGAACGCAGAAAGTGGAGGAGGAACTGCTCTCGATTTTCCCGGGTATCGAAACGATACGCATGGATACCGATACGGTAGGGATCGAGGGGTCGCACGACAGGATCCTGAAGCGATTCGAAAAAGAGAAGATACCCGTACTGATCGGAACTCAGATGGTCACAAAGGGGCTTGACTTTCCGAACGTCACGCTGGTCGGAGTCATCGCCGCCGATTTATCTCTGTACATGGATGATTTCAGATCGTATGAGAGGACGTTTTCTCTGATAACCCAGGTCGTGGGCAGAGCGGGGCGCGGCGGAAAATCGGGGCGCGCCGTGATACAGACGTTCACACCGGGCAACGAGGTAATACGTTTTGCCTCATCGCAGGATTACGAGGCTTTTTACGAGAGTGAGATCATGATCCGCAAGGCTCGCGGGCTGCCGCCTTTTTCGGATATCCTGACCGTGACGGCCTCGGGACTCACCGAGATGAACGTTATCATGTGCTGTACGTCGTTTCGCGACCGGCTTGAAGAATGCCTGCGGATGGACTACAAAGACCTGCCGATGCAGATACTCGGCCCCGCACCCCTCAGCGTGGTCCGGGTCAACAACCGGTTCAGGTATAAAGTCACGATGCTCACCGCCAACAATAAGAGAGTCCGCGCCCTGATTGGGGCGCTCGTGAAGGAATTCAAATCAAACCCGCGCTTCTCGGATGTCGCTCTCTTTGCCGACACTGAATGATACGCTGCGGACGGGGGCGGGGCCCTTCAGCGCGCGGTAGTCGATAAATCGGATCCGGTCAAAACGTGGACCGGGAAAGCGAAAGGAATGAAGATTCAATGGCACTTAGGACTATACGGGAGAAGGGAGACCCTATACTCTCAAAAAAGTCGAGACCTGTCACTGAATTCGGTCAGAGGCTGCACAC
>JAAYAR010000187.1 GCA_012719235.1 Clostridiales bacterium
ATTATGACGTCAGGTTTTTCCGCGACGGCGTAGTCAGGCGTGACCTCCGTGTTCAGGCGCAGGTCGATCGGGGCGTTCGCTATGAGCTGCTTTTGCAGCTCGATATATTTGCGCAGGTTCTCCTTGAACGGTACGTCCTTCTCGCAAAGGATAGCTCCGCCCGGTTCCCCGCTCTTTTCGCAGAGGATTACCTCGTGGCCGTTTTTCGCCGCAGTGAGCGCCGCCTGCATTCCGGCGATGCCTCCCCCTATTACAAGCACCTTCTGCCTTTTTGCTTCGGGGAGCGAGTAATAGACCTCGCGCTCTCTGCATATCTCGGGGTTCAGCGAGCACAGAAAATCGCCGTGATGCATGCACTCGGCATTGCAGTTGAGGCAGCGCATGCAATGCCTTATCAGCTCCGGTCTGCCGGAGCGCACTTTGTTTGGCAGGTCCGGGTCGCATATCAGTGCGCGCGCCATATAGACGATGTCGGCCTTGCCGGAAGCCAGTATCTCCTCCATGAAATACGGGTCGCTCATGCCGCCGACCGCGGCGACGAGGGAATTCTTAACGTGCTTTTTTATCTCTGCCGCGTACTGCACGTTGACTCCCTGGGGATAGAACATGCTCACATGCGTGCGGGCGTAGGCTTCGTTATGTTTGAACTCGTTTATGCTTCCGACCGAGACGTGTATGATGTCCGCGTGGCCGTCAAGCTGCTCGGCTATGCGGCAGGCCTCCTCTATGCCGTAGCCCTGCTCAATTATCTCGGAGCCGCTGATGCGGATCTCTATGGGAAAATCTTCGCCGCAGACCCTGCGTATCTCGTCCAGAGCCATCACGGCGAGGCGGCACCGGTTTTGCGTGCTGCCTCCCCACCTGTCGGTGCGGGTATTCAGCGACGGCGAATAAAACTGCTGCAGGCCCCAGCCGTGGCCCCCGTGGAGCGTGACCATACCGAAACCGGCCTTTTTCGCGGCGAGCGCGGCTTTGCCGTAGCCCTCTATTATCTCGAGCAGGCGCTCCTCGGTCATCGCCCGCACCCTGTAGCCGTTGTAGTCGTCCATGTCCACAGGCCCCCAGGCTTCTCCTCGCTTGAGATCTCTGTCCTTGGACTCCACTCCGGTAAACTGCAGCTCAAGTACCGGCACCGCTCCGTGCCTCCATATCGCGCTCGCGATGCGCGGGTAGTTGTAATTGCCCGGCGTCAGTATCTCGCGCGGCCAGCGGCCGAATGTTCTCTCGTCGGGGTCGACGTTGACCTCGCCGAGGGTGATTGTCGCGGCGCCCCCCGCCGCTTTCCTTTTAAAGTACATCAGAGCGTCCATGCCGGGCTGGCCTGTCCCGGTTATGTCCGTATGCCCGGTGGGGGCACCGAACATGCGGCTGCGAAAGACCGTACCGCGGATCTTAACGGGAGCGAGCAGATTGGGAAATGTCTTGAAGGCGTCGACCAATACAGGTTCTCCTTGTATTATAGAGTAGTAGTTATTAGAGCCCCTCTCCAAGGGCTGTGCTACACTGTAGAGGATGCTGTGGATTGGTTTAGTTCTCCTACCACCAGATGGTTCTTGAAAGGCTCCAACCAC
>JAAYAR010000188.1 GCA_012719235.1 Clostridiales bacterium
AAGAAAACTTGCGCCTTGCTGTTGAATTGTCCGCAAGTCGATAGTAGAATAATTTGGGGCAGTGCGAATCATTCATTTCCGGCCGGTCGAGAACGGCAAACGGCTATATTTGATCGTTTGAAAGGAACGTCGCGATGAAGGAAGACGTTATTACCAGGATCAACGAGAACTATCCGAGTTTTTCAAAAGGTCAGCGCGCGATAGCAAAGTATATTACCGAAAATAACGAGAAAGCCGCTTTCATGACGGCCGTAAAACTCGGAAAAACGGTGAAAGTCAGCGAGTCGACCGTTGTGCGGTTTGCCGCTAAGCTTGGATATGACGGCTATCCCGAGATGCAGAAAGCCCTCCAGGAGATGATCAGGAACAGCCTGACGTCTGTTCAGAGGATAGACGCCGCAAAAGAGACGATCAGCGACCGCAACATACTTGAGAGGGTCCTCCATATAAACATCGATGAGATCCGCTCGACGCTGGAATCATCATCGCCCGAGGCGTTTAACGCCTGTGTAGAGACCATCGCCGGCGCGAAGCGGATATTCATTCTGGGTATGCGCTCTTCCGCGGCTGTCGCGGCCTTTCTCAATTATTATCTTAACCTTCTTTTCGAAGACGTTTTTCTTCTGGAAAACGACATCAGCGGCGAGATCTACGGCCGCCTGATAAGGCTCACGCCCGACGACGTAATGATCTCGGTCAGCTATCCCCGCTATTCAAAAAAAACTCTGGAAGCTACGATGTTCGCGAAGAAACAGGGGGCTAAGATCGTTTCAATGACGGACAGTCTCAATTCTCCTCTTGCCCCTTACTCGGACCATGTTTTGATCTCTTCAAACAAGATGATATCCTTTGTGGACTCCCTCGTCAGTTCAATGAGCCTTGCGACCGCTCTGATAGTCGCGCTCAGCCTGAAAAAAGAAGGGGAGCTGCCTGACATCTTTGAAAAACTGGAACGTATCTGGGCCGACACCATGGTATATGACAAGAAAAACATGTATGAAAAAAAAGACCTGTGACGCTCTGATAGTGGGCGGCGGCGCCGCCGGAATGATGGCGGCGCTGACTGCCGCAAGGCGCGGTCTGAGCGTATTGCTCATAGAAAAAAACGCAGAATTGGGCAGGAAGCTGCTGCTGACCGGCAAGGGCCGGTGCAATCTTACAAACGATTCTTCTCCCCGGGAGGTCATGAGCAGCGTTCCGCGCAACGGAAAATTCCTGTACAGCTCTCTCACCCGTTTTCCGCCGCAGGCAGTCATGGATTTTTTTGAGTCCATCGGCGTGCCTGTGAAAGTCGAACGGGGCGGGAGGGTTTTTCCCGTGTCCGACAGAGCAGGAGACGTGGTCATGGGACTTGAGCGCGCAATGCGCGACGCGGGCGTCAGGGTAAGAAGGGACACGGTCACGGGGATAGCGGCGGAGTGCGGCGCCGTCACCGGCGTGACGGTCCGCGAAGGGCTGCTCGAGGCGCCGAGCGTGCTCATTTCCACGGGGGGCCTCTCATACCCCAGGACCGGGTCGACGGGCGACGGGTACCGTTTTGCGGCGAAGTTCGGCCATACGATCGTACCGTGCGAACCCTCGCTCGTACCTCTCGAGTGCGCGGGCGACGATTGCGGAAAGATGCAGGGGCTGTCGCTCAGAAACATAGCGATCACCGTGCGCTCCGAGCAGGACAAGACGGTGTACAGAGATTTCGGCGAGATGCTTTTCACGCATTTCGGCGTTTCGGGCCCTGTGATCCTCAGCGCCAGCGCGCACATGCAGGGGGGGCGCGGTTATACGATCGAAATAGATTTAAAACCTGCGCTTGACGAGAAGAAACTTGATCTCAGGCTCCTTCGCGATCTTGAGGCGGGAAAAAACAGGGATTTTTCGAATATCCTGGCCGGTCTTGTCCATCCGCTGATGATCCCCGCAGTAATCGGGCGGACAGGGATAGACGGGAGCACAAAGGCCAACTCGATAACAAAGGAACAGCGCAGGTCTTTGCTGCGCTTGCTGAAGTGTTTTGAGCTCAAAGTGAGCGCCAAGAGGCCGATAGAAGAAGCTGTTATCACTTCCGGCGGGGTCTCCACAAACGAGATCGATCCGGCAACAATGTGCTCAAAACTTGTGAAAGGCCTGTACTTTGCAGGTGAGATCATTGATGCCGACGCGTACACCGGGGGGTTTAATCTGCAGATAGCCTGGTCCACCGGCCGCGCGGCGGGCGAGAGTTTTCCCGGGGGCAGCCCGGGCCCGGAATGAAGCCCGGTACGGGCTCGCCGCCCGGGCAGGCAGCTGCCGCCGCTGCGGACATTATCGGAAAGAGAATGCGGGAATGAAATTTTACTACAGACTTGTTTACATACTGCTATGGCCCTTTTTGAAAATCAGAAACCCGATCCATGTGAGAGGAAGGGAGAATATACCGCAGGGCGCGGCCGTAATCTGCGCTAACCACCGTTCGATGCTTGACCCGCTGATCATAGCCAACGCGTTCGGATGGAAACACTGTCTGCACTTTATGGCAAAAGCGGAACTCGTAAGGGTCCCTTTTCTGGGCAGCATACTTAAAAAAGTCGGCGCCATATTTGTCCGCAGAGGCGAGCGCGACATGAGCGCCATAAAAAGCGCGCTTGACTGCCTGAAAAGCGGGCGGAAGGTCGCCATATTCCCCGAGGGGACAAGAGTGAAAGACGGGCAGAGCGCGCATGCCAGGACAGGGGCCGCGATGCTCGCGCTGCGGACGGACGTTCCGGTCGTCCCTGTATATCTGGACAACCCGGCAAGGCGCCCGTTCGGCAAACTCAACGTGGTAATCGGAGAACCGTTCAGACTGGCGCGGCGCCGGTCATCGAGAAGCGAGTTATACAAATTCAGCGCCGAGGAGATACTAAAGAAGATCTCCGTACTGGGTAAAGCGGTATGATCCGCTCCGCACGGCGCTTCGGGGCAGGCCGGAGCAAACGCGGCCTGAACAGGGGGGCGCAGCTATGAAAATCACTTTGGCGCGGACTGCAGGGTTTTGTTTCGGTGTAAACAGAGCGCTGAAGCTCGCATATGACGCGGCAGAGAGCGGTATAAACGCCGTGACCCTGGGGATGCTCATACACAACAAATCGGTAGCCGACGATCTGCGGCGCCGGGGGATCGAACAGATCGCGGACCTTGACGAATACAGACCGGGCCAGACGGTCATCATACGCTCGCACGGCGTGGGGCGCAGCGTCTACGAAAAACTCGCGCGCCTGGGCGCTCCCGTCATTGACGCTACCTGCCCCTTTGTACTTCGCATACATGAGATAGTCGAAACTGAGCTTAAAGAAGGAAGAACGGTGTTCGTGATCGGCGCAAGGGAGCACCCCGAGGTAGAGGGCATTGCCGACGGACACGAGCACGTTTTCGTTTTCGAGAATACGGAAGAGATACGGGAGCTCTTATCATCGGACCCGGGGCTCAGGACCTCGCCTGTATCGGTCGTTTTCCAGACGACCCTTACACAAAACGCAAAAGTATTGGTAATTGATTTCGTCAAAAAAATATGTACAAACATCAGAATATTTGATACAATATGCAAATCAACGGAGAAAAGACAGGAAGAAGCCGCTGCGCTTGCCAGGACAGAGCAGATGATGATCGTGCTTGGCGACAAAAGCAGCTCCAACTCATGCAAACTGGCGGAAACCTGCCGCGAATACTGTGATCATGTTATATTCGCCGAAAGCGCCTGTGAGATTGAAGCAGCCTCATTAGCCGCCTTTACTTCCGTTGGTATCACGGCCGGTGCGTCCACACCGCCGTGGATAATAAAGGAGGTCTATGATAAGATGAGTGACAACCCGATTGCCGATGCGACCACGAACATTTCCGAGAAGGAGGCTGCTGAGCAAATCCTCGACGGGCAGTTCGAGCAGGTCCAGGCTGCGCCCGCAGTTCAAGCGAACGACACGGCTCCCCAGGCGGCGGAGACTATCAAGGAAGAGGTACCGGAGACAGAGGGAGCCGATATTTCGGCGGAGGATGAGGAATCCTTCGAATCGATGCTTGAGAGATCATTCAAGACGTTAACAACCGGAGAAAAAGTAAGCGGCACAGTGACGGCCATTACCCCGACCGAAGTCTATGTAGACCTGGGCACAAAGCACGCGGGCTACATACCTCTGTCCGAAATTAGCGATGATCCTACGGCAAAGGCTGAGGACATCTTCAAGATCGGCGATGCTGTCGAAGCTTACACCATCAGGGTCAACGATATCGAGGGCACGGCGATGCTCTCAAAGAAACGGCTCGATACCCAGAAAAACTGGGATACGGTTGAGACGGCTTATGAAAATAAAGGCGTAGTCGAAGGTGTTGTCACCGAGGAGAATAAGGGCGGTATCGTCGTTTCCGTTAAAGGCATACGTGTTTTTGTACCGGCTTCGCAGACAGGCCTGCCTAAGGATACGCCGATGAGCGAGCTTATTAAAACAAAGGTCCGCCTCAGGATAACCGAGGTCAACCGAGCAAGGCGCAGAGTTATAGGGTCGATCCGCTCTGTCAAGCAGGAAGAGCGAAGGATCGCGGCCGAGAAAGTCTGGAGCGAGATCGAAGTCGGAAAGCATTATTCGGGGACCGTCAAATCCCTGACGTCCTACGGCGCCTTTGTCGATATCGGCGGCGTGGACGGTATGGTCCACGTGACCGAACTGTCGTGGGACCGCATCAAGAGCCCCGCGGACGTCGTGGCAGTCGGCGACAATATCGACGTTTATGTCATCTCGTTCGACAAAGAGAAAAGAAAAATCTCGCTCGGCTGCAAGAACCCGGAGGACAACCCCTGGGTCAAGTTTACGAATAAATATGCAGTAGGGGACGTGGTCCCGGTCAAAATCGTTAAGTTCATGAATTTCGGCGCTTTCGCTCAGATCATCCCCGGTGTTGACGGGCTGATCCATATCTCGCAGATCGCCGACAGGCGTATAGGCAAACCGCAGGACGTGCTCTCGGAGGGCCAGGAGCTTGAGGTTCAGATCACGGAGATCGATAACGAGAAGAAGAGGGTATCTCTGAGCATCCGGGCCCTGCTTAACAAGGCGAGGGAAGAGGAGCAGATCCCCGCCGATCCCGATGAGCCTGAAAAAGTCATCCCTGTATTTTGATTTAATTGATTTAGTCCATATAGTACGGAGCGGGCAGTTAAGCTGCCCGCTTTCTTATGGCCGGTTATTGACGGTATTCGCTCAGGAACTCTTCAAGCCGACCGAGCGCCGTGCCGAGATCTTCGATGCAGGGCAGATACACGACGCGGAAGTGGTCCGGCGCGCTCCAGTGAAAGCCGGTCCCGTGGACGATGAGGACGTGTTTCTCACGCAGGAAATCCAGTGCGAAACGCTCGTCGTCCGTGATGCCGAACCGTGCCGCGTCAAGTTTCGGAAAGATATAGAGCCCGGCCTTCGGTTTCACGGCGCTGACCCCCGGGATGCGGTTGAGAGCGGAGTACGCGAAATCTCTCTGGAGGCAGAGCCTGCCGCCGGGCATGACCGAAACGTCCGGTTCGGACTTGAGGGCCGAAGCGACGACGAGCTGTGCGGGCACGTTTGCGCACAGGCGCATGGAGGCCATCAGTTCAAGCCCCTCAATATAACCGCTTGCCTGCGCCTTGTTGCCCGAAAGGGTCATCCAGCCGCACCGGAAGCCCGCAATATTGTGTGATTTTGACAGGCCGTTCATGGTGACGGTGAAGAGATCAGGCGCCAGCGCCGCAATCGAGGTGTGTGAAAGCCCGTCCATCACGATGCGGTCGTATATCTCGTCGGAAAAGACGATGAGGTCGCTGCTCCTCGCGATGTCCGCGATCTCGCTGAGGACAGAATCGGGGTAGAGCGCTCCTGTCGGATTGTTCGGGTTGATTATGACGATGGCCTTTGTTCTGGGCGTGATCTTCTTTTTTATATCGGCTGTATCGGGGTTCCACTCCGACTGCTCGTCACAAACATAGTGGACGGCTTTGCCTCCCGACAGAGTGACGGCGGCGGTCCAGAGCGGGTAGTCGGGAGAGGGGACCAGCACCTCGTCTCCGCTGTTCAGCAGGGCGTGCATCGACATCGCTATCAGTTCGCTCACACCGTTCCCCGTGATCACGTCTTCGGGTCCTGCGACCGGGATGTTTTTTCCCCGGCAGTATTCCACTATGGCGCACCGCGCGGACATGAGGCCTTTCGAGTCGGTGTAGCCCTCCGCGCTGCGCAGATTTTCAAGCATATCGCTGATCACCGTATCGGGCGCGCAAAAACCGAAAGGCGCGGGATTGCCGATGTTCAGCTTGATAATTTTGTTCCCTTCAAGCGAGAGCCGTTCCGCCTCGGCCGCTAAAACGCCGCGAACGTCATAGCGGACGTTGTCGAGACTTCTTGATTTTTGGAAAGTACGCATTTTGTTACCTCACTGAAGATAAAATAAAAAGCCCTAAACCGACTGTCGTCAGTTTAGGGCGGAATGACCGCGGTACCACCTAAATTCAGAGATAAACACTCTGCACTCTGCAGGTACGGGACATGATATGTCCGATACCTCTCCGATGTAACGGTCGGAACCCGTTGAGGCCTACAGGAATAATTCTTTCGGTTCAAAACTCGGAGAGGGCTTCGCCGCAGCCGCCCCGAAGATTTACACCGGCCATCTTCTCTCTGCGCGTTTGGGTGCGGGTACTCTCTCTCGTCATTGTCTGTCGCATATTTTTAATAAAGCTACCACACTTGACGCTCCGCGTCAAGTGATTTTTTTCCGGAGAGACGAATTACGTGAACAAGAAAATTATTACAGCCGAAGATACTGTTACCTCTGTTTGGTTTTACATACTTTCCTGTCAGGCTATCTATACTAATGGAAAGAAACAAGGGAGGCAGACAGGTGCTTTTCGGTTTTATGAAGCGAAAACTGAGGTATTTGCTCAGCTCCTCCGGTCAAGCGGGCGCCGGGGATGATAACAAAGAAAAACGTGCAGAACAGCATATGCCGCCCGAACTGAGCACTTCACTCGACGAGAACGTCGAGGCGCTGAAGAACGAGCTGAGCGACGGGAGCGACGTTAAGGTCCACAGGTTCAGGTTCGGGCCGGACCTCTGTTACTCGGGCGCTCTGGTATTTATCGACGGCATGACGGACAGCCTCTTTATTTCCGAGGCGATACTCCGCCCCATAGTAAGCTGGAGGACCTGTGACGAACTCCCGAAAGCCCGGGATATAGCGAGGACCGTCAGTTCCGACGTTATCTGCGCGGGCGAAGTTCAACTTATTGCGTCAGTATCCGACTGCGCGGCCTCCTGTTTGTCCGGCGACGCGGTGTTTTTTGCGGACGGTTGTCCGGAGGCGCTGCAGATAAACGCCAAGGGATATGAAAAACGAAGCGTAACGGAGCCCGCGTCGGAATCTGTCGTAAGAGGACCCAGGGAGGGGTTTACGGAGAACCTCCGCACAAATACGGCGCTGCTCCGGCGCAAGATCAGGAGCGGACGGCTGCGCTGCGAGTCATTGACTGTCGGCAAAAGAACGCAGACACATATCTGTCTGATGTATATAGACGGGATCGCGGACAAAAAAGTCATCGAGACGCTTAAATTCCGGATCAAGGGTCTCGACGTCGACTCGATCCTGGAATCGGGATATATCGAACAGTATATCGAAGATGCGCCGTTATCGCCGTTTTCCACCGTCGGGTACAGCGAAAAGCCGGACGTTATTGCCGGACGGGTGCTTGAAGGCCGCGTCGCCGTCATCATTGACGGCACGCCGTTTGTCCTGACGGTTCCCATGCTTTTTGTGGAGAGTTTTCAGACAGCCGAGGACTATTACTCGCGGCCGATGTACGCGACCATGATGCGCATCGTGCGCTATCTGGCATACATTATCGCGGTGTTCGCTCCCGCAATCTATATATCGCTCACGAGTTTTCACCACGAGATGATACCGACGACACTTCTCCTCACAATCGCAAAAGCCCGGGAGGGAACGCCGTTTCCCGTTTTCCTGGAAACTTTCATAATGGTTATCTCATTTGAGATCCTCCGTGAAGGGGGCATCCGCCTGCCCCGGCCGGTAGGTCAGGCGATAAGTATTGTCGGGGCCCTGATAATGGGCGACGCCGCGGTTTCCGCAGGTATTGTCGGCGCTCCCGTGGTGATCACCATCGCGATCACGGCTGTCGCCAGTTTTCTGATCCCCATGCAAAACGAATCGGATACGATGCTGAGGCTTGCGATGATGGCGCTCGCAGCGTTCGCGGGCTTTTACGGTGTCGCGATGGGGACTTTTGCGATTCTGATCCACCTGGCAACGCTCACCTCGTTCGGTGCAGCGTACTTTGACGGCTTTGCCTGGACCAGGAACCTTCAGGATTCGATAATTCGGATGCCTCTCTGGACAATGAAACGCCGGCCGAAGCATATCGCGAAGGGCGACACGGTTCGCATCAAATCATTTATTCCCCCTCTGCGACCGCATGCGGGCGAGAGCAACAGACAGGCTGGTGACGACTGACGATGTGTTTCCCGAAAAGAACACTGCGGGCTATGGCGCTTTTCGCGTTAGGATCGCTGCTGCTGCCGCTTGCCGGGTGCTGGAATCAGCATGAACTCAACAAGACGTTCATAGTAACGGGTATCGCACTTGATCAGGCGGAGGAGAGCGGGCTGCTTGAGGTCTCCCTTCAGATAGAAAAGAGCGAACCGGAAAGCGCTTCCTCGGGCTCGGAAGGCGGGCAGGAGAAGAGCTCGCCGACCCTTGTCCTGAAATCCGTAAAGAGCACGATGGCGCAGGGCATTGCGGATATAAACCTGAGGACGAGCCGCGAGGTTTTCATACCGCACAACCAGATCATGTTATTCGGTACGGCGCTTGCGGAGGAGGGAATGGAGCAGTATATGGATATGCTGCTGCGGGACCCCGAATCTCGCATGGACGTTCAGATGGCGATAGTCGACGGAAAGGCTTCGGATGTACTGGCGGCGGATACGGGACAGGAGCTTGTTTCGGGGACCCACCTCTCAAATATCATCAACCAGCAATCGCAGATCTCCACGCAGTATTCGACAAGGATCACAGACTTTGTAAGGAAACTCCTGAGCGGCTCTTCCTCTCCTGTCGTGCCGATCGTCAAACTGACGAAGGAGAATGAAAAAGAGTCTGTCAGTATAGAGGGGATGGCGGTTTTTGTAAAGGATAAGCTCGTTGGCCGCCTGAGCAATGACGAAGCGCAGAGTTACGTATGGGCGATGGGTGATGTGAAGGGCGGCAGCTTTACAGCAGGCTCGGGTGATAACCTTGCCGTTTTTCTCGTCGACAGCCTGGACTGCAAGAGAAAAGTCAAAAAAAACGGGCAGAGCGTTCGCGTGGAGTTTGAAGTGGATACGGTACTGCGCGTGAGCCAGATAATAGGGTTCACCGAAGTAAAGTTTCCGGATCTTATACAAAAACTGACGCAGACAGCTCAGGAGGAGATCAAAAAAAAGGTAGAGCAGACCTATGAGTCCGCACGCGGTATGGGGGCCGATATTTACGATCTCGGCCTGTCCGTATACCGGAAGGATCCGGGGGAGTGGGAATCGATGAAGGACCAGTGGGGAGAGTTATTTTCAAAAAGCGAGCTCGAAGTGTCGGTCAGGGCGCAGATCGTCGATCTGGGCAAGTCTTTGTTGACGATAGGGATGGAGAGTGCAAGCCGTGAGGGTAGATAAAGAACAGATCTCGGGCGTCCGGTTCATGTTTACGATAGTGCTGTACCTGGAGTCGTCGGCCTTGCTGACAGGGTTTCTCATACCGGTGACGCGGCATGAATCCTGGCTCACGGTCCTGTCAGGCCTGATTGTCAGCATACCCGTCATAGCGCTTTTCAGAGCCATAATGCTCATGTTTCCGGATATGAACCTGATCCAGGTGCTCGAGCGGGTCTTTGGCCCCGTACTCGGGAAGGTGCTCGGACTGAGTTACATCTGGTGGTTTCTGAATCTGACATCCCTCAACCTCAGAGATCTGGGAGACCTGACGAAGATCGTCATCCTGAAGGACACTCCGGCCCTGGTGCTCATGGTCTTGTGCATTATCGTGACCTCCTACGCCGTGAGGTACGGCATAAAGGTGGTGACGTGGTACAGCGCTCTTTTCATGACCTTAGGCTTTGCGATACTGGCGATATCGGTTTTGCTTGTTATGAACCAGATAAGGTTTGAGAACTTTCTGCCCGTATTCTCCCTGCCGATTAAGAAATACCTGCATAGTACTCACATGATCTCCACGATACCTTTAGGCGAGCTTATGGTGATAATGATGATGACTCCAAACGTGCGCATGTCGCGCAAGGATGCGACAAAGTACATTTTCGGGGGCTACTTTCTTGGCGGAGCGACGCTCCTGATAACGATTATCAGAGATATAGGGGTACTCGGTCCGACCATGGGTCTTTTTGCTCTGCCGTCGCTGATGACGCTGAGGCTGGTCAGGCTGGGGGAGGCGCTCAGCCGCATGGAGATACTGTTTGCCATAGCGCTTATCTCACAGCTCGCCTTCAAAGTAATGTTTCTTCACTATATATCCGTTATCACGATCGCGCAGATGTTCAATGTCAGGGATTACAAGCGCATCTCGCTCGTGACCGGGGCGCTCGTTATAGCATACGGGCTCACACTGTATGATAACATTGTCGACCATGCCGTGTCCGCTCAGGTTTTCGCGCCTGTCTTCTGGGTCATTTTTGAGATGCTGATCCCGTTGATCGTTTTCGTCACGGCAAAGCTGCGAAAGCTTCCGGAGATAAGGGGGACGTAGAGCGTGCTGTTTGTTGTTATAAGTTTTGCGGTGATCGTGCTGATCGATTTTATTCCGATCATAAAGGCACGGTCACGAAGGACAACTGTCGCCTTTCTGATAGTATTTATCCCCGCGCTGACTGTTTCGGTGCTTATCGCGCTGAAGGTCAGAGTCCCGAGCATTCTGCTCGTCCTCGATAAAGCGTTTAAATCGATCGGAATCAGCTACGGCAGCTCCTGAACTGCCGGCTGCTGCGCGTACGGATCGGTTCCCGGCGTGCCCGGATCGTCGCCGTGCGGGCCGATCTTCGCGCGGTCATTTACATATTGTATAGTCTGTTGTAAAATATGCCTGTTGATTCAGGGAAAGGAACAGGAGGGCGTCTATGGCAAACATAATGGATTATCTTGACTGGCGCGGGGATCTGAGTTTTTCCGCAGCGCCCTTTAACGAGGTAGACAACGTTATTCTGTGCAAGCTCTGCAGTGCCGATCTTTCCGGTATAGTACCTCCCGACGACGACCCGATGCCGATCAGACATGCCGTAAAAGGCTATTTCGCCGCGATAAAAGACCCGAAGAGACTGGGCGTTTTTTTTCCGAGGGAGACGCTCGCGCTGCTCAGGAGGCTCCCCGCCGCGAGGCGATTCAGGGATTGCCTTTTGTCAAACTACGTAAACAAGGTCGGCACTGAGCGCGACGGGCAGTTCTCCGCCCTGACTATCGATCTCGGGGACGGGACGAGCTTCGTCGCGTTTCGCGGGACGGATGATACGATCGTCGCGTGGAAAGAGAACTTCAATATGTCGGTGTACGAGGAAGTTCCGGCGCAGTCGAAAGCCAAAGAATATCTCTGCAGCCTGCTCATGAACAGTGATCGCACCGTTAGGGCGGGCGGTCACTCAAAAGGAGGAAATCTTGCGGTATACGCCGCGATGAACTGCCCGCCGGAATTGCAGGACCGCATCATCGGCGTCTACAACAATGACGGCCCGGGTTTTTTCAGGCCTGTTAAAGACCTGCCCGGATATGTGCGGATCAGGCCGAAGGTGCTGACTCTCGTGCCGCGCCATTGCATAGTAGGCTTGCTTTTAAACCACGAGGAGGAGTATCAGATCGTAAAGTGTACCCACAGAGGGGTCGCTGCCCACAACGGCTTTACCTGGGAAGTAAGGGGAGCGGGATTTGTCCGCTGCAATGAACTGTCGGCTCAGAGCGAGCTTTTCGAGCGGGCTTTTCAGAAGTGGGTAATGACGCTTAACGAGGAGGGCCGTCGGCAGTTTATTGACACTCTGTTTGCGATATTAACGTCCACCGGGGCTGAAACTCTGACCGACCTCAACGAGCACAGACTGCGGCAGGCGCTGAAGATCGCGAATAACCTGCGCCGCTCGCCGGAGGACAGGAAATTGCTCGCACTGTCTCTGAAACTCCTGATAAGGGAATACGTGAGCTGCGCGCGGGAGATACTTCCGCTGCCCGAGATCAGGCTGAAAATACAGCCCCGCAATAACGGTGAACGGGTCAATACCGGAAAGCCGACGGCAGGCGGGCGGCCGCCCAAAACATGAGCGCGCGGTTTTGCCGCGCAGCGTCGGCCGCCCTTTATATGTATGAGCGCAGATGTCGCCGGATCGCTGCGCTCGGAACTGATTTCGGCAGTTTGTCCCGGGTAAGTGCAATAACTACGATTCCAGGAATCCGCGCAGTTCTTCTTTCTTCCGCAGGCCTGCCATTGACTTCACCGGTTTGCCGCCCCGGAAGAGCATAATAGTCGGAACACTCATGATCCCGTACTTGTTTGCCATGTCCCTGTTCTTGTCGACGTCGATCTTGCATATCCTGACGCTGTCACCCATCTCGTCGGCAAGTTCGTCGATTATCGGTGAGAGCGATTTGCAGGGGCCGCACCATGAAGCGAAAAAGTCAACCAGCACGGGTTTTTCGGACTGTAATACGACGGAAGGGAAATCTCTCGATTGGATAAGTTCGGACGGCATGCTCATTCTCCTTTTATCTCGGAATGGACCTATTATGCGCATTACAGAGAAAGTTATGAAGAGGCTGTTGCGGCGGCTAAGTATCGGACTGAAAGTTTGCAAAAAAAATGCCGGGTCCGGTTCCGGCTTGCGCAGCCGGGTGATCACCGGTCCGTTATCCGTGTATCCCGGGAATCGATTTTGGCGAGAGCTGTTCTGCAGGTGGGGATATGATGATTACCGGCGCTTTTAATGCTGTACAGGATTGTTTGATCCGCGACGCGGAGCCCTCAGTCAGGCTCCGATGTTATTCGATGCAGCCGTGGTTTGACGAGTATCCTTTTACCATGCTGAAAAAAGAGCAGTACACAGAGCAGTCTCCCGTTTTTCATCCGGAGGGCAGCGTCTGGGAGCATACGGTGAGAGTTGTCGATGAAGCGGCAAAAAGGAAGACTTACAGTTCGGACATCACGGTCTTTATGTGGGCGGCACTGCTGCACGATATAGGCAAACCGGAGACGACAAGAATACGAAAAGGAAAGATAACGGCATACGATCATGACAGCACGGGGGCCGAACTGTCCCGCAGGTTTCTTGCGGAGTTTACAGTGGATAATGTCTTTATTGAACGGGTCGCGCTGCTCGTGAAGTACCATATGCAGGCCCTGTACGTCAAAAAGTCTCTGCCTTTTGCGGATATTCGGGGGATGGTGGAAAACGGCATAGTAGAGGATGTGGCTCTTTTAAGCTTTTGCGACCGCCTTGGAAGAGCAAATGCGGATCCCCCGCGCGAGAGGGAGGCTGTTCGCGCGCTGCTCAAAGCCTGCGGCATGGATCCGGATCTTGCGTGGCTGTGATCTGTACCCCTATGAGACGGGATCCGATCATCACTTTTACCTCTGCAGTTTCGCGGCGGAGCCCGGTCGAAGCGTTCATATGCCCCCGTATAAAGTGTTTTCCCGGCAAAACGTGCGAGCGTTTTCGAAATACGTCATATGTTTCTGTTAATGGCAGTCATTACAACATGTTCAGATTTCCGGCATACAAATTAATGATAAGTATCGAAATATATGACGGTTGCCATCGACAAAACACCGGCTGTCTTCATAGTATATAGTACTAATGAAGGGAGTTGGAATCATGTTTTTTTGGCCATGGATAGTCGGAGCCGCGGTCGGCGTCGGACTCGTGAGATTTGGCGCCCGCACAAGCTGCTGCGTATGCTGCCCTCCGTGTAAACCGCCATGCCCGCCTCCTGATCACGGCTGTGATCACGGTTTTGATCACGGCTGTCAGTGCAAATCAAATCCATACGATGATCGAAAGCGTTAAACAGACAATCGGATACAGACTATCCTGAGATTCCTGAGAGCTCCCGCACACGCGGGGGCTCTTTCTGAAGATCCTGCGGCGGTTCAGCCCCGGGCAGTGAACAGGTCGTGTTCGCGGACGATTATTTCATATGTCGATTTTCGGACGACGCCGTCCGGTACGAGGGAG
>JAAYAR010000029.1 GCA_012719235.1 Clostridiales bacterium
TCCTCGGGATAATCGGAGATGCCAGCGCTGCCATGTATCCCCGCGGAGGACAGCGGCAGGCGTCAGTCCTGCTCGAGATATTTCTTTCTGCTGTATACGTATACCTCGTCCATAAAGGCGGGAGTGCCGCGGTTCGTGGTCTCAATGCCCATTATCGAGGGCTTGCCCGGCCGGCAGAACCGGTCGACAAACGCGCGCGCGGCTTCCCGCTGTTCCTCCTCGCTGCGCTGAGCAAGGTCGGTCTCCTTAGGGAATACGCTGAGCACTATCTTGTCGCCGCAATCGTCGTACATGGCCTCGATATCGTTCATGGTCTGGGGCGACCAGATATCGAATCCGCCGTCGATAAAGCACTGTATGCGGTCCTTGTTGTGGCCGCACGAATGCAGCATCGTGTGGCGGCCCTTCGAGTGGATATGGTCGGTGATCCTTTTCATGCAGGGCACGAACAGCTCATACGCCGTTTCCATCGAGAAGAAGGGCGCCTTCTGCGCTCCCCAGTCGTCGTGGATCTCGATCAGGTCTATCTGCGGCCAGTACTCGCATATCTTATCCACCAGGCGGATACCCAGATCGGTCGTGGCATTGAATAGTTCTTTGAGGGCGTCTGTCTGCTCTTCGTCGATGAGGGCCATGGCGGCGGGAACAAAGTCCATAAAGGAAATGAGGCGCTCAAACCAGAAACCGTTTACGAACGATATGTAACACGGGAAGACCGGGTCGACAGGATTTTCCATGACCGCGCTCTCCCAGTCCCAGGCGTCGATGTCTGGGATCCTGATCTTCTCGCGCCATTCGTTGACGTCTTCCAGCAGGGGGCTGCCGGCTACGGAGATGGAACCGCCCGCGACAGGCTCGTATTTCCATTTGACGCCGAAAGCGTCCGTAATATCCTTACGGGAGCCGCGGCCCAGATTGTCGTTGTACAGTTCGGGGTGCAATGCGATGGCTTCGCGGATATCGGGCATCCAGTACGGATGCTTTTCGTCGAGCATCGCGCTGAAGTTCATGCGCGGGGTGACAGGGGTGTTGTACGTCGGTATAGTGCTCAGACCGAGGAATCCGGGATGCGAGCCGATGACCTGTCTCTCGGCAGGCACATAGGGGATCTTGCGATACATAGCGTTCCACCTCTTAATATCGGCAGGGAGTCCTCCTGCCCTAATATCTAAGGCACATCATATCAGTGAATGGCCCTCATGTAAAGTTAGGATATAAATCTTCCGCCCTCTGCCCCGCCCGCGCCCGGGATATCGGGACAGCTCCCGAATGCCCCTGCATCTGACATGAAGCTGCCGTGCTCCCGCAGCCAATCGGTCGACGCGGGCAATAAGACACGCACCTATGCGCATAGAGCGCATAGGTGCGTCCGGATGTGATCTATTCGGTCCAGTAAATGGTCCAATACGTGGGGCTTCCGGATCTTGACCAGTTAAATCCGCGCAGCTTGGCGTTGATAACGTATGCGTCATAGATATCGCAAAGAGCGACCCAGAGGTAGGTCTCCTGGATGATCTCAAGCATCCTGGTGGTGCCCTCTATACGGGCGGCCTCATCGGGGTTGCCCTTGCAATCGTCGAGAAGGGTGTGGAACTCCTCATCTCCGTCCCAGGGATGTTTATTGTATGACATACCGCCGCCGATGGCGTTGGTGCGGTTCAGCGCTCCCAGAACGGTGTCTCCCATGGAAAAGTCGACGGCCATATCCCACATCGACGCGTCAAAGATGTAGGTGAACCAGGAGCCTGGGTCTGTGGTGATGATCTCAACGGTCACACCTATCGCGCGGAGGTCCTCCTGAATCAGCTCGCAGCAAGCCAGAGAGTCCGCGGAGCCGTTGTTTACTATGGTGAGCGTCTCATTGACAAGTCCCGACGACTCTGCCAGCTGCTTTGCCAGCTCAACGTTCTGACCCTCTCCGTAGTAGCCCTTATCGAGCCATTCGTCCTGCTGGTCGTCTTTGCCCATTGCTACGGGCAGTCTTGAGACGGTCGCGTTTCCTCCGTATGCGATATTGACTATTCCTTCGCGGTCTATGGCATAGGTCACGGCTTTACGGGCGTCAAGGTTATCGAAGAAAGCGGAGCCGGGATCGTTGCTGAACCACATGGATTTTGCATAGCCCTGGCTGCGAAGAATGACCTCATAGTCGGGCATCGCCTGGCAGTATTCCAGATCCTGGAACGCTATCGAGGTATAGTCGGTCTCTCCGGTATCAAGAGCGTTTACGCGCTGCGTGGCCTCGGAAAGGAAATTGAACGTGATCTGTCTCAGCTTCGGAGCCTCGCCCCAGTAATCATCGCGGCGCTCAATGATCCATTGGCTGTTCGTTACCATCTTGGTCATTCTGTACGGGCCTGTACCCATGGTCTCGGTGGGCACGGTTGCCTCGTCAAAGGATTCCTTGTCGAACATATAGATCGACGGCCAGGTCCCCGTCTCCATGCCGACCTCGTAGATGTCGAAGAAGACCTCAAGAGTGTAATCGTCGATGACTTTTGTTTCGTCAAAAAGAACTCTGGTGAGGAGCGAGGACGCTCCGGGGCGGTTGCAGGCGCGATAGATAGTGAATGCAACGTCTTCTGCCGTGAAGGGATTGCCGTTAGCGAATGTGACGCCCTCCCGCAGATGGATGGTCCAGTGGGTCGGTTCCATATCGATCTCGGTAGCCAGGACCCAGACATACTCACCTTCCGGGGTCACGTCGAAGAGAGGCTCGTAGATGCAGCGCAGTGCACCCATGCAGTCATAACCGATGTTGAACATGGGGTCAAGGGTGCCGCTGTCGGCGGTCAGGGAGCAGACGAGAGTGTCCTTTACGGCGACAGGCGCGCCGGTTTCGCTTGTCGCCGAGTCCTTGGTGGTGTCGATCGTGGATACGCTGTCGGTTTTCTGAGTGGCCGAGGGGGATGCGGGGGCTGCGGTTTCTTTTTCGGCTTCGGGGGTCTCCTTTGAGCCGCAGGCTGCGAGGGACAGTGTAATCACGCAGACGAGCAGCAGAGCAAGGATCTTTGACACAGACTTTTTCATCATTTCTCCTCCTTGTTTTTGAGTGATCTAATTCGTTTGGTATGCCTGCGCTTTTTTTATCTCATGGCAGCGACAGCAGGACACGAAATGGCCCCGCTCGACTTCTTCGAGCTGTTGTGCCTGCGCGCAATCCGGTGCGGCATAACGGCAGCGCGCAGCAAAGCGGCAGCCCGGCTTCGGGTTGATGGGAGAGGTGATCTCCCCTTGCATAATGATACGTTTCTTCCTGTTGTGGATGCTGGGAACGGGGATCGCGGACAGCAGTGCCTGAGTATACGGATGCATCGGATTTTCAAACAGCAGCCCCGAGGGCGCCTTTTCGACCATGTGGCCCATATACATGACCATAATGTCATCGGAGATGTACTTCACCACAGAGAGGTCGTGGGTCACGAACAAGTAAGCGATGTTCCTTTCCTCCTGCAGATCCAGCATCAGGTTCAAGATCTGGGCCTGGATGGACACGTCAAGAGCGGAAACCGGCTCGTCGCATACGATAAACTTGGGTTTGAGCGCAAGCGCTCTGGCAACGACGATCCTCTGGCGGCGGCCTCCGTCCAGCTCGTGAGGATACGCATTCTCATAGTCCTCCGCAAGTCCGACTACCTTCATCAGCTTCAGCGTCTCTTCGCGGCATTCGGCCTTGGACAGCTTGCCCTGAAGCAGCAGCGGCTCCATGATCGACTGGCTTACGGACATTCTGGGATCCAGAGAAGAGTACGGATCCTGGAAAATGATCTGCATATTCTCCCGCAGACGGCGCAGGTCCTTTTTTGACGGATTCGATATGTCCTCCCCTTCAAAGCGGATGGTCCCCTCCGTAGGTTCTATCAGATGCACGATCGTACGGCCCAGCGTTGTCTTCCCGCAGCCCGACTCGCCCACGACGCCAAGGGTCTTGCCCGCTTCAAGAGTGAAGGAGATATCGTCCACCGCATGTAGCTGCCTGTCGCCGCCTGCGCGGAAATATTTCTTCAGATGTTCGACTTCAAGGAGTGGGGCCATGACTCAACCTCCTTTTTTGCAAAGTGACACTTTACGATGTGGCCGGGGGATATCTCCACAGTCTCCGGAGACAGTGTCTTGCAGCACTCCCGGGCATCGTTACAGCGCTCGCAGAAATGGCAGCCCGGCCTCAGCTCCTTCATGTTGGGCATCAGGCCCTTGATCGGCTTCAGCCTGGTCTCGCCGGAATCAAGTTTCGGAAGCGAATTGAAAAGGCCGATAGTATAGGGGTGTGTCGGGTGATCGAAGATGTGCTCCAGGTTACCGTACTCCACGACCTGACCGCCGTAGATAACGGCGACACTGTCACAGCAGCTGGCCACGACTCCCAGGTCGTGTGTGATCAATATAACGGAGGTGCCCAGCTTTTCCTTTAGGTTCTGTATCATCTCCAGCACCTGTGCCTGGATGGTGACGTCGAGAGCGGTCGTCGGCTCGTCGGCAAGCAACAGTTCCGGATTACATGCCAGAGCCATGGCGATCACAACGCGCTGCTTCATGCCCCCCGAGAACTGGTGAGGATACTCTCCGTAGCGCTCCATAGGGATGCCGACCATCTCAAGCATATCGCAGGCGCGCTTTTCCGCTTCGGCTTTGGTGATCTTGTTATGTACCGCGATAGTCTCCGCTATCTGGAATCCTACTTTTTCGATCGGGTTCAATGCCGTCATCGGATCCTGAAATATCATAGCTATCTTGTTTCCGCGTATCCTGCGCATCTCCTTCTCTGAAAGATCGAGTATCTCCTGACCCTTGTAGTTTATGCTTCCGCCGCAGAGCTTGGCGGGGGGCGTCTGCAGGATACGCATGATCGATCGGGCGATGGTCGTCTTGCCCGCGCCGGTCTCACCCACGAGGCCCAGGGTCTCCCCTTTGTACAGCGACAGGTTGACCCCGTTTACTGCGTAGATGATCGCACCGTCCGTATGGTATTCGACCTTCAATCCAGTAATATCAAGAATTTTTTCTCCCATTACAAACACCTCAGTTCTTAAGACGCGGATCCATCGCATCCCTTAGTCCGTCACCGAGGAGGTTGAAGGCCAGAACCGTAAGCATGATGCAGATCCCGGGGTATAATGCCAGCGTCGGGTTTCCGCGCATATAGTTCCTGGCGTCGGAGATCATAGCGCCCCACTCGGGGATCGGAGCCTGGACACCGAGTCCGACAAAACTGAGCTGCGCGCCCGCCATGATGCAGTTGCCGATGCCCATCGTTATGCTGACTATGACAGGTGCGATCGCGTTCGGTATGATATGCTTGATGATGTTGTACGCGTCCCTCGCATTGACTGACTTTGCCGCTTCGATGTACTCCTTCTCCCGTACGGTCAAAATGGATGCGCGCATCAGCCGCGCGGTGCCCGGAACGAAGCCGACACCGAGGGCGATTATCGCATTTCTGAGGCTCGGTCCGAGGACTGCCGCGAGCGTGACCGTCAGAAGGATCATCGGTATGCCCTGATAGATATCAAGGAATCGCATTATCAGGTTATCTATCCTGCCTCCGTAATAGCCGGCAACGGAACCCAGGATAATACCCAATACGGCGGAGATCGCCGTTGCTATGAATCCCATTGCCAGAGAATAGCGAGCGCCGTACAGAAGGCGGCTCAGGATATCCCTCCCGAGACGGTCGGTCCCCAGCAGATGGGCCCTTGAGGAACCCTCCATGGGGTGCTTCTTATCCTGGACCTCGTAGCCGTAAGGAGCGATGAGCGGTGCCAGAACGGCTACCAGGATAATAGCGAGGAGAACAAACATGGATATTACGGCTGCCTTATCTTTTTTGAGCCTTCTCCATATCTCGGGCAGCCCGGACTGGGAATTATGCCTCTGCTTTACCACGTTTTGCCGCCCCCTTTCCTGCTTTTTTTCTTGTTCTTGCGTATTGAGACCGGATACGCGGATCAACAAAAGCAAACACGATGTCGATCAGAAGTATCATCGTGCAGGACACGGTGGACAGGAACAGAACGCTGCCCTGGATAGCCGGATAGTCGCGGTTCGTCAACGCGGTCAACGAATACGAGCCGAGGCCCGGCATTGAAAAAATCGTTTCCGCGATAAGCGCGCCGCCCAGAGCCATACTGTAGAGGCCGCCGACTGTCTGGATGACAGGGATCAGAGCATTCTTAAGGGCGTGCCTGAAAAGCACGGTGCCTTCATGCAGGCCTTTGGCTCTTGAGGTGACGATATAGTCCTGCCTTATGACCTCCAGCATATTGGATCGCATCTGCCGGGCTATCGACGCCGCATAAGCCACGGCCAGAGAAAAGGTCGGCAGGAACCAGCTCTTCCAGGATGCGACGCCGGCAGACGGCACCCAGCCCAGCTTGACCGCAAACAGCTGTACGAGCAGCAAAGCAAACCAGAACGGGGGCATTGAAACGCAGAAAAGGGCAAGGAAGATCGCAAGGTTGTCCTTCCAGGTGTATTGGTTCGTTGAAGAATAGACACCGATCGGAATACCGATAAACACCGCGATAGTCACGCTGAGCGTCGCGAGCAGCACGGTATACGGAAAACGGCTCATCATATCGTGCATCACGTCTTTCTTGTTGATAAACGACGTGCCGAACGTGCCGTGCACCGCATTCCAGATGAACCTCCCGTAACGCACTATCAGCGGATCGTTCAGGTGCAATTGTTCGCGGACTTGCTCAACCTCCCAGTCCTCGGCCTCAACACCGGCGACCGTGCGAGCAACGTCGCCCGGCGCCAGGTCGATCAGGATCAAAACGATGAAAGAGATCCCTAACAGGATGGGGATCATGATCAGGAGTCTTTTTACGACATAACGAATCATAAACCGCTGGTCCTCCTGTATTTAATGTTTTGAAGGGTTCCCTCTGATGCCCGGGCAGAACAGACGGATACTCAGTTGTATCTGCCCAGATACCTGGCCGCGGTGTAAGCGGAGCCGGTCGCGTTCAGGATCGTGGAGCTGAAGCGGCAGTCGCCGACCATGTGGAAGATCGGAGCGACGTCGTTGAACTGAAGAGCCTCTTTTGTGCGGGACTTCATACCTGCGGCATAAACAACCGTGTCGGCTTCATAGAAAACCTCCCCGACCGGTCCTGCGCACAGTACGCCCCGGTCCGTGATCTCCTCTGCGCGCGTATTCAGGTGCAGCGGGATCTTCTTCTGTATAAGCATGTCCTTAACGGCCAGCTTGTGGCAGGAGTTGCCTCCGTCGTTTATATCCCCGGCCATTTCAACTATCCCGACTTCATAGCCCAGATCCTTCAGGTATATCGAAAGCTCTGTGCCCGCAAGTCCCGCCCCGAGGATCAGGACCTTGCCGCTCAACAAAGAGGGATCCGCAAAGGCCCGGACAGCGGAGAAGACGTTTGCGTTGTCTATTCCCGGGATAGGAGGCTTCACAACGTCGGAGCCGATGGCACAAATAACGGCGTCCGGATGCATCGATCTCGCGTACTCATATGTGACATCGGTGTTCAGGCGGATGTCCACACCCGCGGCGGTGACCTTGCGCTTCTGCTGATCTATGTACTCGTGCAGCCTCTCTTTGAAAGGAACGTTGCGCTCGCAGAGTATATTGCCGCCGAGCTCACCGGTCTTTTCGCACAGGGTCACGTCATGCCCGCATTCGGCCGCCGTCAGGGCGGCCTGCAAACCGCCGATGCCCCCGCCGATGACCAGCACTCGGAGCTTGCGCGCCGCAGGCAGAGAATAATAGTTCTCCCTGTGGCGCTGTGCCTCGGGGTTCAGTGCGCATACAAGGTCTCCGTGGGCAACGGTCTGTGTAAAGCAGGTGAGGCAGCGCATGCACTTTCTTATATCTTCGATCCTGCCGGAGCGAACTTTGTTGGGAAGGTCCGGATCGCAGCAGAGCTGTCTTGCCATGTAGATTATGTCTGCCTTGCCGGAGGCCAGCACCTCCTCCATGACGTAGGGGTCGCTGAAGCCGCCGGCGACGCCCACCAGCGACTTCTTGACATGCTTCTTTATTTCCGCAGAGATGTCGGCATGATGTCCCTGAGGATAGAACATACTCAGATGGGTACGGGAGAAGGATTCCGGGTGCATGGTATCGAGAGCGCTGACGGAAACGCTGATGATGTCGGCATGGCCGTCCAGCTGCTCCGCGATGCGGCAGCCTTCCTCGACGTCATAACCGTCCGGAACGATCTCCGTACCGCTGATGCGGAATTCCACTGGAAAACCGCGGCCGCAGACGCGGTGAATCTCGTCGACCGCCATGACCGCGAACCGGCAGCGGTTCTGCACGTCCGCGCCTCCCCACTTGTCGGTGCGGCGGTTCTCCGCCGGACTGAACCAGTGCTGGAACGCTCTGGAGTGGGCGCCATGTATGGAGACCATTGGGAAACCGGCCCGCTTTGCAGCCAGTGCTCCAATGCCGAAATCCTTTATAACTTCGAGGATACGCTCCTCGGACATCTCCTTTACAACCAAACCTTCTTTGGTGACCATGTCGCTCGGGCCTTCCAGTACTCTGCCTTCCGCCATAAACATGTGCAGAGAGGGCTTGCTCGGCCCCGAGCCGCTGAAGACGAGTTCCATGGTGGGGATCGCTCCGTGTCGCTTTACGACGTCCGCCATCCGGGAGTAATTGTAGTTTTGCATATTCACGATGTCCCGGGGCCACTTCTTGTCGTTGAACTCGGTATGATCGATGATCACCTCCCCCTCGGCAACGGTGGCGGCGCCTCCGATCGCTATGCGCTCAAACGCCATGAGTCCGTCTGTGCTGGGCTGGCCGGGCGCTATGTCGTCGGTATGGCCCGTCGGCGCACAGAACATGTGGTTGCGATAAACTACATCTCCGACCTGGAGCGGTGCAAGCAGGTGGGGAAAGGTCTTGAATGCGTCTACCATAACAATCTCCTTTCGTCCCGGCGCTTTTGCGCCGATGTATGTATATTTTTATTTATTTGTTTTTATTTTCGGTCTTCACTGTTTTTCGCCGGACGCCGGCAGCTCCTTCTCCTTTGTGCCGCGCATATCCCAGGGGACAAATTTCCCGTCAAGCACGGCGCGGTAATATATAACGCAAAACGCAACGGGTATTATGGATACGAAGTACAAAGTGGAGTATCCGAGTGCCTCCGCAATAAAGCCGCCTCCGATACTTCCGATGATCATGCCGATGTCCCCGCAGATACCTACCGTGGATGCGGCAACCCCCCTGCGTTCGTTAGGTACGGAGCGGATGACCATACTGCTGAGCAGGGGGGAGAGGATGGCATTGCCAGAAGCGGACAGAACCGCGGCGAGGCAATACATGAATGTATTTTTACAAAACCCAAGCACTATGAGCTTGGCAAAAAAGAGTACAAAGGACATATATATCCGTTTTCTCGGGAAAGGATCAGCTGCCTTGAAACGGTCCAGGAGCAGACGGGCGGCAACCATAACGATGGCGCTGAGAGTAGCAAACCAGCCGGGGTTGGGGATGCCGATCTCGCGGCCATACAGAGTAAGGAAGGTCTGAACACCCATCGTGAGATTCACCGAGAATGCCAGAGGTATCGCCGGTTTCAGACAGCGTATGTCAAACAGCTGCCTGACATCAAACACGTCTCTGAGTTTCTTCTTCTCAGGTGCCTCGTTTTTTCGGAAAGTCACAAAAAACGAAACCGCAATTCCGGTCACGATGGCGATCGTGGACCAGACCACGAGAGGACCCGGGCCTCCGGTGTTATACGTTTTTATTGCCAGGGCGGGAGTTGCGGAAGTGGCCAGGCTGTTGATAAGAGCGATGTAGCCGACGCCTCTGTCCATCTGGCTGACGGGGATCTCGTCATATGAGCAGGCTGTTACCATCGTTTGAGCGCTGCCTATACCCAACCCCTGGATCAGGCGCAGCCCGACGAAAAGGCCGAAGATCGGCGAGAACAGCATCAGGATCATGCTGGATACGTAGACAAAGCATGACAGGATAAAAGTCACCCGCCGGTTGCCGTTGTCCGCGAACCAACCGGTGATCGGTCTTGAGATCAGACAAAGCGCGGAGTACAGGCCATGGACAAGGCCGAACGTCGCTCTTGTGCCTCCGATATCGATTATCCAGTAAGAGAATGCGGATCCGACAATGAAATTGCCAAAACTGACGAGACAGGACACCAGGATAATGATAACAAAACCCTTGTTCCAGAGCGCTGAGTTAGGTTCCAAAGCCTTCGGGCTTTTCCCGGCCCCGCCGATCCGATTCATGGGATTCAGAATACCACCACCAATATTTACTTTGTTTGTAACATATTGTATATGATATTACTTCCTGTTGGCAGGTGCAATGCAAATTGCTGTTCTGCCCATCCGGACTACCGGATGGATCAATCCCATCCTTGCATCGGCTCTCATGCCCGTCTAGCCCAAAGCAGGTGCCTTTCCGTATTACTACAGAATCGTCTAGGGGTCGTTGACACTATGGTCCAACGATGATAGCATTGATAATAAAATGTACTTTGTCCGACAGGTCGTGAAAATAATGGAACTGTTTCATAAAAATCGTCAGCAGGAACAGGGCGGCAGCCCGGTGCAAAAGGCTCTGCGCCTGGCAGCCCTTCACAGCAGGAGAAATCTGGCGATCTGCGTAATCTTTGTGGCTGCCTTTGTGGTGATCCGAGGCGTGTCAGGTGAGAAGACCTTCGTGCCGCTGCTGGAGGAGACACGGTTCAGTATCGTGGCCCTTGACGGGACGACACACAGCTTTGTCTATGCGGAGGCAGATTCTATAGAGCTTTTCGACGACTTTCGATCATTTGACCGGGGAGTTCCCGTCAATGCGGCGGAGACCAGGCGGCTCATCAGCGGCACATATCGAAACGCCGAGTTCGGTGAGTACCAGCTGCATGCCGTGAAGAAACTCAACAATTATATCGTGGTCCGCCGCCCCGAAGGCGTTCTGGTGTTCAATCTGGAATCCGACGAAACCACCCGGGCACTGTATGCTTCCTTCACGGAGGATCTGAATTGATCTTAATGATAGCACTGGGCAGGCGGTTCAGACGCGGCGAACGACACACAGCCATAGACAATATCACATTATTGACCAATACATAATAATACAATTTCCAGTATGTTGCAAGCCGAAATCTCTGTCCTATAAAGATATTCGTGTGGATATAAATTCGCCTGCAGGAGAGGCGAAGCTCCTCCTGCAGGCGACAACCCGTTATAGCATAAACACCGCGAAAGCCATAATTCAAACGCCCGCAGATAAACGCCTCTGCCCCGCCCGCAAATGACCGCAAGTCCCGGCTGCCTGAGCGCTTATGACTTGACTTATTTTCATAAATCCATATATTGAATCCATGAGCACAACCAATGACAGTCGCCAAGAGGATGTCTTCCGGGATGATACGGCGCCCGGGCTGCAGTCCGGAAGACAGCCCTTGACTCATTAAGGTCAAATAAACGTGATGAAAAGGAGAATCCAATGGCAAAGAACCCGTATCTCGTTCGCACTGCCCACCCCGAAGACTGCGTGGCAGTACACGGCAACAGCTCGAGCCCGCTCGAAGTGCGCGATTTCTTTTTGCCCGTCGAGTCGATACAAAAAGATGAGATCACCTGCATGATGTTCCATAAGCGCAGTGAAGAGAAACCCTATATCGATTACCACCAGCACACCTCCGGCAGCGAAACGTTCATCCCCATCAGGGGCAGGATCGAAATAATCGCTCAGGGCGTCAAAACGTATATGGTCCCGGGCGACATATTCCACATCCAGCCCTACATGAGCCACAGCTTTCAGGCGGTGGAGGACGAGAGCTATATGATGTGCCTGTTTCAGGGCTTCGATATGATCAACACCGTCAATCTGCACGGCTCCGATCCCTACACTATCGAGGACGAGAAGCACCGCGCCCTCTATAACAAGCTCTGTCACAAGATGGACCGCCTCGTGCCCGATCCGATCGATCTGGAGCGCGAGAAAGTTTTCTGCCTGCGCCGCCAGGGGACGGGCCTTTTCTCATACAGCTACCCCGGAATCGACCTGCATCTGAAAGTGGGCCGCTGGGAGACCCACGGCCAGCGTGAGATGTGGGAGGCCGACATGAAAAAGGGCGTGAAGATCCGCTGGGACAACCTGCAGACCGACTACCGCCTGTTCTTTATCAACAAGGGGGTCGTGGACTTTACGATCAACGGCGAAACGTTCACCGTCGACGAGGAAGCCCTCGTCCGCATACCGCCGTTCAAAAAATTCTCGATCGAATGCAGGGAGGACTCCCGCGTATACGACCTCGACTGCCCCGATCTGCTACACTCCATGCTCGAAGAGCTCGGCGACCCCGCGAAAGACCGCGCGCCGAAAGACCCCGGCGAGCTCCTTGCTCTCAAGGAAAAATTCGGATGCACCGTCACCTCATATGAGTATGACCCGGCCTGAGCTGTCTGCCCAATAAATATGGTTTCCCGGCTTTTCCCGGGTGCATGAAACCCCTCGGCAAATACGGCCCGCCTCGCTCCGAGGCGGGCCTTTCTGTCTGTGCGCAGCTGCAGGCTCCCGGCTTAAGCGCAACGTCCGCCGATACCGGCGTGTTAAATTTCAGTATTGATTTCCATTTTTTTGTGGTAATATCTTACTGGGAGAGGTTTCACAAATAGCAGATACGGCACACGGCCGCACCGGAAACATTTATTACAGGAGGCACAGTTATGAAAAATCACCGATCGATCCTGTGCGCACTGCTGGCTATAGCGATGGTATTGTCTTTCGGCTCCTGCACCGGAACCGCGGGGAAAGGCGGCGTCGAGGAGCCCGCGCCCCCTGAAACCGCCCGGGCGGAACCGGCTCCGTCCGGGACGGCGCCCGAAGAGCCCCCGGCCGCCGTTACAGAACCGTCCGATCCGCCCGAGGACAGGCCGGATCTTGTCATCCTCAGCCGGGAGGAGTATGTGAACAGGCCGCGCGGGATACAGGAGGGGACTGTCTTCAGCTTCGGGATCGTCGGAGCTCTTTCCCCATATGGGGCGCTCCCGTGGAACGTCACGCCCGCCGGATGGCTCACGGGTAGTGTGTTTGAGGGTCTGCTCTACATGTACATGAACGACCCCGGTGATATACGGGGCTGCATCGCCGAGAGCTGGGAGCACAGCGACGATTATCTGACGTGGACGTTTCATATCCGTGGCGGCGTCACTTTCACAAACGGCAGCCCCTGTGACGCGGCCGCCGTAGAAAAA
>JAAYAR010000189.1 GCA_012719235.1 Clostridiales bacterium
CTGCTGACCTTGGGCTTTACGAAGAATTCTGACCCCGTGTGGCCGACCATCATAGGGACGAGCTTGCATCTGCCCTGCGCGACCATGTCGTGGATCTGGCCCAGGTAGAACTTGTCGTCAATGACGGCGTCCCACAGGCCGAACTCGACGGACTTGTCCCTGAGGTAGACCGCGTCCAGCTTCCGCGCCTCCGCCAGGGTGGAGACGCCCAGCAGCTTGAAGAACTCCACGCCGGCCCGCTCGGTCTCGGCCAGCGTTTTATGTATGTTCGCCAGCTCCGAATACGCCCCTTTCATCATGAAGCTGTCGATGATTGCCCTCCGGAACAGCCCCTCGTTCTCGGGGCGCATGATCTGCGCCAGGGAGGAGAAACCGCCGGCAGACTGGCCGCCGATCGTGATGTTCCCGGGGTCGCCGCCGAACGAGGCGATGTTCCGCTTCACCCAGCGCAGGCCGAACTGCTGATCGTGCAGACCGAAGTTTGTGGGCGCTTCGGGGCTCTCCGCTGTGAGCTCCGGGTGCGCGAAGAAGCCGAAAACGTTGAGCCTGTAATTGATGGTCACGACGACGATCCCGCGCCGGGCGATCCGCTCGCCGTCAAACTCCATTTCGGCCGTGTTGCCCTCCTGCAGGCCGCCGCCGAAAAACCACACCAGCACCGGCAGCTTTTCATCGGCGCTCTTCGCGGGCGTCCAGATGTTCAGGTGCAGGGAATCCTCGCTCATCTCGATGGTCGGGTCGACGTTCCATTCCCTCGAATAGATGTTCTCGCGGTCCAGACCGGGGATATGCTGCATGGAGATCGGCGCGAACTTGTAGGCCTTGAGCACGCCGTCCCAGTTCTTAGCGGGCTGCGGGACTCTCCAGCGGTTGTCGCCCGTCGGCGGCGCGGCGTAAGGTATCCCCTTGAACGATGTTATGCGCGGGTCGGCGGCGGGCAGCCCTTCGACCTCGCCGTTTTCAACGATGACTCTTCTTAACATCCCTTTGCTCCTTTATCCGTTTTTTCGGGAAAGTGCCGAGCTATTTGCCCCGGTCAGGGTACAGGATTTCCGCGCCCTGCAATACCCACGAGCTGTTGCGATAAGTATAATACATATCCACCGGATTTGCATGATTATTTATAAAGCCCTCGATTTTCACCTTGTTGAACCCGTTGTATCCCGGGGCAATAAAAAGGTATATCCGCGCGCTGTCGTCACTCTTCGGGGCCGCTGCCCGGTCATGGCCGTATGTGACCGAAAAAGCCTTCGGGTATATGCTCTCCAGCATGTTTGCGAGCGCTTCCATGCTCTCCGGTGACAGTTCATACCGCAGATTCTCTTCCAATAACTCCGCTCCGCCGTATTCCGGCAAAAGGCCCGCGTCCGCGAGAGATCCGACCATCACGCCGTAGGCGTCTGCGAAAATCAGTATCCTGTTATCTTCATTCTTCAGCGCCCGGACCGAATAGTTCGACACCGAGACTACAACGAACACCGCAAGAGCCGGTACAACGCCCGCAATGAAAAATACGCGCTTCTTCATTTTTCCAAGATCTCCCGTACGTGTGAATAAACATTCTCCTGCTTATCCCCGATGACGGCGCTGAACATATAGGCGGTGCTGCCGCCCGCGTAGCCGTTCGGGAAGACTTCCGCCGTCCAGTATTTTTCGGGATAGGGGATGCCGACCCCCTGCCCGAGCATTATATTCCGGGTGACGTCATACATGGCGCCGACGTCATACCCCTCTTTCTTATGCATCGCTTCCTTATCGCCCGAAAACACCGCAAACGCAAACTGCGAAACAAACGGAGGGCCCGCCGCGGGGACGTCATCAAACTGCGGC
>JAAYAR010000190.1 GCA_012719235.1 Clostridiales bacterium
CCTGTAAAGCGTTCCGCCGCGAGGCTGAAACTGGGGATCTTCTGCTACGGGATACTGCGTAAGCTCCTGTGGCTCGGGATGAACTCTGTTTTCGCGTCCGGGAGATCCACCGCGCTGTTGCCGTTTTGCTGTTTTTCGCACAGGACTCCGCTGCTGAGGCAGTTGAAAGACGTCGACATGTGGATGCAGTACAACAAAATAACCAATCTGAAGCTCGCTGCGGAGAAGCTCGACGGCGTCATCATCCACCCGAACGAAGTATTCAGCTATTGGAAACTGATAGGGAAGCCGACGAAGCGAAAAGGCTATGTCGACGGGATGGTGCTCCGTAACGGCACGATCTCCGCCGGGACAGGCGGGGGATTATGTCAACTGTCCAACCTGGTCTTCTGGATGACGATACATACGCCCCTGACGGTCATAGAGAGGCACCGGCACGGGTACGACGTTTTCCCCGACTCCGGCAGGACGCAGCCTTTCGGCAGCGGCGCGACCTGCTGTTACCCGCACATCGATCTGATGATACGAAACGATACCGGCGAAGATTATCAGCTGTGCGTCAGGGTGGGGGAAGACCATCTTGAGGGGGCCTGGAGGTCCTCGGCCGAATGCGGATACAGATACGGGATAGTGGAAAGAAATCACGAGATTAGAGGCGAGTACTGGGGCGGATTCACAAGGCACAACGAACTTTATAAGCAGAAGTTCGACCCGAGCGGCCGCCTGCTCGAAGAAGAGCTCATAGTCAAAAACTCCGCGATAATGATGTACTCCCCGTTTTTATCGGAGGGAGATACTTATAACGAACCGGGACGCACATCCTGAAGCGTGCGGCAGCGCTGTCTGATATCGGCAACAGAAATGACCCTGAATACAAAGCCGGGCACTCCCCGCAGAAAACCGCGCAGAGTGCCCCGTTCTTATCGTCGTGTGTGCGTTTTGGATATTATGTAAACTATGATGCGGAGCGCCCGGAGACAGTTCTCAAGAGCGCATCCGGGCTTTTACATATCCGTTTGAGGAGGGCTCAGAATGTCGGATAAACTTACAAGCGGTTTTCTCTGGTTCGATCCCGAGGAGCAAAAAGGCAGCCTGACGACGGACGAAGAGAAGTATCAAAAGCTCGCCCGTTGGGCAAGGGAGGCAAGAGGGCATAACCCGCTTGCTTTTGACGCACTGACAGACTGGATCCTAGACGACTCCGAATGGGCGGAAGACAAGCTCGCCCAAAACGAGCGGATCCTGATGCGGGGCGTCATCGCGCGCTTCAAGAGTCAGAACGCGCGGCTCCGGGCGCATCTGAAAGATATCGGGCCGTCAGCAGCCGTCAATCAGGCTGTTTTCAGGGCGCTGGACGAATTTGATAACGAGCTGTCCGGCGTGACGCGCTCCGGCGGCCTGCGGGGCGCGGTGTCGAAGATGTTTACCGATTTCAGGGCCATGCGGGACCGCGGCCTCCGCGTGCTGATAGCGGGAGGCAAAACAGGCCCGGAAGGGGCGGACAGCGCGGAGGCTTACGGGTATATCAACATACTGAAAGAGTGCGACGCGGCAGTACAGTGGGCGCTTTTCATGCCCGGCGTGGTCGAAAAACTGCAGCAGGGCTTCAGGGTAGAAAGGATCGGATATATCAGGATGCCCGCCATGCGCTTTATCGGGAAAGAGCTCGGTGAGAGCGGCGATCCGGGCACTGATGAGGGCCTGCGGCAGCTTTTCGGCGTTTTAGATGCCATGGGCGACCACAGCTCAGGGCTTGATTTTGACGTTCTGTTTCAGCACCATTACGGCAGAGGGGTCGACGTTGAGAGGCGGCACGGTTTCTGGGGCCGTTTCATGGCGGCCGGCGCTCCGGTGCCTGAGGGGTTTGTCTTTTTCGATCTCG
>JAAYAR010000191.1 GCA_012719235.1 Clostridiales bacterium
CCAGCGTGCGGATCGCCGGACCTTTTTCCCCGGCAGCTCCGATATAACGCGCGACCTCGTCCTTGTGCATGTATACCGTGTCGAACTCGACGGCGGCTCCGATGTGATCGGGGTCGGCGTGTGTGATCACAAGCTGCACGGGTTTATCCGTAAGAGATCCCACAAGCTGCTTCAGGCTGCCGTTGCCGCCGAAACCCGCGTCCACAAGCAGAGCGCGCTCCGTACCGATAAACAGCAGACAGCGAACGAAGTTGTCCTCAATGCGATATGTATCCTCTCGGATTTTTTCAGCTTTCAACGGCTGATTGTTCATCATTTCAAGCATGACAGACCTCCATTTCTTTTATATCGTGGAAAAGAATCATACGGCGCCGATACCGGACAGATTTCGGTTCTGCGTCCGCAGCAGCGCCGCCGCAAACGATGAAAACGTTATTACCCCCCAACTCCGGCCTCTCCGTGCTTCATGCCCGCCTGTTGGCGGGCATGAAGCATGTGACAGTATTACCTGCCTGCTTTGGTGAGAGTTGCGCCGGTGATCTTCTTAATATGGTAAGGAGGATCGCAGGGATCGACACCGACGGTCTTTGTGAACTTTCCGCCGTAGCTGCCCATGCACATGAAGCCCAGGGTCTGGCCGGACATATGACCCGCCACGAAGATGGCCAGACGATTGGTGTTCATGACGGGGATCTTGCCTCCGGCCCTGCAGTTGTCCTCGGTCAGGCCGGGGAACTTGCCGCTCCTGGCGACCTTCAGTATGGAAGCCTGAACTTTCTCGTCGAATGCTTCCCATGGGATCGCCTTGTAGTCGGCGATGTAGCGGGCCAGAGACTCTCTGGTGTAGCCGGCGTCGGCCAGCTGCTTCGCCTGGCCGGGATACAGGATGATAGCATAGGTGCGGCCGTTCAGCATGGGAATGATATCGCCGCCGCCTGCAAAATTGGAAACCGCATGGATGTTGTCACTGCCCTTGATTGCGGTCATTAGAGCGGGCCTGTCGCCCACAGCCTTGTTGACCAGCGTCAGGAGGTCACCCTCGATTCCCCTTGTCCACAGACCGGAAGGCATGGCCATGTCGCCGAGCTGGAACACACCGTCGATATAGAAGACTTCTTCCACCATAACGGTACTGTCCTCGGGGCTGAAGCCGCGGGACACGGAGTAAGTCTCCCACGGGCTGAGCTCTTCGTTCTCGGTGAATACCAGGTTGCAGAATCTGGAGGGCTGGCCGTACATGCCGCCATGGGTCTCATACTCAATCCAGCCGAGGTTCAGCGCGCAGAGGCTGACTGCGCGGCCGATGGTGTTGTTGACGGAATTGCCCGGGCCCAGGAAAGCGCCTCCGCAGCTCATGCCCAGTTCCCTGGCGATAGGTCCGCTGACGTTGATAAGTAGCTGGTCGCTGTTGATGGCGGCCAGAGCATGCCAGGACAGGAAGCCGGGGTCGATCAGCAGTTCGACCGCGGTTATTATTACCGGCAAATACTCGGGCTTTGCGCCGGCCATAACGGCGTTGATAGCGATCTTCTCGATTGTGACGATGCCGTTGCCGGGCTGCATAACGCCTTCAAGCACCTCGTTGCGGTCACGGCTCGTACCGGCGAGCATGGCCTCTACCGCTCCCGGAGTTGGAGGCACTACGGGAAGGCCGTCGGACATGGCCTTCTCAACGAAATACTCCTGGAACTTCCTTAGGGCCTCGTCATAGTCTTTACCTTCAAAAAACATGTTGCCGAAATCGAAATCACAGGGAGGAGGATTCATCTCGGCTTCAGTCAGAGGATCTGTCAGCGCGCGGACGACTTCGTCAAGCATGTATTCGGCAACGGGAGGATATTTTTCGGGCTTGTTTTCACAGTTGATCCACTTCATGGCGGGGATCGACACGATCCTCAGAGTGGGCATACCGTGAGAGAGCATACTGAACTGGGCCTGCCTCAGCATCGTATCCATGCACATATGGATACCCGGAATACCGACCTTCTCGTATTCCACGGGGGGCTCGGTCTGCCAGCCGCCGGAGAGTCTGACGCCATCGATATAAGCGTCGTATTTGCGCAGGAGCGCAATGTTTTCCTCAATCGTCTGAATGCCGACCTGCATACAATCGACCTTGGCAGTGGGATACTTTTCCTGCATCAGCTTTGCAAGAGCCCGGCTGAAAAAGACACTTTCCGGCAGCGTGTATATGACCGCGATTCTCTTGCCTTCGATAGTGGGGATGCGGGGAGCTGTCAGGCCCCTGATCGCCTCCTTGCGTACTCCGCGGGGATTGCACACTTCCAAGACGTATTTGCCTTCCATGTAATTCAGTCCCTTCTTTAATCGGATTTCGTATATGATTTACAATTCGATAACTAATCTTCGTCATTTTCACTAAATTGACGCCTTTATCAGATTGCTATATTAAGCATTATAGAGCGTATTACCTTGATAATCCAATTCATTTATGGTAATATCTTTATAACAATTAGTTTAGGAGAGCGTTCTAATGACATTCGGACAAATAAAATGCTTTATTACTGTCGTGAATGAGCAGAGCTTTGCAAAAGCGGCAAACGCGCTTTTTGTATCGCAGCCCGCCGTCAGCAAGAGC
>JAAYAR010000030.1 GCA_012719235.1 Clostridiales bacterium
GTATCTTCAGATAACGTTCATTGATCAAAATCCCGACAACATAAATCAGTGAAATAATAAAGGGTATAAGCAGAATATACTCAAGAATGCGTAATGAGATAAGGGGGGTCCAGGTCCATATCCTGTTAATTTCGGTACTACCAATTGTTACCTGTATGTGACAGTATTGTCAATAACAGGAAGGGTGTGAAATTATGAAGCTCCGTACCGTTCTGTGCGCGCTCTTAGCGCTTACGCTGGTTTTTTCTTTCAGCGCATGCAACAAGACCGCAGGCAATGGTGAAGCAAAAGAGTCCGCCACCCTCGCCGAAACAGGCAGGAGAAGGACCGACCGCACCGCCTGAAGAAATGCCGGATGAAGCGTCGGCAGCAGTTTCCAGACCTCCTGACGACCCACCCGAGAACAGGCCGGACCTTGTCATCCTTAACCGAGAGGAATATGTTAACAGGCCGCGCGGGAGATACAGGAGGGGACTGTCTTCAGCTTCGGGATCGTCGGAGCTCTTTCCCCATATGGGGCGCTCCCGTGGAACGTCGCGCCCGCCGGATGGCTCACGGGTAGTGTGTTTGAGGGTCTGCTCTACATGTACATGAACGACCCCGGGCTCTATCAGGCGATGCTCGACGAATATGACGCGATGTCGGCAGCTTCGACATGGGACGATATGCTCAGTCACTGCCGTCAGATCACAAAGTACGTTCAGGATGACTTCGGCGCGATCGGCGGCGTGCAGGCGCCCACCTTCCCCTCAAAGGGGAAGGCAGCGACTCATCGTCACACAAAGGGGCTGTCGGCCAGGCCGACAGCCCCTTTGAGCAATACTTGAAGTGAAGAAACGCGTATCACCTGAGGTATTTCCGGTATGGCCTCACGAAGTCCCGGGCATTTAAGCTTTGGCCGTCTGATCCTCCGAATGCCCGGCGATCTCCTCATCGTCGGCCGGAGCAGCGCTCTTTCCGATCTTTTTGCTGGCAAGTATCGTGACTCCCAGGATGAGGAGCAGCAGAAGGCCCTGGATAGACTGCGAATACTGCGTTTGCGACAGGCCGATGAGAGACAGCCCGTTGACGATGATCGTTATGGAGAAGGAGCCGAGCAGGACCTTATAGAGTTTGGCCGAGGTCCCGCCGGTGACCAGCACGCCGCCGAGGAAGACGGCCATCGCGACCCTCATTTCAAAGAACAGACCTATCTGCTGGCTGGTGCCGCCGTTTGAGCTGAGTGAAAAGAGTGCCCCGAAGCCGACAGTCAGGCCGCAGATGGCGAAGGCAACGACCTTCATCAGAGAAACCGGAACGCCGACAAACCGGGCCGTAGTTTCGTTCTCACCGATCGCTTTGCAGTATTTGCCGACTTTCGTAAACTCAAATACATACCCCAGGGCGATTATGATAATTACGAAAGCCGGATACTTGATGTAAGGCGCGCTCAGAATGCCCATGGATTTGGGTATGGCCTGGGTATGGATGAAGGATTGTATGAAGTTGACTATACCGCGTATACCGATGAGCATTGCTATTGTCAGCATGAATGACGGGACCTTGAATCTGCTGACGACTATGCCGCTGAAAATGCCCACAAGTGTTCCGACTATCAGAGCGACGGGTATCAGCAGCCAGTCGCCCCAGGCGTTGGCGGCCCAGGTGGCGATGACGCTTGTCAGCGCCAGATTTACGCCGACCGACAGGTCGATGCTGCCCTGCGCCACGACAAAGAGAGCGCCGCAGCCTACAACGATCGTCATAACGGACTGATCCAGAAGGATGCTGAGGTTGAAAGCGGAGAGCATCCTGCCCTTGCTCATTATGGTAAAGAACAGAAAGATCACGATAAAGGCCGCGAAGGGCACGACATCCTGCAGAGTTATCCTCAATTTTTTCATCATATCATCACCCTTATAACGGATTGCTCCGTAAAGTCCTCATCACGGCCGATGACGTCGGCTATCCTGCCGTCTTTCATGACGATAAGACGGTCCGACATCCCGAGCACCTCCGTAAGTTCGTCGGAGATCAGGATGGTAGCCACGCCGTTCTTCTTGGCTTCCTTCATCAGGGAGTATATATAAGCTTTGACGCCGACGTCGACGCCGCGCGTCGGGCAGTCGAGTATGAGAAGCTTGATGTCCTTCGCGAGCCAGCGGCCCAGATTGACCTTCTGTTTGTTGCCGCCGGAGAGCGCGTCCATAGCCTGGTAGATATCCGTGCATTTGACCGAAAGTTTGTCCGTCATCTCCTGCGCCAGCTTCCTGAGTTTGCCGGGCGCAAGATAACCGACGCCGGCCTGAAGCTCCGTAAGGGAGGGCAGGACAAAGTTGTCGTGGATGCTCGCATGGATCATCAGGGCTTCGTTGTCCCTGTCCTTCGGGACGTAGGCCATGCTGTTCTGAAGGGCCTGGGAGGCGCTTTTCACCGTCAGGTCCCGGGTATTCAGGCGGACCCGGCCGCGCGAGGGCTTCAGCAAGCCGTATACGGCCTTTCCCACCGTGTGGATCCCCGAGTCGGACAGGCCGCAAAAACCCAGGATCTCACGTTCGTGCACGTCAAAAGTGACGTCTTCGATCTCGCCGGGGACCGTCAGATCACTGACGCTGAGCACGATGTCGTCCCCGTAATCCGGGACCATATCGGCCCTGTAATATTCGCCGCTGATCTCGCGCCCCACCATCATGTGCTTGATCTCGTCGGGCGTCGTGTTCGCCGAGACGA
>JAAYAR010000192.1 GCA_012719235.1 Clostridiales bacterium
ACATCTTGTCATACTCGTCGAGCATTGTCTGATACAGCTCGGGGTCATAGACGTCCTGCCAGCACTGCTTGATCATACAGCCCTCTTTCAGAATGTATCCCCACGGAATATAAGGTCCCGTGCTGCTGTAACCGTTGGAGCCGACCTGAATCGTCCAGTCGCCGTTTCTCAGGTATGTGAAGTTGGCCTCGGCTTCGATTATCTCGATGCTGATCTCAACACCGGCTTTTGTCAGCTGATCCTGAATGGCGGTGAAGTCATCTTTGGCGAAATCCGGTGCGACAACCTCAAAAACCATGTCGGCAGGGGTGTAACCGACCTTTGCAAGCAGCTCATTACCCTCTTTGGGGTCGTAGTAGTACATGTCGGACTTCACGTAACCGGGTGTGCCCGCCGGCCAGATGCTGTCCTGCACCACACCCATACCATCCGCGATGATCTGATTGATCGCATGGTAATCCAGGAAGCGATCAAGCGCCACACGCACCTCGAAGGTCTGAAGTATCTCCGCCTTCTTCGGGTTCAGCCACAGCGGGTTGGGGCCTCCTCTGGTCCTGACGATCCTCCCGGTATAACCTCCGTCCACCACGTTGTAGTACTGCTGAACGGAGCCCAGCCTGGCTGCGTCTATGTCTCCGTTGAGAAGGGCCATCGTGATGGTATTCTGGTCTTTGATGAACGTCAGGTTGACCGTCTCGATGCTGGGCATTTTCTCTTCAAGATAGTAATCCGGGTTTGCTTTGAGGACGATCTTGACGCCGGACGTATAAGACTCAATATAATACGGTCCTGTACCGACAGCGGCTCTGTTGTCTCCGATCCCGTACAAATCGAGAGCCGTCGGACTGACAGGCATGAGCGGGTTGCCCGACAGGGCCTGCAGTAAGTACGGGCAAGGGGCGCCGAGCTTCAGAACGAGTGTGTTTGCATCCGTCGCTTCCCAGGACTCAATGTTGTTGTTCGTGATGTACGCGGATGACGCTTCCTGTGTATATTTCCACGCTCTGGCTATGGCGGGAGCGTCGCATACGGTGCCGTCGTGGAACTTGATGCCGTCACGGATCTTGAAAGTCCAGGTAAGGAAGTCATCGGAATGCTCCCAGCTCTCGGCTATACAGCCGCATTCACGGGCGATACGGTGAGAATGCCCGTTGGTGAATACATCCGCCGTCACGTTCTCTTGTGGTCGATCGTGATCCTGGCGTTATAAGTGTCGTTTAATTTTAATATTTGTTCCGTTATCGTACGCCTCAGCTCTTTATCCTCCAAAATGAAGTCATAGGGGACGTCGACGTCAAAAATGAGATTGGTATGGCTGAGATTCCGGACAACGCGAAAATCATGGATGCCTATTTCGGGCGAGATCTCCTTTATTATCCGCGTGACCTCCTCCTTGAGCGCGTCGGCGCCGCTGTCTCCTGTGACCACAGGGTCGAGATGGATGACAAGGCGTATTCCCTGTTCCCTTAAAAAATCGTTCTCGATCGTGTCGACTATGTCATGGCTGACCATTATATCCTGCTGCGCGGGCACCTCGCAATGGAGGGAAGCGAAGCAGCCGTATTCCCCGTAGCTGTGTACCGTCAGATCATGTATCCCGATGATCCCCTCATAGCTGAGTACCTTTTTTTGTATATCGTCCACCAGCTCTTTTGCCGGAGCCGCGCCGAGCAGCAGGTTTACGGTCTCCGATATCAGCTTTACGCCTCCGGCTATGATGAACAGCGCTACGGCGATACCGATATATCCGTCGATGTTGATGCCCCAGAGCAGCGTGACGATAGCGCCCAGCAAAACGGCAAGCGTGGACAGGGCGTCGTTTCTGCTGTCGGCAGCCGCGGC
>JAAYAR010000031.1 GCA_012719235.1 Clostridiales bacterium
GCGCAGCTTGCAGGGCTCAGTGTACCGTCTGCGGAATTCCGGGCATCGCTGCCGGTCCGCCTTTATCGTTTGCCCGGTTTGAATCCACCGCTCCTTATGTCCGCGATCAGACTCTCAAAACGGCGGGCGCATTCGGCGCGGAACTCCTCGGGGTTTTCTTTATTGCTTTCGATGACAACGTCACAGCGTTCGGCGTAATAGGCCTCGTCAGGCTGCGCCGCGATCCTCATGGCGGCGTATTCCCGTGATATGCCCTCTCTCTTCATTATACGCTTTTCCCGCACATCCTTCGGTGCGATGATCCCGATAACCGCATCACAGCGGTTCCTGAGATATCCCTCAAGCAGCCTGATGGCGTCATAGGCTATGATGCTCCCTCCCCGGGCAAGATACTCTTTTTCCATCCTGTCGATGCGGCGAACAACAAATCTCCCGGTTATGCGGTTCAGGTCTTCAAGCGCCGCCTTGTCCGCGAACACTATGCGCCCAAGTTCTTTTGTGTCTATCCTGCCGCTCCGGAGGATCCCGGCAAATCGCTCGTTCAGAGCGGCCTTGAGCTCGTCGTCTTCTTCAAGGAGCGAATGATAAACCTTGTCGCAGTCGACAGCAAGGGCGCCCATCTGTTCCAGCGCCTTCAGAGCTGTCGTCTTTCCCGCACCGGTCGGTCCGGTAACGCCCAGTCTGACAGTCTTATTCTCTCCCAATGCCCTGAAAATCTGTTCGGCAGTCACGGCTCCCTGCCGCAATATTTCGGGTCTGTTTCCGGTAAGATCAACAATGGTGGACGGGATCCCGCACTCGCAGGTCCCCGCGTCTACCACGGCGTCGATCAGGCCGTCAAGCTGTTCCAGGACCTCCCCTGCGCTCGTCGGAGGGCTTTCACCCGAGATATTCGCCGAAGGAGCCGCCACGGCGCCGCCCGCAAGCCGGATTATGCTCCTTGCGACCGGGCTGTCGGGACAGCGCACCCCGACAGTATCCCCTCCGGAAGTGACGGAATCGGGAACGGACCTCTTTTTTTTCAGGATTACAGTAAGAGCTCCCGGCCAGAATTCCTGCGCCAGGCGGTAGGCGTCGGGCACCGTGCAGCAAATGCGCTCCATTACATCGGGATCCGAGATCAACAGAATAAGAGCTTTTCCGCTGTCTCTTCCCTTTACGCGGTATATCCTCTCTACCGCCTTCTCAAGCTCCGGCACAGCGGCAAGGCCGTACACCGTGTCGGTCGGTATGGCCACGATACCTCCGCCGCGCAGTATTTCGGCCGCTTTATCGGCATCATCCCGTGTGAGGCGCTGAGTCTTAATCATTTCCGGAACCCTCGCGGAGCCTCTCCGCCTGATCCGCCGTGATAAGCGTGTCTATGATCTCATCAATGTCGCCGTTCATTATGCTCTCAATCTTGTAGAGAGTCAGGCCCACGCGGTGGTCGGTGACGCGCCCCTGCGGAAAATTATACGTACGGATACGCTCGCTCCTGTCGCCCGTACCGACCTGGCTGCGCCGCTCAGCGGCGATCGCGTTCGTCTGTTTGCTCCGTTCGAGGTCGTACAGCTTGGCGCGCAGTATCTTCATTGCCCTGTCCCTGTTTTTATGCTGGCTGCGCTCGTCCTGACATTCGACCACTATGCCTGTCGGCAGGTGCGTTATCCGTATCGCGGACTCCGTCTTGTTGACGTGCTGTCCGCCCGCTCCGCTCGAGCGAAAAGTATCTATCTGCAGCTCTCCCGGATTGATTTCCAGCTCCACTTCCTCCGCCTCCGGAAGTACGGCCACCGTGACCGTCGAGGTGTGGATCCTCCCCGAGGCCTCGGTATCCGGCACACGCTGGACGCGGTGAACCCCGCCCTCAAATTTCAGGCGGGACCAGACGCCGGACCCCTCTATGATGAAACTGATCTCTTTTAAGCCGCCCAGTTCCGTCTCGTTCGCGTTGACGACTTCAACTTTCCAGCGGTGCGATTCGGAGTACATTGAATACATACGGAACAGGCTCGATGCGAACAGCGCCGCCTCCTCGCCGCCCGCTCCGGCGCGGATCTCCATGACTACGCTGCGCGAATCATTCGGGTCTGAGGGCAAAAGCAGCAGCTTGAGCTGCTGGTCAATGGCGGCAATATCCTGTCTCGCCGAATCCAGTTCCTCTTGAACCATCTCCCGGAAATCAGCGTCAAGATTTGTTGAGAGAAGCTGCCGCGCCTCCTCCAGGTCGCCTTCCCGTTTCATGCGGCGGCGATATGCCTCCACGATCGGGATCAGCTCCTTCTGTTCTTTAAAGAGCCTCGCCGCCTGCTGAGCGTCGGAATATATGCCCGGATCCGACAGTTTCAGCGTCAGCTGCTCATATTTTTCTTCGAGCGCTTTCAGCTTTTCAAGCATCCTCTCAACTCCTTCTCAGCCATTTATGTTACCATACCGTGTCTCTGATGTAAAGCTCACATTACGCCCCGGTCGCAGCGCAGAGGATGAATTGTGCTATAATGTTCTTGCGTGAGGAATATGCTTGTGCTATTATGTACGTTATTACAGCTTTATGCGGAATTTCGGTGATAGCGAATGGTAAACGTTGCGGTCCTGGGCTGCGGCACGGTGGGCTCCGGCGTCGCCGATGTTTTCAGGATGAATTCATCACTCATCGCGAAACAGGCGGGGCGGGAGATCCGGGTCAAATACATCCTTGACATACGTGATTTGAGCGGCACGCCATATGAAGAATTACAGATACGGGACTTCGCTCTGATCGAATCCGATCCCGAAATTTCTGTAGTCGTCGAGTCGATCGGCGGCGCGGGTATCGCGTATGAGTTTACAAAACGCGCCCTGGCCGCCGGTAAGAGCGTCGTTACCTCCAACAAGGAACTGGTCGCCACACACGGCGACGAGCTTCTCCGCCTTGCGCGGGAGAACAACGTGAGTTATCTTTTTGAAGCGAGCGTCGGCGGAGGGATACCCCTGATCCACCCGATCAGCCGGTGTCTGACAGCGAACGACCTGACTGAAGTCTGCGGAATACTCAACGGGACGACCAACTACATCCTGACAAAAATGATCCGCGAGGGCATTTCGTTCAAGCTCGCTCTGAAACAGGCCTGCGACAACGGGTACGCCGAGCTTGACCCGACCGACGACATTGAAGGAAAAGACGCTTGCCGCAAGATATGTATTCTGGCATCGCTGCTTTCCGGCAGACATATTCGCCCAGAGCAGTCATTCGTTCAGGGAATAACGGGCGTGTCTCTCTCCGACGTTAAGTTCGCCGAGAGCGCAAACTACAAGATCAAGCTGCTCGGAAGAGCTCTCCGCACGGATGAAGGCAGGTGGGCCGTATGGGTCAGCCCCCATCTTGTGCCCGCATCGAACCCGCTTTCCTGCGTTGAGGACGTCTTCAACGCCATCCTTGTCAGCGGGAACGCCGTGGACGACGTGATGTTTTACGGCAGAGGCGCGGGGAAAATGGCCACCGCAAGCGCGGTCGTGTCCGACGTTATCGACATTGTCGCGTCTGCCCCGAGAGTTCTGAACGATTTCTGGGACGGGGACGGTTCCGACATCACCTGCGACAGCGCTGCGATCCCCTCCAAGTGGTATATCCGCACAAACGATCAGTCGCTCGCCGCGGCTTTGAGCGGGCAAACGGTTCTCCGGAACACGTCGGCAAAGGCTTCCGAAGCTGCGTTTATCACAAAAAAGGCATATAACAGACAGGCGCTGGATACGCTCATCGGCAGAACGGTTCCCCTCAGCCTGATGCGCGTACTTTAAGCGCAAAACCCTGAAACAGTAAGGACGGATCAAACCAGATGGCACTTGTAGTTCAAAAATTCGGGGGGTCCTCGGTGGCGGACGCCGAGAGAGTTTTCAATGTTGCAAAGATCATCACCGACTGTTACAGTCTGGGGAATGACGTGATCGTAGTCCTGTCGGCACAGGGAAAAACTACGGACGGGCTCATCAGCAAGGCACATGAAATAAACCCCAACCCCTCCAGACGAGAGATGGACGTTCTTCTCAGCACGGGAGAACAGATATCCGTAGCCCTGATGGCGATGGCAATAGAGCGTCTCGGCTTCCCTGTCGTATCGCTGACAGGCTGGCAGGCCGACATTCGTACAGATTCCCATTACAGTGACGCCCGTATAAAGAAGATAGGCCTGGAGCGCCTGCGCAGCGAGCTGGACAGAAAGAACATCGTGATAGTGACCGGCTTCCAGGGCGTAAACAAGTATGAGGACATAACCACGCTCGGCAGAGGCGGTTCCGATACGACTGCCGTAGCGCTGGCTGCGGCCCTGAAAGCCGACCTATGCCAGATATATACGGACGTCGACGGGGTGTATACGGCCGACCCCCGCATAGTGCCGAAAGCAAGAAAGCTGGACCAGATCACTTACGGCGAGATGCTGGAACTTTCCTCGATGGGAGCCAAGGTCCTTCACAACCGTTCTGTCGAGATCGCAAAAGTCTATAACATCAAGCTTGAAGTTCTCTCAAGCTTTACAAATACACCCGGAACACTGGTCAAGGAGGCTGCGCGCAATATGGAAAAGACACTTGTCAGCGGAGTCGCAAAGGACGACAATATCTCCCGCTTCGCTCTCACACATCTGAAAAACGAGCCGGGCATCGCTTACAAGATTTTCTCTCTGCTTGCAAAGCATAACATCACTATCGACATAATCATCCAATCCATCGGGCGCGACGACACAAAGGATATCTCGTTCACGATACCCAAACTGCTCAGAGATCAGGCCGCCGCGATACTTGAGGAGGCAAAGGACGCTATCGGGTATGAGACGATGGATATTGATGACACCGTTTCGAAGATAAGCGTTGTCGGAGCGGGTATGGCAAACAACCCCGGAGTAGCAGCTCAGACGTTTCAGGCCCTCTATGAAGCCGATATCAACATAAACATGATCTCAACGAGCGAGATCAAGATCTCCGTACTCATCGACAAGAAAGACGCCGACAAAGCGCTCAATGCGATCCACGACAAATTTTTCGCTTGAATAAGGGAGTCAAGCCCTTGCGGCTCTAAATAATTCTTCAGAAAGGACAGATAACGATGAGTTACAAAATCACAAAGAAAAACGAGGCTTATGTCTATGAAGCCCCAAATCATTTCGATGTGCGCACCACGCGCCTGCATGATCCCGGCGACGTCAACGAAGGCGCAGTTACAATGGGCCTGAGCCATTTTCTGCCCGGCGGGGGCTGCAATTTCAGCTCAAACGCCAAGGAGTCCATTTATTACGTTATCTCCGGAGAGATCGACGTTGAGACCGAGGACGGCGTTACGACCCTCCATGCCGGCGACAGTTTCCACTGCGGCCCGAACACAAAAAAAGGCCTGAAAAACAACGGCACGGAATGCTGCCAGATGCTCGTCGTACTTAAATAGCCCCAATAGCAGCCACACCCCGGCGGTCTGACCGCCGGGGCTGACTTTTATCGCGCGTCCGCGGGTACATTCCCCATTGTATTCTTCCGTCATACCGTCTTCGAAGACCGCCTTGCTGCCGGCAAGGTCCGCAAAACTGCGCGGTACGGGCGGGGGCACGGCAGGCCGGGTCCCGCAATGCTTCGTTCTGACCGGTCCCGATCTGCCGCAAAAAAATGTGATCCCTCGGGAGGAAAATCTGTTGCTTCAGTCGGTTTTAACCACACTCGTCCGCGTCATCGTTCCGCTTGCCATCCCGGTGCTGGCGGGCGCGCTTCTTGTGCGCTTCAGAGGGCTTGAGACAAAAAACCTTGTCACTCTGATCCTGTATTTTTTGTTGCCGTTCATGGTGTTCGACACTCTCACCACAGCCGAGATCTCCGCTGGCGATATGTACAAAACGATCGCATTCTGCCTGATAAACCTGATATTGATGTGGGGCGCGGCCGTTCTGGCCGGCAGATTACTGAAGCTGCCGGCAGCCAAGACTGCCGGGCTCACGCTGATATCCACCATGACGAACTGCGTCAATTACGGGCTTCCGCTCGTACTGCTCGCCTTCGGACAGGCGGGGCTCGACAAGGCCTCCGTCTTTGTTGTGACGCAGCTGATACTCGGCAATACCGTCGGTGTCTTCTTTGCCGCGCGCTCGAACTTTTCGGTCAAGAACGCCTTAAAATCGGTCTTCACCCTGCCGTCGGTATACGCGGTCGTTTTGGCCGTTATTGTCAGAGCCTTCCCGATCAATGTGCCGGCAGTGCTTGAGACCGGCATCAATATGGTAGCAAAATCATATTCTCCCGTAGTTCTGGCTATACTTGGAGCACAGATGGTCCTTGTAAAGAATACGAAGCTCGAGCCCGGATCTCAGGCGGCTTTTTGGGCAGGTATGTCGCTGCGCATTATCATATCGCCGATCGTCGCCTCCCTCGTCCTTTTCGCCCTCGGGATCCGCGGTATGCTTTTTTCGGTTGTTTTTATACTGTCATCAATGCCGGTCGCCGTGAATTCGGTGCTTCTGGCCGAAAAATTCGACGCCGCCGCGTCTGTTGTCTCAAAATGTATACTCTGGACGACGCTCAGCTCGTTCGTGCTGCTCCCCGTACTTATCGAGATAGTGAAATAGCGGACAGCCCGCCCCCGCCGGGGCCGGCGCCGTGCGCGCTGCGGCCGGATTAACTCCCTCGAGGTGCAAATATGATACGGAAGGCCAAGAAATTGCTGGTAAAATATCGCGAACAGGCGGCATACCTGATAGTCGGCGCCGCCACGACCGCGATCAATTACATCATCTACGTGCTTTTCCTCAAGGTTCTGCACGTACATTACATCCCCTCAAACATAGTTGCCTGGGTCAGCGCAGTGACGTTCGCCTACTTCGCAAACGGCCGCTGGGTATATCGCTCGACGTCAGAAGGCCTGCTTGAGGCCGGGGCTTTTTTTGCGTCCCGCCTGTTCTCTCTGGGGCTCGAGACGCTGATCCTGTACCTCATGGTGGATCTGGGGCGGTTAAACGAGCTTATATCCAAAATCTTTGTCACTGTGCTGGTCGTGATAGTCAACTATCTGACAGGCCTTCTGGTGTTTCGAAAGAAAGGCCCGCGGCGCAGCCGACCTCCGAAAGGATGATATGAATGCTGTCGGTAATCGTTCCCGCGTTTAATGAGGAGCCTTCGATCGATTTCGCCGCGGGGCGGATCGGGGACGTGCTCCGCAAAGCCCGCATCCGGTACGAGATCATTTTCGTCGACGACGGCTCGAAGGACTCGACCTGGGAGAGGATATGCGCCCTCAGCGCGGCAGACCGCGCGGTAAGGGGCGTGAGCTTCTCACGTAATTTCGGCAAGGATGCGGCTATAATGGCCGGCCTGGAGGCGGCCGCCGGCGAGTGCTGCGCCGTTATCGACTGCGACCTTCAGCATCCGCCCGAAAAACTCCCCGAGATGTACTCGCTCTGGCAGCAGGGTTTCGAAATAATAAACGGCGAGAAAAGAAGCCGCGGAAAGGAATCGGCTCTCCACAGAACAGCCGCCGGGCTGTTCAACCTTATCATGAATAAGGCGCTGAAGACGGATATGACGCGGTCTTCGGATTTCAAGCTGATCGACAGGCGCGTGGCCCGGGCGCTCCTTGAGATGCCTGAGAGAAGGGTTTTCTTTCGCGCTCTTTCCGCCTGGGTCGGGTACCGCGCGACAAGCGTGGAGTTTGACGTGGTCGAGCGGAAAAACGGTTCGTCAAACTGGTCCGCGTTGGGCCTGGCAAAATACGCGCTTGCAAACGTGACGTCTTTCTCCTCCGCCCCCATGCAGATCGTGACGGTCCTGGGGCTCGTGACACTTGTGTTTTCGCTGGTTATCGGGATCCAGACGCTTGTGAAATGGTTCGGGGGGAGCGCCGTTCCGGGGTTCACTACGGTGATAATACTGCTGCTGTTCATAGGCAGCGTTCTGATGATAAGCCTGGGCATCATCGGCTATTACATCGCGCAGATATACGCGCAGATAAAGGGAAGGCCCCGCTATATTGTCGCGCGGCGCTGCGGAGGGGGTGAGTTCGACGAGTGACCGACACTTCTTCATTCCTATGCCGGACGCCTGGTTTAAACGTCTTGCGGATCGCGTACCGAAACACACTCGGGTGACTTTCCTTTCCGCCTGCGTTTTCGGTTTTCTGACACATATGTTTGTCTTTACAAACAAGCTCCCGAACCATGACGATATCGGCCACCTGTTCAGCGACACCTACGGCACGGCCTCCGGCAGATGGCTGCTGCCGTACGTTCTGCAGCTTGACGGTGATTTCAGCCTTCCCTGGCTGATCGGCGCTCTGAGCATTATTGCTCTCGCCGTCGCAGCCTGCACGGCGGTCTCGGCCCTGCGCATACGCTCCTGTACGGGATGCGCCCTGACGTCGGCCGTCATGGTCACTTTTCCGGCCGTTACGGCCACGTTCTCATACATGTTCACATCCAGCGCCTACTTTTTTGCTCTGGCGCTCGCATGCCTGGCTGCTCTCGTGACGGTGCGCCGCAGGCTCGGGTTTATAGCGGGCGCCTTGCTTACAGCCCTGTCGTTAGGGATCTACCAGAGCTATATTTCCGCGGCGGCCTCGCTGATGACGGGGGCCCTGATACTCCAGACGCTGGACGGCGACAAGTATAAAAAGCTTTTGATATCCGCGCTGAAATACGCGGCTGCACTCGGCGCGGGGATCGCGATATATTTCGTCCTCGTTAAGATAACCTCGCGCTCCACGGGTCTGGTCGACTACATGGGGATATCCGATATGGGACGACTGGATGTCCGGGCGCTCCCGTCACAGCTCGCGGAAGCATACAAGAGCTATTTCGACTTCTTCCTTCGAAATAACATCGGAGCGCACTTCGGGTTCCTCAGATATATGTTCGCGTTAACGGGGCTCGCGACAATATTTCTTGCCGTATACGCGCTGCGCGTCGGGAAGGCCGGATTTCTCCGCGCCTTGCTCTTCTTTGCGCTCGCCGCTCTGTACCCCCTTGCGGCCAACATCATCTACGTTATGGGGCCTTCGAGGGTCCACATCCTGATGGTCTACGGCATGTGCACCCTTCTTCTCGCCCCGGTCGCGCTGATTGATTACGTCGCGCCTGCGATGCGCGTACAGGCAGGAAACTTCCGGCACGCTCTGCGCGCCCTCTGCTGCTGGATCGTATCCGCCTGTATCGCTCTTGCGGCATACAGCTACTGCATATATGACAACAAGGCATACCTGAAGCTGGAACTGGCGTATGAGCAGTCCTACGCGTACTCCGTAAGGCTCATCTCCGCAGTTGAGCGCACGGAGGGATACGTGCCCGGGATGCCTGTGGTCCTGATCGGCTCCGCCGCAGCCTCAGCGGGTCCCGACCCCACCCCTCAGCTGGACGAAGTCGATCTCACGGGCATACTTGATATGGAAGCCCTGCTTACAAGCTATACGTACGGGTACTTCCTGAAATATTACGTCGGCTACGGGGGCTACGTATACCCGAGCATGTCCGACGTTTCAAAACGACTGGAAATGAAGGACGAGGTAAAGCAAATGCCGGTTTACCCGGCTCCGGGAAGCTCGGCCGTAGTTGAAAAATACTTGGTCATCAGACTCGGCGGATAAGTATCGATCGCGGAAAGGGCGGGCGCGGAAAACATAACAAGCGTACGGAATAAAAAGAGGAAAGACGGCTCGCGGTGCGGCCGTCTTTCCCTTATTGTTCGGATAATGAGTACGGGTCCCGTCAGGCGAGCAGCTTATCGAGTTCGTCCACTGTCTGCTCAAACACGCGCAATGCGGAAAGGACGCAGCCGGGATCTTCAAGATCCACCCCCGCCGCGCGGAGCTCGTCAAGCGGATATGCGCTCCCGCCCATGCGCAGAAACGCGAGGTAGCCTGTCGCGTCACCCGTTTTTAATATGCGGTCGGCGATATCGACCGCGCTGCAGAACCCCGTCGCGTACTGGTACACGTAGAACGCATTGTAAAAATGCGGTATTCGCGCCCACTCTATATCGGAGATGGGATCGACCTCAACGCCGTCGTAATACAGCAGATTAAGCTCGCGGTAAAGCGCGCTCAGCGCCTCGGCCGTGAGCGGCTGTCCGGACTCGTACATCTCATGGGTACGTTTCTCAAACTCGGCAAAGAGGGTCTGGCGGAAGACCGTCGTGCGAAAACCTTCCAGCAGCCTGTTGAGAAGAGCGGCGCGGCTCTGTTTATCCGATTCCTGTGACAGCAGGCTCTTTGTCATCATCACCTCATTGACTGTCGAGGCGACCTCGGCAACCATTATCGTGTAGTCGTGGTTAACATAATCCTGCGCTCTGTCGGAAAAATAAGAATGCATCGCGTGCCCGAGCTCGTGCGCCACGGTGAACGCATCGTCGAGCTTGCCCGCAAAGTTGAGCAGTACGTACGGATGGACGCCGTATACCCCGCAGGAAAACGCCCCCGCTCTCTTTCCTTTGTTTTCGTACACGTCGATCCAGCCCGAATCGAAGGCCTCCTCTATATGCTTCAGGTACTCCTCCCCGAAGGGCATCACGGCCTGCTCGACCATACGCCTGGCTGCCGGGTACTCCACTTTTCCCGTTGCCGCCGGTTCGATCAGAGGCACGTAGAGGTCATACATATGGAGCTTCTCAAGTCCGAGAGCGCGCCTGCGAAGATCCAGATACTTCTTCATTGCGGGCAGCGCGGAATGCACGGCCTCTATCAGGCTCTCATATACCCTGACCGGGATGTTGCCCGAGTCGAGAGCCGCCTCGAGCGCGCAGGAATAGCCCCGGACGCGGGCGGAGTATGAATCAAGCTTTACGCTTCCGGAGTAAAGAGCGGCAAAAGTGTTCTTGTATTTCTCATATTCACCGAAATACTTCTCAAAGGCCTCCTCCCTGACGCGCCTGTCGCGGCTCTCACGATAGACTCCGAACGTGGCGTGGGTGAGCGGCACCGGGGCGCCCGTCTCGTCAGTCAGCTCGGGAAATGTCATATCGACGTCAGTGAACATTTCAAAAGCGGCCGAAGGGGTCTGCGCGGCGTCGGCGAGCTGCGCGAGCAGCTTTTCTTCTTTGTTTGAGAGCGTGTGTTCCCTCGTTCTCACCAGATCCCGGAGCATATGGCGATATACGGCCATGGAAGGCTCGGCAATATACGATTCGAGCACTTCCGGCTCTATCGCGAGTATCTCGGGGTTCACGAATGACAGGGCGCTCCCGAGCTCGGTTATCATCGTGAGGGCGCGCATCTGCATGCTTTGATTCTCCGTATCCGAGTTGTCGCCCGCGGAACAGAGCGCGGCGTACAGGTACACCAGCTCCGCCCTGCGCCTTGCGCCGTATATGGCGTCAAGGCCGCTGCGCAGCGCTTCGGCCGACGCGGACAGCGTTCCGGCAAGCCCCGCGACGGCTGATATTTCATCACGAGCCGCTGCCAGCGCGGTCTCCCACCTCTCCTTATCCGGAAAAATATGCTTCAGATCCCACTGATATGCGGGATCCATCTGAGATCTTGTTTTCATTTTTCTTCCCCCTATGAATACCTGTCTGACCTGTGACAATGAGCAAATCCCGGAGTTTGAGACCGCCCGCCGCTCAGGCAGCCGTCATCCGGCTCATACGGCAGACTTCCCCGCACCCCGACTGTCATATTTTGCACTGCTTTGGGCAAAATATGAAAATGATCCCAATTAACGGCTTGGAGGTCTGTTATGAGCGAAAAAGACACGATAAAACTGCTTCGCGCCTGCGGCGCTGAGGCCAGGACGGGCATCGCTGCTCTGACGGACGCGCTGCGCTGTGCCGAAGACACGCGTCTTCGCCTCATTATTGCCGAGTCCCGGAACGAGCGTGCAAAAACAGGTCGTATAGTGAACGGCCTTCTTGACGCATACGGGTACAAGCAAAGGTACCCTGCCCATATGTCGTCCGGCCTTCATCGTCTTAAAACCGCGATAATCGCAAATACAAATCCAACCGACAGCGCTCTTGCAAAACTTGTCGAGCGGGGGTGCGGTGCGGGCATAAAATACCTGAGCCGCCGTATCGGCCGCTTTGACGGAGCCTCGGCCGCGGCAGGAAAAACAGCCTGTGACCTGATAGAATCCCAAAGGCAGCTGTCAGAGCGGATACAGCCGTACACGCTGCTGTAAAAGCCCGCCCGACGTGTCCCGAAGCGGCGCAGACTCCGGGATCCGGACTATATAAACTGCGGGACGAATCTGCCCGCCTTCCCGTCGACGATCCCGAGATCGGTGACGACAAAACACGGGTCGCACGGGAGCGACATCAGCGTCAGCCGAAGCAGGGCGTGCGGTTCGCCGGGGCAGAGTTCGCCGATCGCCCGCTTTGTACCCTCAATTATCGGTGCAAGGTCCTGTGCTCCCAGAGGACTCATCAGCCCCGCGCACGGCAGAGGGAGCGTCCGGAGAACTTCTCCGCCGCAGACCGCGGTGATCCCGCCCGAAACTCTCAGCAATTCCCGCGCTGCCAGGTACGCGTCGCGGGTATCACGGAAAATGACGGTCATGTTGTGGCTGTCGTGGCTTATCGTACTTGCGACCGCTCCCCTCTGAAGCGGATAACCTCTGTACGGTACGATAACCGTTCCGCCGGCACCGTACCTGTTGATCACGGCGACCCAGCAGAGCCCCGGATCGCGGGATATGTCTACACAGCCGTCCGTTACGGGCAGCTCTTCATACGTTATGTTGTCTTCCTCAAACCGGCGCGTCGTCAAGACAGCAGTCTTTACCGAGCAGCCCGCACCCTCCGGGGCCCGAAGAAGAAGATCCCCGGGGGAGGTGATCTGCGGGATGCGGACGGTGTTCTCCGGCAAAGTATCCCCGCCGCCGCCCGGAACAATGCATTCACCGTTTTTTGCGGCCGGTTTGCCGCCTATGTATACGGCCTCCGGCAGCCTGCCGTCAAGCTCGCGAAGTATCTGAAGATCTGCCGCAAAGCCGGGGGCAACGGCTCCCAGATCGGAAAACCCGTACTCCGCCGCAGCCTGATACGCAGCCATACGGTACGCCTGCACAGGGTCAATGCCCGATCCGATCACCTGGCGCACCACGCGGTTAACGTGCCCATCACGGAGCAGGTCGTCGGCATAAACGTCGTCTGTGCAGAGCGATACGTTGTCAAGATACCGCATACCGGCAAAACCTTCCGTGAGGCGGCGGACCGCGTCGGGCACAACAAAGCGCAGATCAATGCGCATCCCCGCGCGAAGCCTCTCACGGATCTCGCGCGCGGAGCCCGACTCGTGGTCGCTCCCTGGGCCCATCAGCCTGTACGCATCCAGTTCGCCTCCGTGCAGCCCCGGAGCGTGCCCCTGAAGGAATACGCCTCTGCTCAGCCCCAGCCCGGTTATCGAACTCATGCGGCCGCCTCCGTGGACGACACCGAGAACGTCCATCAGCTCTGCTATCCCGACGACAGTATCCTCGCCGAGCAGAGCGTCGATCTCGGCGGACCCGAACTGCGCCCCCGAGCTCTCCAGCCCGGGGGCTGCAGGTACGCATGAGGGCGCGAGGGTATAGATCCTGGCGGGAGACTTTTTTGCGCTGCGCAGCATCCACAGGACGCCTTTGACACCCATCACGTTTGCGATCTCGTGGGGATCGGTAAATGCGCAGGTCGTCCCGCAGGCGCATACAGCTCTTCCGAAATTCTGAGGCGTCAACATAGTCGACTCGATATGAACGTGCGTATCGATCAGACCCGGCACAACATAGTGCCCGCACGCGTCAATTATCTCCCCGGCCGGTTTTTGCGGTCTTTCGCCCGTATCGCGAACACGCACTATCACGCCGTCCAGCACGTCGACACTGCCGGGTATGATCTCCCCCGTTATCACGTTGACAACGCGGGCATTTTCAATTGTCAGATCGCAGGGGATCTTTCCCAGGGCCGCAGCCGCAAGCCTGGGGCGGTCCTTGTTAACTATCGCTTCCATCGCCGCCGCTCTCGTCACCGCTGCCGCTCACGGGCTGAGCTTTTTCCGGTGCGCTCTCCCCATCCGCACCGGATGCGCCCTCTCCCGCTTTCCGGTCCTTGTCCACGGCTTTCATCTCCTGCGGGTCGACCTGAGCTATAAAGCTGCCGTCGTCATCAAGCAGCAGGCCGAGCTCCCTCGCCTCCGCTATCATCCGGGCTTTGGCCTCCGCAAGATTGCGGGCTCTTCTTTTTTCGGTGATTTCTGTCTTCGCCTCAGGGACCTCCTCCGCCTCAGGGATCTCCTCCGCAGCCGGGGCGGCTGTTTCGGCGGATGGCTGCTGCGCATCAAGGGCCTCGGCTTTCTTTCTCTCCATGATTGCGACCGCCATGCGGGAGGGGTCCGGCTTTATACGGACGCGGATATAGACCATAACGGCTATGGAGACGATACAGACGGCGCCCGCCACGAGCTGAGATACGCGGATACCGGTATCGAACAGATACAGGCTGTCCGCGCGCAGGCTCTCGATGAAGAAGCGTCCGAAACCGTACCAGGCGAAATATAAAAGAAATATCTGCCCGTCGTATTTTCTTTTATAGGAGTAAAAATGCAAAACAAAGAATCCTATCAGGTCCCACACGGATTCATACAGAAAAGTCGGCTGTACCGGCAGCACCGTGTCACCGGACGTGAGGTTCATCGTAAAATAATCCAGTATGTTCCTGAGGAATGCCGGGGTGTTCGGCGGCAGCACACCGAAAGCTTCTCTGTTGAGGAAATTACCCCAGCGCCCGATCGCCTGGGCAAGGATCAGGCAGATCATCGTGAGGTCAAGTATCGGCGCGGCCTTTATTTTTTTGACCCGGCAATAGATCACGACCGCGAGCACCGCTCCGAGAATTACTCCGAACATCGCCAGGCCGCCTTCCCAGATCTTGAAAAGGCTCCAAAAATCGCCTCTGAAGGCAGAGTAATTGAACACCACATAGTAGATACGCGCGACTATTACAGCCGACGGGACCCCGATGATCAGGCAGTTTGCGAAATCGTCCTCAACTATACCGAACCGGCGGCATCGTTTGTATATATATATCATGCCGATAACGAAGCCGACCGCTATCAGTACGCCGTACCAGTATATTTCCTTTCCGAAGAGCACAAAGGCCACGCGGCTCGGATTCACCGATATGCCGAATGACGGAAAAGATATCGCGTAGTTGTCGTACATTGAATGACCTCCGAAAATCTGTATGTAACCTCCCGTGTCCGGAAGGTCTTGCCCCCGCCGCTAGAGCGGCCTGATAACAGACAGTGCGGATCTCTCCTCCGTGAAAGTATCCGCTATAAACCGCGAAGCTTCTCCGATATCGATGCGCTCATACCACTCGGGGAAGCGGTAATAGTCGGCCGAGTGAAAACTCGCGTCGCAAAGATTCCAGGCCGTCATCTCGAAAGCGTTGAGCTCCTTCAGCCTCGAACCGAAAGAAGAGCGCTTCAGGCGCTTGAAAAGCTCCTCGTCGATGCCGTCGCGGGCTATACGCTCCGCTTCCCGCAGGATCTCTTCCGCCACCTTCTCGGGTTCATCACTCTCTCCGCGAGCGAAAACGAAGCCCGCCCCCTCAAAAAGCTCGCTTGAACCTTCAAAAGAGCCGTTTATCAGGCCCCGGGTATAGAGCCGCGCATAGAGCGGCGACGAACCTCCGAGCAGGGCGTCGCAGGCGAGGTCGCAAAGCATGGATCTCGGCAAAAAATCCTCTCCCGTCGGAGGCGGTTCTGTTTTGCAGCCGAACATGAAAACGGGCCGGGCGATATCCATCTTTTCTTCGATGTACGGTCTGACCGGGGGCCCTGCCTCCCGGCCGTGCAGATGAGCGGCGGCGCGGGGGCCCCGCCCGGGTGAATTGTCGCGTGCTGTCGATACGAAGCGTTCCGGATCCACGTCCCCGACAACGCATAAAACCATATTTGACGGCACGTAGAACGCTTCATGGCAGGATTTGAGTATTTCCGGGGTAATCTGAGCAATGCTCTCACGTGTCCCGATCGTTGAAAACCGCAGCGCGTGCTCTTTGAAAAGACTGTTCATGAGGTTGCGGTTCACGCGCCAGTAAGGCTCGTCCTCGCACATGAGTATCTCCTGGTTTATTATGCCGACCTCCTTGCGGACGCTCTCCTGCGTAAAGCAGGGTTCGGCAACAAACTGCAGCAGTATACGCAGATTTTCTTCGAAGCGGTCGCTGCACTCGAAGAGATATGCCGTCATGTCGCTGTCGGTGAACGCGTTTGACTGCGCCCCGTTCGCCGCAAGCAGCAGGTCTGCGCTCCCCTCGTCCGTTTCAAACATCTTGTGTTCGAGAAAATGGGCCGTGCCCTCGGGGGCGCAAAAGATCTCGCCGTTCTTATCCCATCTCAGATCCATACCGCCGTACTTCACCGCCAGGAAGGCGTAGACTCTCGAAAAGCCCGGCTTGGGCACCAAGATCAGCCGCATGCCGTTTTCAAGCTCACCTCGAAGGACCGTCTCCCCCAGTCCGGGGTAATCACTGCGGACCATCTTTTTCCGCCTCCTCACCGTAACCGCTCAGGAAATAGACCGTGTCAAGCTTTGCCTGTTCGGCCAGCGCGGCGATGTCTTCCTTTGATACGGCCATAACGCTTGATATGAAGCTGCCCGGGCTCTCGAGCGACTCGCCGTAGAGAGCGCGGGTCGTATAGTAGTCTTCGAGGCTCCCCAGAGAGTCGCCGCTCAGTTTGAGCGCGCTGACAATGCACGCGCGGGCGCTCTCAAGCTCGCAGGGTTCGATCTTCCCCTGAGCGCAGTCGCGCAGCTGAGCGAACACCTCATCCCTGCAGCGCTCCAGATCGGAGAACTCCACTCCTGCCGTTACGAACATCAGTTTCTTCCGCCTGTCCAGAGTGGAATCCACGCTGTAGCAGAGCGAAAGCCTCTCCCTGACGTTCATAAAAAGCTTTGACGCTGACGTGCCGCCGAACACGGCGTTAAATAAAACGGCCGCGGCGTAAGGAATATCGGCGTCAGGGTCAAACCTCCAGCCGATGCACAGTCTTCCCTGCGCCACATCCATATTCTCTCGTATAAGCTTGGTCTCCCCCGCGCTTTTGCGTATGATCGCAGGCAGTGCGTCGGGCTCCGTTCTTTGAGGCAATCCCGACAGGGAATCTTTCAGCATGGCCGCTGCGTCCCCGGGGCGGGCGCTCCCTCCGTAAAACAGCAGCATCTGCCCGCGGCTGAGCATGTCGCGCCAGTGCAGGTAGAGATCCCCGGAAATCAACGATTCGAGGCTCCCGGCAGTTCCCAGCTTGTCGATCGCGTACGGCTCGCCGGGGCACATGATCTCGATAAGCCGGCGCACGGCCCAGGCGTGTTTGTCGTTCACCCTGGCCGCGATAGCGTCGAGCAGATTGCGGCGCTCCGATTCAAAATACTCGGGCACAAAAGCACCCGGCCCGCCGGCCGGATCAAGCAGGAGCTGCGACATCAGATCCGCACAGCCTCTCAGTATGCCGCCCTCCGGGGCAAACCGGTCATCGATAAAGTCGGCGGCGATCCCAAAAGCCTGTGTCTCGGCTCTCTTGCGCAGAAGGACCCCGAATCCCGCCCCGTACAGATCGTCCATCGCGGCGCTCAACCGCTCCATATCGGGGCAGCGGCGCGTACCGCGCATCAGCACCGGCATGATGAGCGCGTTCTTTGCAGCTTCTTCGCCTCGCAAGTGTCGCAGCAGCGAAACAGACAGGCATCCTGTCTTAAACTTGTCCGTATGAAGGCAGATCAGATGCACGCCAGGCAAAAGCTCGCTGAACGTGACGTCATTTAACAACGGCACTCCTCCTCTTCACGTTCGGGAAAGATCGGTTAAAAATTTCAGAAACGACCCGATTACCGCCCGGTGACATTTTTCCTGATTATACTGTATTTTTTTCCTCTTGTAAACGCTTTACGGGCTGCCCTGCCCGCATGATCCGGACATTATCCTCACTCCAGCCCTCCGGCAGCCGCCCGGGATCCCAGGACAGCAAACCGTTTCTGAGCTTTAAACCCAGAAGGTCCTCAAGCACGACGCGGTAAAACCAGCCCGCCGAACCGGTATACCATGACCAGCCGCAGCGGCCTTCCCGCCCGACGGCTCCCGATACGTCCGCAGCGATGACCCATGGCTCGGCGCGATAGATCCCGTTATCCGCTCCGGGCGGCGCGATCATCCGCAGTATCTCAAGGCCCTCCTTTTTCATTCCGGCCTGCAGGCATCCCATCGCGAGCCAGATCGCTCCGTGGGTATACTGGCCCCCGTTTTCACGGACGCCCGGCGGGTAAGAAGCGATATAGCCGGGGTCCGTGCCGCCTCTGCCCGAAAACGGGGGATCGAACAGGCGGACGATGTTGTGTTCCCGGTCGATCAACTCCCTGCAGGCCGATTCGAGAGCCGTGCGGGCCTTTTCCGGATCGGCCCCGGCAAGTGGCGCGAACCCCTGTGCGATCGCGTCGATCTTACACTCGGCGCTCACGCGCGAGCCCAGCGGAGATCCGTCGTCATAGTAGCCGCGCAGGAACCACATTCCGTCCCATGCCCTGTTTGCGGCGCGTGTCAGCGAGTCGGCCTTGTTTAAACAGAGCTGACGTTCTTCCCCCGCGCACAGTTCAGCAAAGCCGCGCATCGTTACGGCGAAAAACCATGCAAGCCAGACGCTCTCCCCTTTGCCGAGAATACCCAGCCTGTCCATGCCGTCGTTCCAGTCCCCTCCCCCGATGAGCGGAAGCCCGTGAGCGCCGACGCCGCGTGAGATCGCTTCGCGCACCGCCCGGCGGCAGTGCTCCATCATATCGGCTTTTTCCGTAGAAGATACAAGCGCCGCGTAGCGGTCGGTCTCGCCTTCCCTGAGCGGCTCGGCGGTCAGAAACGGCACTTCCTCGTCAAGGATCGAGATGTCTCCCGTCTTTTTGACGTACTCGCTCACGGCGTACGGCAGCCACATCAGATCATCGCTGCAGCGTGTGCGCACGCCGCGCGCTGTGCCGTCCCCGAGCTCATGCCACCAGTGAGCGCAGTCCCCCTCGGAAAACTGCTTTGAGGCGGCACGCAGGAGGTGGACCCTTGCAAACTCCGGCTCGCAGTATAACAGAGCGCACACGTCCTGAAGCTGGTCCCTGAAACCGTAAGCGCCGCCGCACTGGTACACCGAACAGCGCCCCCACATGCGGCACGCGAGAGTCTGGTACACCGCCCAGTTGTTTACGAAATCGTTGATCCTGCTGTCGGGCGTCTCGATCCGTATGCGGCTGCAGAGCTCCCGCCAGTACGCTTTGGTCTTTTCAAAAGACCGCAGGGCCTCTTTCGGGTCTGTGAGGCTGCGGATGCGCCGCTCCTCCTCCTGTGTGCCGGCGCATCCGAGAACAAATACGCCGGTGACGGAACCGCCTGCCCGCAGAGAAGCCGTCTTTCCCTGCAGCTTTATCTTCGCCCCCTTTGAAAGGACCAGCGCCGTCTGGGAGGGAAACGACTCGTTGTAGAGATTTTTCGCCCCGACCCCGTCTTCTGTCTCAAAGAGCGAAACATTTTCCCCCTCCTTTTCCGATGACGCCAGCACGAACGGCGTCTTAAGCAGCAGCTCGCAGGACTCACAGCCCTCCGTGCGGACAAGCAGAACTCTGCATGGCGCGTCTATCGGCACGAAGGCATGTGTTATGACTCTGCGCGTACCCATCTGCTTATCCCAGACCGTATACCCCCGCCCGTATCGGACCGCACAGTCAAACCCGTCGCTCGCGGCAAATACGCTGATAACACCCTGCTCCGTTTCGCAGGTGAGACCGTCGGTTAAGACCGAAGCGCCGTCGCCGCTGCCGATGATCAGCTCGAGAGTTTCCGAGCTTTTTTCGGCAAGAGGGTCGTTGTCCCAGGGTGTCAGGCGGTTTTCGCGCGCGTTCCTGTACCAGCTCCCCATCAGACCGCAGTCGGAAGCCAGGCAGCCGAAATCCGGGTTTGAAAGCACGTCGCTCCACACGACGTCCGGGAGGGAGCCTTCAGAGAAAAGCACGTATTCCGCTCCCGCGTTTTCGGACCTCGCGCGTTTGGCGGGCGGTTCCCGACGCCGGTACGGTCCGCGGAGAGCGCTCTCCTCCGGCGGCAATTGAGTCAGGGGGCAAACGGCAGAAGCAAATGAGAATATCTCCTCTTCACATGAGCGTGGGACAAGGTGCACTCCGCCCCGCATGCCCAGATCGCCCTCGCAGCCTGACCGACGGACACACCTCAGCAGCGCCGAGTACGCAGGCCTGTCATACCCCTCCTCCGGTACGGAGAAAACGAGGTCAAAAGGCCACCCGGCGTAGGAAAGATACCTGTGCGAGAGCACGAGCTCCTGGGCAAGCTCGATGTCTTCTGCGCGAGCCGCGACGATCGGCAGATCGCCCGATATGCCGCGCGCGTAAAGGGCTCCCCGCCCTGCCCGCGCTCCCGAACTTCCCCGCTGCGGCCACGCAAGCCTGCGCAGCAGATACAGTGCGTCCAGATGGGAAAAGGCGGCTGTCGAAGGAAGGCGGGAAAACTCCGAGGCTCTGTCGGAGTAATCGCATTCCTGCGCTTCGAGTGCGCGCTCCGCCGCGCGTACCGCCGCGTCACCGTCGTCCCCGAGAGCCGCAGCGAAGCGCAGGCTCTGACTGCCCCCCGGTCTTAAAGACACATTCAAGCCGAACGTCAAAGACACCTCACCGCCCCCGGAGCCCCCGCCGCCGCGCGGTGCTCTTTCAAGTGAGATCTCCGTGTCTGAGCAGGAGACCGCCGCAAAAAGGCTGACGGCGCTGACCCCCCTGGCGGCCCTGCGCGTTACGAGAGCGCCGCCCTCCCGTTTTTCCGCGTGCAGGAATAATTTCGAGAAAGCGGGATGGGATGCGTAACTGTCATACCTCTCCAGCACCGGTGTCAAACGGATCTTTACGGCTCCGTCAACGGGGACTCTTCCTTCGTTTGTCAGAGTTATCTCTCTGAGCTCGCCCGGTTCCTCGCGCAGTACGTGAAGTACCTCCTCACACCGAACATCCCCGTGTTTTGAGATGAATCTTGCGGCATTCCCCGAAAACTCCGAGGTGTACGTCCCCTGGAACGTCGGTGCGGGAGTAAACGACCATGAACCCTCGGCCGTTTCAATCTCGACCTGAACGCCCGGAGTGTCGCCTGAACTGTCCATCATCACGACGCGGCCGCCGCAGCGTGTGTGCGTATGCCCCGTGCGCGAAACCGCGATGCTGTAGAGGCCGTTGGAAAGCAGAGCGCAATCCTCCGCGCCCAGGCCGAAGCCCTCCAGAGAGCGCACCTGTGTGACAGCTCCCCTGCGCGGCATTTCCGGCGGCTCGGGAGCACCTTCGCTCAGAATAGGCGAACCTTCCGGTACACGTTCCCTCAGGAGCTCGGCGTATGCGCTCATGCGCGGGTCACTCATAAACCGTTTTTGCATTTTGTTTTTCGTCAGCGCGTTGCTTGAAGCTACCATACTCATCCCGAGGTGGTGCGCCATATAGCAGCGCACGATCGAGGGCTGTCCCGGCATGGCCCGGCCGGGCGTAAAATCCGCCGCCTCATACAGGCCGTAGCGGCCCTGCATATTCATTTCACTCAGGCGCCGCAGGTTCCTGACCGCTTCATATGGATCGACCTGCAGCGCAAGATAGGTGGCGTAGGGCGCGATAACAAGGTCGTCATCGAGCTTTCGTCTGAGCCCCAGGGCCTGTACTCCGTTTGCCTTGTATCTGTAATCAAGAGTCTCGTCAAACGAGTAGTAGGCGCTCTCCGATATGCCCCAGGGCGTTTTGTTTTTTGTGCGGCGCCGGTGTACCCAGACACAGAAAGCGGCCGATTCCCACAAAGACGAATCGCGAACAAGCGGCAGGAGCAGTTCCGGCATCAGATACTCGAACATTGTGCCTGTCCAGGACGCCATCCCCTTGTAGCCGCATTTTCTGACAAGCGTGCGCGACAGGGCCCGCCAGTGCCTCGGCTCTATTTGCCCCTGGGCGATCGCGATAAAGCTGGTCTGCCTGGCCTCGCTCTCGAGCAGATCGTAGCAGTTCGGCGTCAATTCGCCCGTATCCACCCGGTACCCGATATGCAGCAGATGCCGCTTGGGGTCGTAGAGAGGGCGAAAGTCCATCGAACTTGCAAGTTCATACGCGCGGAGCGCGAGTTCGGACGATTTTTCGCAGCGAAGTTCACGCAGCCCCTGAGACAGGGCGATCAGGCAGCCGGCGAGATTGCCGCTGTCCACGGTAGAGACCGTCGGCGGGCATAGCGGGCAGCACGAGGACGTGTCGTACCAGTTGTACAGATGGCCGTGCCATTTCTGCAGCTTCTCCACGCTTGTCAGGCAGCCTTCTATGAGCGCCAGCGCTTTTTCCTGCGTCGTGAGCCCGAGGTCGAGCGCTGTCAGAACAGACAGGAGCGACAGGCCGATATTTGTGGGGGAGGTGCGGCGGGCGGGGCCCTTTTCGGGGTGCTCCTGGATATTATCGGGGAGAAGATAATGGTCCTCCGGGCGCATGAAATCACTGAAGTACCCCCACATCTTTTCACACTGCCCGCGAAGAAACATCACGTCGTCTTCTTTCAGAGGCCTCTCATTTTTTCTTCGGAGCTCTGCCGCGGCGGCGATCAGCGGTGAAAAGAGCCAGAGCGCTCCGGGAAGCCGCCACAAAGAAGAGGCTCCGAAACATATGCACAGCAGCCCGAGAGCCGAAGGAAGCGCCATCCGCCGCAGGCAGCGCACCGGCCCGCTGCCCCGGCTGTCCGCCTGAGCTGCCGTCACCCAGTCGAGAAGGTGCGTGCGGGTGAACAGCATCCTGTAGAGGGCGGTCACCGCCGCGCCGACACATACCGTCGTTTCGTAAGGCAGCAGTACCAGCTGCAGGATGATCCGCAATACCGCAGCCCGGGGCCCCGAAAGGACACCGGTCCTGTACCTCTCCCGCAGTCCTCCGCGCAAGACAGACTGCGCACCCGATACGCAGGAGCGCGATAAAAAGCACAGAGCAGTCCCCGCGGCAGCCAAGGCAGCCCATGCTTCGCCGGAAAACACGGCCGTGAGCCATACGGCCAGAACCGCCGCCGGTGTGAGGCTGCGCCGGAGGTTATCGAAGATTTTAAACCTTGATACCGGCCCAAGCACGTTCCTTTCGCAGCTGCCTCCCGCCGTCGGCGTACACGGGAACAGCCAGGGCAGAGTCTGCCAGTCGCCGCGTGTCCAGCGGTGAAGGCGGGTATAGAAAGCCGTGATCCCCCGGGGGAAACCGTCAATAAGCTCGGCCCGCGCAAAACGCGCGGTGCGCAGGTATTCCCCTTCCAGGAGGTCGTGGGAGAGTATCATCCTCTTCGGAAGGCGCCCGTCCATGCACTCTTTGTATGCCATCACGTCGATCAGGCCTTTCCCCGCGAAACTTGCGCGTCCGAACAGATCCTGTTGCAGCTCCCCGGAGAGCGCGCCGTATGGGTCCGTACCGCCGCGGCCGGCAAAAACACGGGAAAAAAGGCTCGCTCCGGCTGCTTCAAGCTGTACGCTCAGGCGGGGCTGCAGTATACCGTAGCCCTCCGCGACGACTCGGTTTTTTATGACCGGCCTGTGGAGGGGGTGGGCCATCGCCCCCGCCATGAGCGCGATCGAACCGATGCCCGGGCGGGTGTCCGCGTCGAGCGTCAGCAAAAAAGCTGTCCCCTCCAGCGCGGAGGGCTCGCCCGCAGCTGTGGTGAGCTCGCTTTTTTGCCCCGTCAGAAGGCGCACGAGTTCCATGATCGCCCCGCGCTTTCTTTCGCGCGGCGTGTAACGCCCCTCTCTGCGGGAAAAACACCGGGGCCGGGTGAACAGACAGAATCCGCCCGAGTATCGCTCGTTCAGCCGGCGGATCTCAAGCTCGGCTGTGCGCAGTATATGTTCTTCGCTCTCACCTTCCCGCTCGGGACTGTCGGGCAGGTCCGCAAGCAGACCGTATATCACATTCTCTCCGCCCTCTCTGTTGGCAAGGCGGTATTCCTCCAGCAGCGCAGGGCAGCGTCTTGCGTCCTCATCGCTCACAATAAGCGCCGAGATCACGCAAAGAGTCCTTGCGCTGTCCGGTATGCCCCGGCTGAAATCGAGAGACGGCAGAAACGACGGTTTGGTAAACCGAAGCGTGACAGCTTCAATAACGTTTCTCCAGAGCTCAAAAGCAGGAAAAACGAACAGCAGGCTGAGCAGCGGCCTGTCAAGCAGGAAGGCTCCTCCCAGAGAAACGGCTGCGGATAAAAGCGTGAGGACGGGAATATACCATGCGCCCCGATTCTTTTTAACGCCTCTGCCGAGCGCGTCCTCCAGGATGTAATAGCCTACGTGACGGCGGCGTCCGGAAGATCGTTTTGACAATTCCACGGCAAGCTGCGCGCTCTCCTTGTCGAGCAGACCGTTTTTTTTTGCCTCCCTGGCTAGCCTGGACCGGTAGTACGCCCGGCTCTCTTCGTCCATTTTTTCGTATATGCCCGCAGGATCGAGGCGCAGCACCTCTTCAACGCTGTCGTGCGCTTCGGTGAGGTCGGAAAAATCCTCGAAAGCGAGCGTCCTCAGCGTTGTGAAGCAGGCGGCATAGAACTGCTCCTGTTCGTCCTCGCCGCCTCTGTCAATATTTGCAAGAGATCTGCGGGCAAGTTCGGCTATATTCGAAGCGCATGCCGCTTTCAGCATGGGCACAAAAAGCCACAGCTCGCGCTCCGAGAGAGGTCTTCGCTTTTGATAACCTTCAAGAAACAGGCCGTACCTGTCCCTGTCGAGCCGCAGCGCGCCCGACTGCAGGAGCGCCCGCGCGCACCCGGCGATCAGTATCTCCCCGCCGCTCGCGGGCAGCCGCTCAAAGCGCATTGAGCGCAATTGACGCAGTACCAGTTCACCTTCGCGCCTGACAAGATAACGGTTATCGAGCAGCCATGCGAGCTCACCCGACTGAGCCCTCTCGGACCTGCGCCTGACCACCCTCTTACATATGCGGTCAATGTCGTCAAGATCTCTTTTAAGCGCCTTGCGAAAGGCGAACAGGGACTTCTCCCCGTCGGCGACGTCTTTTGCGGCCGTGTCGGCCGACCAAGAGGCAAGGCGCTCGGTCGGGATGAACATTGAAAGATCTCTCAGGAGCGGATTCGCTTTTTTGTGCATTTGACCCTCCCGGCACCGGGCAGCGCCGTTTTTTCGGAATACCCTGAGCCCGGTACGAAAGATAAGCTATAGTTTGCTGTTATGCAGACAAAATAAAACCGCGCCGCACAGGAGACTGCTCCGGGCAGCTGCACTGCCGCAGACATGCGCGCGGTCTTAGCCTGATAACGCGGGATAGCGCCTGTTTTCTGCACCCGGCCCGGCCGCGTGCGCTAATTTAGATTTTCCAGCTTTCGCTCGAATATTCAATCGCGAATTCCCTCATTAAGCTATTGACATGCCCCGGGTTCATGCTATAATGTAAAGGCATTTGGCTTTACATCAAACAGGAGACCGCCGCGATGGAAGAAAGTTTAAGACTTGCTATGCTCTTTGACCTGTATGGCGGGCTGCTTACGGTAAAGCAGCGTGAGATATTCGAGCTCTATCACAGCGATGATCTTTCTCTTGGCGAGATCGCGGAGAACCTGGGCATAAGCCGCCAGGGTGTTCGGGACGCGCTGGTCAGGTCGGAAACGACTTTGAACGACGCCGAGACAGCGCTGGGGTTCCTGGCCGAGCATCAAAGGCGCAGCACACTTCTGCAGAGCATCAAAGAAGACGTCAGGGTTATCCGCCGCTCGGGATACGACCGCCTTGACCGGGATTTTGCCGCGGCTCTTTCCGGTCTCGAATCAAAGCTGGACGCCCTGATTGAGGAGTAGGTAATGGCATTTGAAGGATTGACCGATAAGCTCTCCGCCGCGTTTAAAAAGCTCCGCGGCAAGGGAAAACTCTCAGCCTCCGACGTTAAGGAGGCCATGCGAGAGATCCGCATGGCCCTGCTCGAGGCTGACGTCAACTACAAAGTAGTCAAAGACTTTACCGCCAGAATTACCGAGCGATGTGTCGGCTCCGAAGTACTTGAGAGCCTTACCCCCGCCCAGATGATAGTAAAGATCATCAACGAGGAGCTGACCTCGCTGATGGGGGGCGGGAACGCAAAGCTGGCCTCCGCGCCGAAACCGCCCGTTATCGTCATGTCCGTCGGTCTGCAGGGCTCGGGAAAGACCACGAATACGGCGAAACTTGCAGGCCTCATGAGAAAGCAAAACGGTAAGAGGCCTTTGCTCGCGGCCTGCGACGTCTACCGTCCGGCGGCAATAAAGCAGCTGCAGATCGTCGGTGACCAGCTCGGGATCCCCGTGTTCGAGATGGGGCAGCAGGATCCGGTGTTGATAGCGAAGTCCGCGGTAGAGCACGCGATCAAACACGGAAACGATATCGTTTTTCTGGACACCGCCGGCCGCCTTCATATAGATGACGCGCTCATGGACGAGCTCAAGGCCGTGAAAGCCGCCGTTTCTCCGCATGAGATATTGCTCTTTGTCGACGCTATGACCGGCCAGGACGCAGTCAACGCTTCCAAGGCTTTTGACGACGCTCTCGGTGTCGACGGCGTTGTTCTGACCAAGCTGGACGGCGACGCGCGCGGAGGCGCCGCTCTTTCGATAAAGGCTGTCACGGGTAAGCCCATCAAATTTGTCGGTGTGGGCGAAAAGCTCGATGCCATAGAACCTTTCCACCCTGACAGAATGGCTTCCCGTATCCTCGGTATGGGGGACGTGCTCACTCTTATCGAAAAAGCGGAGCGAACTTTCGACGAAAAGAAGTCTGCCGAACTGCAGGCTAAGATGAAGGCCAACCGTCTCACGCTCACCGACTTCTACGAACAGCTCACACAGCTGAAGAATATGGGGTCGCTTGAAGATGTCATGGGCATGATGCCCGGCATCAACTCGAAAGCTCTGGCAAACGCGACCGTGGATGAGAAGGCACTGGCGCGCACGGAGGCTATTATTCTGTCGATGACCCCGAAAGAGAGAGATAATCCCTCGATTCTCAATCACAGCCGTAAACGCCGCATAGCCGCAGGCAGCGGCACGCGAGTTGAAGATATAAACAGACTGCTGAAGCAGTTCGAGTCCATGCAGGAAATGACGCGCAGGATGCTGGGCTCCAAGGGCAAAGGTCGCCGCAGGGGCGGTTTTCCGGGTCTCCCCTTCTGACCTGAAGCCTGTTAATCCGAATCGTGTTAAGCTCCCGCCTGACGGGAGGGACGCCGGAAACCGGCGCACTTCGCGATATTATTCTCTTGTATCATGTGGAGGTGAAATCATGGTCAAAATCAGACTGCGCAGGATGGGCGCGAAAAAAGCCCCCTATTACAGAATCGTCGTCGCGGATTCCAGATTCCCCAGAGACGGCCGGTTTATTGAGGAGATAGGCTCATACGATCCCCGCAAAGAACCGGCGGCTGTCACTATCGATGCCGAGCGCGCCAGCTCCTGGCTGAAGTCGGGCGCTCAACCCACGGAAACAGTCCGGGCAATTCTCAAAAAAGCAGGCGTGCTGTGAATCCGGTGTCCGGGTCATGGATACCGTAAGTGATCGTGCATAGCCGCGGGAGGTCAAATTGGAGGAACTTCTTTTATACGTCGCCCGAAATCTTGTCAGCGAGCCGGACGCAGTCACTGTAACCGTCAGGGAAACCGAATCAGGGTCTGTTCTGGAACTGCGCGTTGCGCCGCCGGATGTCGGCAAGGTCATCGGCAGACAGGGGCGCATTGCTCGGGAGATCCGCACGCTTGTACGTTCCGTTGCACAGCGAAGCGGGAAAAAAGTCTCGGTGGAAATCATCGATTCGGAGTGACCGTAGAAGCACAGGGCCGCCTCGTATTGGCGGCCCTGTGACGCTAAACAGAGGGTGGTATGATTTGGATCAGGATCTGATCGAGGCGGGGAAGATCGTCGCGACACACGGCATAAAAGGCGAAGTGCGGATATACCCCTGGTGCGACAGCCCCGAATTTCTTTGCGGTTTCAGCACTCTGTATATCGGAAACAAACCGTACAAATGCAGCGTGCGCACCCAGGGCAGCATGGCCATCGCGGCACTTGAGGGTGTCGACGACGTGCGCAGCGCCATGGCATTAAAAGATCTGACAGTCTATATAAACAGGCGGAGCGTCGAACTGGAACCGGGGCGCTACTTCGTGCGTGATCTGATCGGCCTGAAAGCCCTCTGCGCGCAGAGCGGCGAGGAACTGGGGACCGTGACGGACGTGCTCAAAATGCCGGCTCAGGACGTTTGGGAGATCACGGGCAGCAAAAAATACCTTGTACCCGCGGTCGGGGCCTTTGTGGCCGAGGTCAACCCCGGGGAAGGGTTCGTAAAGCTGCGGATGATAGAGGGGCTTGAGATCTGACAACTGTGAATCAATAAGGAGGACCGGATCACAGTGATAATAGACATTATCACCCTGTTTCCCGAAACAGTCGGAGACGTGCTCAGCGAGAGCATAATCGGCCGCGCGCAGGAGAGGGGCTACGTACGCATTAACTGCCACCAGCTGCGCGACTATACAAAGAACCGGCAGAAACAGGTGGACGACTACCCCTACGGCGGCGGCAAAGGGATGATCCTGCAGGCCGACCCCCTGTACAACTGCTGGGAACATATCTGCAAAACGGCGGGCGGGCCCGTGTATACCGTGCTGATGTCGGCTCAGGGAAACACGTTCCGCCAACGGGACGCCCTGCGGCTGCGCGATAAAGGGCGGCTTATCCTTGTTTGCGGCCACTATGAGGGCGTGGATGAGCGTTTTATCGAAGAATGTGTGGATGAGGAAATTTCGCTGGGTGACTTCGTCCTGACCGGAGGGGAGATCCCGGCGCTCGCGGTCGCGGACGCCGTGTGCCGCCTGGTACCCGGCGTACTTGCAGACGAGTCCTGTTTTCTCGAAGAGAGCCACTTTTCCGGGCTTCTCGAGTATCCCCAGTACTCGAGGCCCGAGATCTGGCACGGCAGGGCCGTCCCTCCCGTACTGCTGTCGGGCCATCACGTGAACATAGCGCGCTGGCGGAGGAAGGAGTCTTTGCGCAGGACCATGCTGCGAAGGAGCGACATGATGGCCGAATTCAGGCCGGACAAAGAGGATATCAAACTGATCAAAGAAATTGAAAGCGAGATGAGTATCGATGACGCCCGAGATTCAGAAGCTTAAGGAATGGATAGCAGAGTCGGACAATATCGTCTTTTTCGGAGGGGCAGGAGTATCTACCGAGAGCGGGCTCGCCGATTTCCGCAGCAGGGACGGTATATACAGCCGGAAATACGACTTCCCCTACCCGCCGGAGAAGATGCTCAGCCACAGCTTCTTCATGTCCAACCCCGACGAGTTCTATGATTTCCACCGCAAGGTGATGATAAACGAGAACGTGAGGCCCAACAGAGCGCACA
>JAAYAR010000193.1 GCA_012719235.1 Clostridiales bacterium
AATTCCGTCAGAAAGAGAGCCATGTGGCCGGAGCAGCCGGCCTTTATTTGAATTCGTTATATGAAACTATCTCTTCGAGCCTTTTTCTCGGTCTCGGAGCCGGGTCTTCCGCGGGGTACCCGAGCGAGAGCAGCGCGACAACTCTGACGCCCTCGGGAATACGGAGGATATCCTTTACCTCTTTTTCATAAAAGTGGCCCAGCCAGCAAGTACCCAATCCAAGTTCATGCGCTTCCAGTGCCATATATGAAGTTGCTATCGACAGATCCACAGAGTACTTATACTGCCCGCAGGCCATAACAGCCCCAGGATTTGTGCCGCACGCGGCAATGACAACGGGAGATTGTTTTACAAACTGCTCCGCTCCCGCAAGATCTGCCAGTTTTGCCCGCAGACCGCCGTCTTTGACAACAATAAACTTCCAGTCCTGATAATTGCCTGCCGACGGCGCAAGACGCGCGGCTTCCAACACGAGATTAAGCTTTTCATCCTCTACAGGCCTGTCGAGATAACGCCGGATGCTCCTTCTGCCCCGGATCGACGACATTACGTCCATATTGATACCTCGTTAATGTTATTTTTCTGAATGCGTGATCCCCGAACGGAGGTCCCTTTCCGCTTGAAACTATATCCCAAAACCGTATTGGTTGCAAGTTTGAATTGATTCGGCAGCATATTGAGCCGGTATAGTTCTTCTTCCGGCGCGCATATATCTGCCTGAAAAATCGCGCATTGACATTGAGGACGATATGCAATAGAATTTTGATATATTTCCACTAATAAGAAAACCGTCAAAGGAGAAGAATATGAGCGGAATAAGACCACTGGAGGGCATAAAAGTCATTGACATGAGCACCTTCATCGGTGCTCCGGCCGCGGCGCGCTTTTTTGCGGAGTTCGGTGCCGATGTCATTAAGATCGAACCGAAGGGAGGCGACGTCGTCCGTTTTAACGGCGCATCCGAGGGCCGCTTGAGCACTCCCTATGAGAATACTACCTGGGATCTTGAAAACGCTCACAAGCGCGGCCTGGTACTCGATCTTAAGTCGTCTGAAGGCAGGGAGGTTCTTATGAAGCTCCTCGAGACGACAGATATATTCATCACGAACTGGCGGCCTCAGGCACTCGCGAAGCTGGGCTTTGATTATGACAGCCTTAAGGAGAAGTTCCCCAAGCTGGTATACGGCTCGTTTACGGGCTACGGCGAGGAGGGGCCCGACTGCAACCTGCCCGGCTACGACTTCACAGCTTTCTGGGCTCGCGGGGGCATGCTCGGCACAATGTATCAGAAAGATTCGGAACCCGTAAACCTCGTGCCAGGGATCGGCGACCACACGACGGGTCTTTTCATGGCAGCCGGCCTGATGGTCGCGCTCTACAATGCACAGAAGACGGGCAAGGGCGACAAAGTGTCGATCAACCTGTTCCACAGTGCGGTATGGGTCCAGGCCATCGCAGTGCAGGCGGCACAATACACGGAACTCGGCGCGAAATATCCTACAAGCCGCAAAGTTGCCGAAAATCCGTTCAACAACACTTACAAGTGTAAGGACGGCCGTTTTATACAGCTCTCCATGCCGCCGTTTGATCTCTTTTATCCGAAATTTATGCCGCTTATCGGCAGAGAGGACCTGGTCGGCAACCCGCGTTATACGATAGACAGCATCACGGAAAACAAGCTGCACGCCGAATTCATCGAGATACTCGACAACGCGTTTGCGCAGAAGACCTCTGCCGAATGGAGCGAGATCCTGGTCAAAGCCGATATTCCGCACTATCTTGCACAGACATGGGAGGAAGTGCTTGAAGACAAGCAGGCCTGGGCAATAGGCGTGTTTGAAAACGTGAAGTATCTTACCGGTGAGCGCGCGATGGTGCGCCAGCCCATAACCCTCGAGGGCTCGGAAAAGCTCAGGTACGATAGAGGGCCGTTCCTCGGAGAACACAGCGAGGAGATCCTCAGGGAACTCGGCTATACGGACGAGCAGCTGGCGGAAATGCACGCAAAGAATGTGTACAACACATGGGATGATCTCAGGGAGAAATACGGCGGCAATCTGGAAGAGGAAAACAGCTACTGATCATATACGACTATCCGATCAAGAGGGTCCCCGGCAATAAGCAGGGGACCCTCTTGATCGTGTCATATAACACTTGTTCTCTGACACGTTCCGGGGCAAGACTTCGCCGCCTCACTGAATAAGCGGAGTATTAAGCGTACCTATACCCTCTATCGTCACAGAAAGCGTTTCTCCCGGCCTCAGCCAGTCTCTTTGACCTTTGGGCTTTCCCAGAATAACGCCGGAGGGTGTGCCGGTGAAGATCAGATCACCCGGTTCGAGTCGACAGTATCTCGACAGATAGCTGACGATCTCGGAAACGGAGAAGATCATGTCTGTAACATCGTCGCTCTGAACGATCTCGCTGCCCCGCCGGCAGCTGATCGCGTGAGGCTTGTCGGGGTCGAATTCGTCTGCCGTTACGATATAGGGGCCTACAGGCGCGAAACCCGGGAGCGTCTTTCCGATGAGCCACTGGTTCGATATGAATTGCGCGTCACGGGCCGAGAGATCGTTGCCGCAGGTGTATCCGAAAATGTAATCCTTCGCGCTCTTTTCAGGCACGTTCCAGGCGGTGCGGCCGATGACGACGACAAGCTCCGCTTCGTAATCGAAGCATCTCAGCCAATCCGGGAGCGCTACCGGGCTGCCCGCGGCGGAGAGCGCATTGTTGAATTTTGAGAATATGACCGGAGCGTCGGGAACTTTCCCGCCGGTCTCCTCAGCATGTTTTTTGTAATTGAGCCCCACGCAGGGGATTTTCTCCGGCGTACAGACGTTGGCAAAGACGGCGTCATTTTCGTTTATGACAGGTTCACTGCCGGAAGGAGCGGGGAGAACACCGCTTCGGATAACATCATCAAGTGTGCGGGCGGGGCCGGAGCGGGTCATATCGGCTATCCCCCATTGTGTCAGTACACCGAGACGGGGACCGTCGCAGCTAAGGATATTACAGAGCTTCATGTTTCCGGTCTTCCTTTCGATTCAAATCGTAGCGGAATTTTTCTTTTATAATACGACAAACTGCGGCGCATATCCAGAATATTTTTGTTCGCCCGGCCTTTACAAGCCGCGATGGAGCCTGTTCGTCATATGCGTTGAGGGCGGATGCCCCCCGGGGTTTTATTTTACTTGATTTCGGAGTTATACGGTAATATAATCAAATTCGGAAAGATATACCTTGAGAGCAATCTTGGGCAATAACGAAGGAGGAATAAACATGAAACACCATTGGAATTTGGTCAGGCCCCTCATCTGGCGCGACGGACCCGAGGGACTGTATCCCACCAAACTCTTCTGGATGGACGGAAAAAACGACATGGAGGGCTTTAACGCCTGCTTCAGCTACCAGTTCATCAAAGAACCCTGCACGTTTCATCCTATAGAGGGAATGGTAGTTCATCCTTATGATGAGGTGCTTGTATTCGCCTCCCGCAACCTGGACGATATAACCGATCTCGGCGCCGTGGTTTCCATTGAGATCGGTAAAGAGCGCGAACTTTATACTTTTGATAAGTCTCAATCAGTCTGTATCCCCAAAGGCGTGCCTCACGGACCGGTCAAAGTCCATTCTGTAAGCATGCCGTTCGTGCATTACACGATCAGTCTGGCGCCCGAGTACTCCGGTAAGATGATACCCGCGAGCGAATTGCCCGAACCGGTACCGGGCAGCAGGAAGTATGACGCCTGCGTACGCATCTTCGCCTGGGGCGTCGATCCCAAGACGGGAAAACCCCTGCATTCCGGCGGAGCCAACATCCATTCTCAGGACCGCAGCGGCATGGGATACACGAACCTTGTCGATGAGAAGGGGGTAATGCATCCTCAGCTCGCGGTAGGACCGAAAGGAATGGGACCGGGCAACGCGGATAACCTCGTATGGCTGTACGGCGACGAGCTCATGGGCTTCCAGCTCAACTATCTGTGGGGACATTACACAAAGTGCGGCAAGTGGCACCGTGAGGGCGAGTCACACACCCATCCCGAGGAAGAGATCCTCGTTCTTGTCGGACTTGACCCGGACGATCCGATGAACATCGGCGCCGAGATCGAGATCGCGATGGGCGACGATGACGAACGTTATGTCTGCAACACTCCGACAGTATACATCTGCCCGAAGGGATTTCCTCATCTGCCGATGATTACACGCTGGGTAGACAGGCCGTACGGCTTTATCGTGGCGAATCTCGACGGAACTCACGATTCACCCTGGGGCAAGAGCAAGGACGAGGAGCACGTCGAGACAAAATAAGCGGGCATAGAGCAAAGGTATACGGGCTGCTGCGGGCTTCTGTCCCTTTATACGCAGCAGCCCTTGTTCTGTCGCACTTGATTTGTGACCCGTTTTATAAGGAAGATTAGTATGCAGTATAGAAAATTCGGCAGGCTGGACTGGGAGGTCTCGGCGGCTTCCCTCGGGATATTACGCGTTGAGACCGTTGTCCGGGAGGATGACGGGATAGACTGGGATGAGCGCGCAAAAGCGGCGGCCTACGCGTTCGATAGCGGAGTTAACTTTGTCAATCTCGGTTATCCGACATATTTTCGTGACAGCGAAACAGCGTTCTCTTTCGGCAGGAAGGTCCTTGGTCTGGCGGGCGGCCGCGCAAAAACGGCTGTCAATGTTCTGACAAGAGATATTCAAAGCCAGGCGGATCTTGACCGCTGCCTTGACATGCAGCTTGAGAACCTGTCGCTTGATAAGGCGGATTTCTGTGTTCTTGACTGGGTATACCGCAGGACGTGGGAAAAACTGAAACGGCTGGACGTCGCCTCCTGGGCTGAGCGGATTCTCAAAGACGGCAGAGCCGGTCACATGGGAATAATGTTCCATGACGACGCGTATTACCTTGACGACATCAATTCGACCTACTCCGGCTGGGACCTGGTACAGTTTGAGTACAGCTTCATGGATCACAAACACCACCCCGGTGCGGGGGGCAAGAAGTACACCGCGCAGTTCAATCAGGGGCTCGTGGCGTCGGATTGCATGAAGGGGGGCAGGCTGCTCGAGAACATTCCGGAAAACGTCCGGAATGTCTGGGATGAGGCGGAAGGTGACCTCTCGGTAGCGGAACGCTGCATCCGCTGGACACTGTCACAGGCCGAAGTCGCCACTGTTCTTTTTGATTTGGAGACAGTCGGGCAGGCAAAAGAGTATCTGGAAACGGCGCGAAAATGCATTCCCGGAAGCGCGGACATGTTTGAGGTGCTTGCGGCCGATTTCGCGAAGGACGCGTATTATTCTAACAGGATGATACAGTGCTCCGCGTGCAGGTGCTGCATGCCTTGCGGTTTCGACGTGGACGCGCCGCGGATTGCCGAACTGTACAATGACGCGCTTATGTTCCGGGATGCCCGTATACCCGGGTTCTTGTATAATCTTGAAGGGCACGCGAACGTCCCGTGCAAAAAATGCGCGCTCTGCGAAAAACGGTGCCCCCGCAGTTTCCCCCTCGTTGATCTCATGGAGAGGGCAGGAGAACTGTTTGCTGACTGAACGCGGCGCACCTGCCGCAGATGATATGGAAATGCGCTTTGAGAGTTCAAAAATACTCTCAAAGCGCATTGTGCAGTGCGTGCTTAAATTCCGTTTACGGTTTTACGGTCACGATGTCGGCTCTGGACAAAGAATATTCCGACAACTCATTTCCCAGCCCGGGGAGGTCGGGGATGCTGTAATACCCGTTTGACGGCTGGTAGTTATATATACAGTGCTCGATATTGGCGGGGTCTGTGTTTGTCAGATGGTGTTCGTGTATCAGGAAATTGGGTATGACTGCCTCAAGATGCAGCGATGCCGCCAGGCAGATGGGGCTTGCGCAGGTGTGGATCTGGACGTTGACGTCATACGTGTAGGCCATATCGCAGATTTTTTTGACCTCGGTTATACCTCCGCAGTTGCCGATGTCCGGCTGTATCACCTGGATGGAGTTATTTTCGAAATAGGGCGCGTACTGCCATCTGGTATAGATACGTTCTCCGCTCGCAAGAGGGATGTTTATATTCTCACGTATATATTTTGTCATTTTCGGAGTCGGCGTGTTGGGTTCTTCGAAATAAAAAATGTTGTATTTCTCGGCCATACGCGCAATTTGTATCGCCGCGTTGGCGTCCGTGCTCGAATGGTTTTCAATGATTATGTCGGCGTCCGGGCCGATGGCCTCCCGCACTGCGGCGATGCGCTCTTCAAAAACCGCCAGGGTCTTCGGCGACAAGAGGCGGGCCTTGTCTTCATCGGTGTAGCTCTTGCCGTCCGGTGTGAATGTTGTGAAATCGTACTTGACGCAATCGTAACCCTCGGCCATAGCTTTTCTTGCCATCTCCGCATAACCTTCGGTCTTAAACTGCGGCGTGTACGGCGTCATTTCGGCCCCCCAGCCGAGCTGAAGCTGACTGGCGTATGCGCGCAGCTTATCCCTTCTTTTGCCGCCGAGGAGCTTGTAGACCGGCTGGTTGAAATACTTACCTTTGATGTCCCAAAGGGCGATATCTATCGCGGCGATCCCGGCGTTCACGATCGGCCCGCCGTTCTGGCCCCAGAAAGTTGTTTTGTAGAGCTTGTCCCAGATGACCTCATTGTCAAGAGCGTCCATGCCTATGACGAGAGGGGCCAGATCCCTGACCATTCCGAAAGCGGCCGGCGAGCCCCTGCCGTAGGCTATCGCGGCTTCCCCGTAGCCGTATATTCCCTCATCGGTGTTTACCCTGCAAATGACAGGCCTGTCCATTGATTTGTTGGACGGGTGGAGCGCGATGACGTCCACACTGGTGATTTTCATATGGCTATACCTCCGTTCTGATACTCGGATTATATCACCGGGGCCCGGAAAACACAATCGGAGCGGACCGGCCGGTTCGTTGACAGATGATCCCCATGTGATAAAAGACGGCGCAGAAACGGGCGGCTGAACGCTCCAGTCGCGGCCGGAACTGGAATGAACGGGCTGTTTATGATACAATACGCTGCGGAATAAGCGACGATCCGGGACAAAGAGAAAACAAATGCCGGATACATGCATTCGCTTAAGAGAACCGGAATTTTGGGGGTTAACAGGAAATTGCTGCTCGGAAGAAAGAAAAAAAGCAAGCTGAAGATCGTATTGCCGGCGGCCCTCGCAGCCGCCTGCATCGTGCCGCTTATACTCATACAATGCGGGATCCTCCGCGGCAGAGTATATACCGCGGAGGATTTCAATATAACGACGATCTGCAGCGCGGTCGACTTCAACGAAAACGGGATCGACGATTACACCGATATTTTACTGGGCGCACGAAAAGACGCCGAAAACCATCCGGAATACGACGACAGATATTGGGATACGGGATTCCCGCCTGACGATATCGGTGTGTGCACGGATGTTATATGGAGGGCCTTCAGGAACGCAGGGTACGATCTGCGAAAAATGGTCGACATTGATATCGAACAAAGGCCCGAAGCCTATCCGAATATCTCTGTACGCGACAGCAATATTGATTTTCGCCGCGTGACGAATCTGAGAATATTCTTTGATGAACACGCCGAATCTCTTGCGCCGGATACCGATAAGATAGACCAGTGGCAGCCGGGTGATATCGTTGTATTTAAGAACGACGTGCATATCGGGATCGTGTCGGACAAAAGAAACAAGGACGGTCTGCCTTATATAATACATAACGGCGGTCAGAGGAACAGGGAGGAAGATATACTCGGAAATGCCGAGATCACCGGGCATTACAGGTTCGACGCGTCTTCAACGGTCAGCGGTCCCCTGATCCCCTGGCAGGAATAGCTCCGCCGACCCTCTCGGGCCGGGCGGCATATTGATCCCGCAGGGGCACAAGATCATAACGGCGGCACTTTCAGTGTGACATTGCCGGTATATTGCGAAGACATTTATTTCATGAGTATGAGATGGTGAACACCATGATAGACGCTGCTTTGGAGATAGAAAGGCTGATACGTTACGCTCTTGATGCGGGGCTGATCGAGCGGTGGGACGTTGTCCCGGTGCGGAACTCCCTCATGGAGCTGCTGCGTGTGACGGAACCTGCCGCATCCGACCCGCCGGATGACGGCTCTTCGCTTTCCGAGATCCTGAACAGGCTGCTTGATCTCGCTGCCGGAGCGGGGCTTATCGAGCAGGATACCGCAGCGCACAGAGATCTGTTTGACACGAAAATAATGGGGCTCCTCATGCCCCGGCAATCGGAAGTAGTCCGCAGATTCCGGGCGGCGGCCTCTGTATCGATCGAAAAAGCCACAGATGACTTCTACCGCCTTGCCAGGGTCTCGAATTATATCAGGACGGACAGGGCGGCAAAAGACCTGCACTGGAAAACGCCTTCGCGTTACGGAGACGTTGATATAACGATCAATCTTGCAAAACCCGAAAAGGACCCTAAAGATATTGCCGCCGCCGGGTGCCGGGAGTCTGAAGCATATCCGAAATGCCTCCTCTGCCTGGAAAACGCGGGTTACGCCGGAAGAGAGGACTATCCCGCCAGGCAGAATCTGCGTTTTATTCCCGTTACGCTCGGCGGGGAGCAGTGGTTTATGCAGTACTCACCGTATGCTTACTACAATGAGCACTGCATAGTATTCAGCCGGGAGCACCGGCCGATGAAACTGACCACGCAGACCCTCGGGGATCTGCTTGATTTTACAGAGCAGTTTCCGCATTACTTTATCGGGGTAAACGCGGATCTCCCTATAGTCGGGGGGTCAATTCTCAGCCATGATCATTTTCAGGGCGGCCGCTATGTGTTTCCGATGGAGCGGGCGCCTGTGGCGAAAGTGCTCAGGCACGGTGGGTTTCCCGGTATAAGGGCGGGAGTGATAAAGTGGCCCATGACCGTAATAAGGATCGCGGGTAAAGACAGATCGGAGCTCCGGGCAATGGCGACCCATATCCTTGAGCAGTGGAAGCGGTACGAGGACCCGGATGCCGGCATACTCGCGTACAGCGCGGTCAACGGGGAGAAGACCCCGCACAATACCGTAACACCGATATGCAGAAAGAACGGTTCCGGCGAGTTTGAGATGGATATGGTCCTGCGCAATAACCGCGCTTCCCCCGAACATCCATACGGGATATTCCACCCTCACGCGGAGCTTCACCACATAAAAAAAGAGAACATCGGCCTTATCGAGGTTATGGGCCTTGCGGTGCTGCCCGGCCGCCTCAACGAGGAGATAAGAGCGATAGAATCCTTTCTTGAAGGCCGGAGCGCGTTCGACGAGAGCGCGATAGGGGAAGACGATCCGCTTGCAAAGCATATCCCCTGGATAAAGGATATGCTCGGAAGATTCGGCACGGACAAAGCCCGGGGCACAGCGAGAAAAATAATCGAGGATGAAGTGGGCCGCATTTTTATCCGGGTGCTTGAAGATGCGGGCGTTTTCAAATCCGATGACGCGGGGGAGAAGGCGCTGCTGCGCTGCCTTGAGCATATGCAGTTTCAGGTGAAGTAAAAATACATGCCGGAAGAACGGGCGCGGACCCGTTCTTCCGGCATATTAGTACTGGGACAAGGCCGGCCCGGGAAAAATCCGGCAGCGCATGGGGCCGCGTCAGTTATCGGCCAGCTGCATTATATACTCGCCGTATGACGTCCTTATCAGGTTCTCCCCGAGTTCGCGGAGCTGGGGAAGATCGATATACTTCATCCGGTACGCTATCTCCTCAAGGCAGGCTACCTGCTTTCCGGTCATGCGCTGAATATTCATTACGGTATTCGCGGCATCAAGCAGGCTTTCGGCGCTTCCCGCGTCGAGCCAGGTAAAGTTCTGTCCGAGAATAATGACGTTCAGTCTGCCCTGATCCAGATAAGCCCTGTTCACAGCCGTGATCTCCAGTTCGCCGCGCTCTGAAGGGGCCAGATCGTTGGCTATGTCCACTACCTGATTATCATAGAAATACAGGCCCGGGACAACGTAGTTTGATTTAGGTACCGACGGTTTTTCCTCAATGGATACGGCTCTGCCGTTTTTATCAAACTCCAATACTCCGAAAGGGCGGGGGTCATCCACGTAGTAGCCGAAGACAGTTGCGCCGTTTTTGTTTGAACACGCCTGCGCGAGACTCTCCTCGAGGTTCTCCCCGTAGAAGATATTGTCGCCGAGTATTAAGCACACGTCATCGTTTCCGATGAAGCTTTTGCCGATTATGAAAGCGTCGGCAATGCCGCGCTGAACTCTCTGTATGCGGTACACAAGGTTTATTCCGAGATCCGAGCCGTCGCCGAGCAGTTTTATGAAAGGGTACATCTCATCCGGAGGAACGATGATTAGTATATCTTTTATCCCGGCCTGCATCAGCACGGCGAGCGGGTAGTATATGAGAGGTTTGTCATACACGGGGATAAGCGGCTTGCATACGGGAAGTGTCATAGGATACATTCTTGTGCCTTTACCCGCAGCCAAGATAATTCCTTTCACGGCTTTGCTCCTTTTTAGTGTTTCATACTCTCCGCTTGTACACGGCGGAATCCGTTCTGTCTGAAAAACTGTATATTGCATGACGTCCGCCGGTCGGAACGGGCATTATGTATGACCGGTCTGCCGCCCGCCCTTACGGATCAGTTCCCGGCCCGCAGTTTCGCTGCCATCTCCACGCGTCCCTGCACATGTCCTCAAGGGATTTTTCGGCCCGCCATCCCAAAACCTTCAGGGCTTTTTCGGTGCCCGCGTAGCACATCGCGATATCACCGGCGCGGCGGGGTGCGAATCTGCGCGGCACGTGCACACCCGTGGTTTCTTCAAACGCGCGCACAACCTCAAGCACGCTGAACCCCCTGCCGGCACCCAGATTGACAGCCTCGCAGCCCTTGTGATCCTGAGCATAGCGCAGTGCCGCGACGTGACCCGCAGCCAGGTCGGAAACATGTATATAGTCGCGCACACCTGTCCCGTCGGGGGTAGGGTAGTCCGCTCCGTAGATGCTCAATTGTTCCAGTATACCGGCGGCAGCCTGCGTAATACACGCCATCAGGTTGTTAGGTATTCCGCTCGGCAGTTCGCCTATCAGTCCGCTCTCGTGCGCGCCTATGGGGTTGAAGTAGCGTAAAAGCACGACGGACAGATCGGGATCCGCCGCCGCCGCGTCGGACAGGATCTTTTCAACAAAGTACTTTGTGCGTCCGTAAGGGTTTGAGCAGCTGCCTGCGGGCGACGATTCGTCTATCGGGACCGTTTCGGGGTCGCCGTAGACAGTGGCTGACGAACTGAACACAAAAATCCGCGTGCCGTGCTCTTCCATCGTTTCAAGAAGACTCAGTGCCGTGTCAAGATTGTTTCTGTAATACATCAGCGGCCTGGCGACCGATTCGCCCACTGCCTTGTAGCCCGCAAAATGGATGACGGCATCGATACTCCGCTCATCAAACAGTTTGTTCAGAGCTGTTTTGTCAGCAACGTCGATCACGTACAGAGGAGGGACGACCCCCGTTATACGCCCGATCCGGTCGACCACGTCTGCGCTGCTGTTTGAGAGATTGTCGGCTATTACGACATCATAGCCCGCGTTGATCAGTTCAACTGCCGTGTGGGAGCCGACAAACCCTGTGCCTCCTGTGAGCAGAACCGACATGCAAATCATTCCTCCACGTCATTCGATAAGGATGCTGTGTAATATATCTCCGGGGAATCTATCCGGGCGTGTATGGCCTGCAAAGCCCGGACGCTTTTTTCGCATGGCGCAGGTCCGGCGGTTTTGGTCACAATCTGTAGACCCCGTCAAGGTCACATACGTTGCGTGTGTCGAGTATGATCTTTCCGCGGAGCTTATGCATATTGTCTTTAAGTTCGCTGTGGCCGACAAGGATGACCACCATATCCACTTCGTCGAGGAATTTATCGAGATCGTGATACTGGTTTTCGACAATATCGCGCTTGACCCACGGGTCATAAACCTTCACACCGTGTGCAAGATGCTTTTCCATGCATTCCAGCATCTGCAGCGTGGGGCTCTCGCGAACGTCATCCACGTCCTCTTTGTAGGTTATTCCGTACAGACCGACCCGGGTCACGTCTTTCAGTCCGCGCTCCTTCATAACGTCGTGGATCCGCTCCAGCACAAACTCCGGCATCGAGTCGTTTATCTTTCTCGCGGCTAAAATAATGTTTGCAAGGCCCGGATAGTCCCCGACAAGAAACCACGGGTCCACGGAGATGCAATGGCCGCCCACACCGGGCCCGGGAGAAAGAATGTTGACCCGGGGGTGCATATTTGCGATCCGGATTATCTCATATACGTCCATGTTATCGCTCCGGCAAATCTTCGCGAGTTCGTTGGCGTAGGCGATGTTGATATCACGGTACGTGTTCTCCACGACCTTGGTCATCTCGGCTGTGCATATATCGGTCGTAACTATCTCGCCTTCACAGAAGGTGGAATATACTGCTTTGACTTTTTCTGCTATATCGGGATTGTCCGCGCCGATAGTACGGGCGTTGAATTTCAGCTCGTGGATCATGTTGCCCGGAATGATCCGCTCGGGGGCGTGAGCCAGGTTAATGTCCTCGCCTATTACCATACCGCCGGACTTCAGGACGGGGCGGATATATTTGTCCACTGTGCCGGGGGAGACCGTTGACTCAAGAACAACGATTGCGCCTTTGGAGCTGACTTTCATGATCTCTTTGACAGCCGAAACGATATAGCACGCGTCCAGTTTCTTGCTGCGTTTATCATAAGGCGTTGGCACGGCGACAATATACATGTCGGCTTTTTGATACTCGTGCGTGAATCTGATCCCCGCATTGACCGCAGCACTGAAGAGTTCGTTCAGACCTTTTTCCTCAAAGGAGAGACGGCCGGCGTTGAGCTCGTCGACTAGCGCCCTGTTGCAGTCGGTGCCCACGACCTTGACTCCGTGAGAGGCGAGCATCAGAGCGGTGGGGAGACCTATATAACCGAGTCCGATAACATTTATCATTTTTATCTCCTGTAATTGACCGGTAGCTTACTTCCAAATTCCTATAATACACAAAACGCTGCTGTGCTAGTTAAAGCTTGCGGTCCGTCATCCGGGGGGCCGGAAGGGACCGCCTGAAACACAGGCATCTGCCCAGGTTTATACGCTTGATTTGTCCCGGCAATCCGGGCAGTAACCGTACATATTGAGATTGTGGCCGGAGATGACGTAATTTGTTTTTTCGGCGATGGTTTTTTCGTAATTGGCCAGAGGGCAGCTGTGTATGGCGGTCGTCTTTTTGCAGCGCAGGCACACGAGGTAGTGCCTGTGTTCAAGCCTGTTAAACTCAAACAAAGCTCTGTTTTCGTCGGCTATCGCGAGTTTCCTGGCAAGATTCTTTGCAGCGAACATATCGAGCGCTCTGTAGACCGTGGACATGTTCACGTTGATGTTTTTGTCCTTCAGCTTCAGATACACGTCCTCGGCCGATACCGGGCTGTCGCTCAGCGCAAGAATACCCAGTATGGCGGAGCGATTCCTGGTGTTTTTCAGGCCGCTGTTCCGCAAAACCCGGGACAGGTCGACCGCGTCCTCCGCCCGCGGATTCTCCGGTTCGTTCCGATGATCTATTTGACACATTTTCCGGTCTTTCTCCTTGAGAGTATATTTTGCGCGGCGTATACGGCAGCATAGCACATTGCCGACAACACCACTATGGATGCGCCGGAAGCTATCTCCAGCTCGTATGAAATAAAAAGGCCGGCTATACAAAAAAAGGCGCCAAACAAAACGGAATAGACTATGCGGGAACGAAGTCCGGAAGTAAGGAGCCCGGCTGTGGCGGCCGGGGCGGTGAGCAGCGCGATCACAAGCACGATGCCGACCACTCGTATCAGCACGACCACGGTTATAGCGACCAGAAAAAGGAGCAGATATTCAAGGAAGCCTGTCCTGACGCCCAGGATGGTCATAAACTCCGAATCGAAAATATAGGCTTTCCAGTAGTTATACAGACACACGACCGCAAAAAGAACGATGAACGTCAGGACGGATATTAAGTGGAGATTCGCCCTTGTTACCGATAATATGTTCCCGAACAGATAGGAGCTCAGGTCCGGCGGATAACCGGGCATCATCGCGATGAAGAGTATGCCGAGCGCCATTCCGGCCGACCAGAACAGGCCAATGATCAGATCCGAGTGCGCGCCGCCTTTTCTTTTTATATACCCTATACCCAGAGCGGCGCATACCGCAAAAGCAAAGGCTCCGATGATCGGCTCGAAGCCGAGCAGATAGCCGAGGCCCACGCCGCCGTATGACGTATGGGCGATCCCCCCGCTCATCATGACCAGCTTTTTTTCCACGATTATCACGCCGATTATACCACATACGATGCTTGCGAGTATACCCGACAACAGTGCGTTCTGTAAAAAACTGTACTTAAAAAGAGCCCTGATCATTCTTTGACATCCTCCCCGTGCTCCCTGAGCACCCTGTGCGGAACTCCGTGCGCGATAAGGTCTACCGGGCACCCGTAAAGGCCGTTTACAACATCCTCATTGAACTCAGGTTCCCCGTGATATACAAGAGTCCTGTTCAGGCACGCAAGCCGGTGCACGTGTGAGGAGATCGCCAGCAGGTCGTGCGTCACAAGTATGATCGTCATGCTCTTGTTCAGTTCTTCAAGCAGTTCATATATTTGTACCCGTGCCGCGGCGTCAACACTGGCTGTCGGTTCATCTAGCAGCAGCAGCCCGGGGTTTGTTGCGAGGGCTCTTGCGATGAGCATCCTTTGGTACTCTCCTCCGGAGAGTTCGCGTATCCTGCGGTTTTTCAGGTGAGATAACCCTACTTTGTCGATGAGGCTGCACGAGAATTCCTCGTCCTCCTTCGAGAACCTGAAAAAAGGGTTGATGCCGGGCCGCAGTCTGCCTGTCAGAACTACCTCCCTGACGCTTATGGGGGTGTTTTTATCCATATCCGCAAACTGAGGAACGTACCCGATACCGCTTATGCCGCTTTTCACGGGCCGGCCGAAGACTTCTACAGACCCGCCCGATATCTTGACAAGGCCCAGGATCGCCTTGAGCAGCGTCGATTTGCCGCCGCCGTTGGGCCCGATGATACCCAGATATTCGCCGCTTTGCACCTCGAGACAGACATCTGTGAGCGCAGGTGTCTGCCCGTAGTACACGGAAACGTTATCCATACGGACAGCCGCGTTACTCATTGCAGCACCTCCGCCAGCAGCGATGCCATCTCCTCAAGATTGCCTGTATAGTCCTCGGCCAGAGGGGACAGTTTAACGGTCTTTCCGCCGATCTCCTCGGCGATGGCTTCCGCCTGACCGCTGTGCATCTCCTCCTGGTAGAACACGACCTTGATGTTTTCTTCTCTTGCAATGTCTATCACTTCCTGAAGGCGGCCTGCGGTGGCCTCCTTGCCCTCTTCTTCAAGAGCCAGCATCTCGATACCGTAATCGTCCGCGAAGTAGCCGAAAGCAGGGTGATAGACGACGATCTTCCTGCTGCGGACCCCCTCGAGAGAGGACCTGATCCGCTTGTCGAGTTCGTCAAGCCGCCGGATATACCCGGCGGCGTTTTCCCTGTAGACTTGTTCGTTGGAAGGGTCGATGTCGCACATCGTTTCGGCTATGGCGTCGATCATTATCATTACCCTCCTGGGGGAGAGCCAGACGTGCGGATCCCGCCCGCCATCTTCGAACTCCAGTTCATCATAGACACGTGATGCGGCCTCATGTAAGGGGACAACTCTGACGTCTTTTGCCGCGGGGAGGATATTCGCCTCTTCGGCAGGCACTCCGATTGTGAAATAGACCGCCGCGTCATAAAACTTTTCCATCTGGGGAGCAGCGGGCTCATAGTTTTCCGGACTGTATCCGGGAGGTACCATAGTCACGACCTCGGCAAGGTCGCCGCAGACCTCCTTGACAAAGGTTTTTTCCGGCACTATTGTCACTGCCACCACGAGCCTGTCCCGACTCTCCGGC
>JAAYAR010000032.1 GCA_012719235.1 Clostridiales bacterium
AGTGAGCTCTGCGTGGATGAACACGTCGATAGCTCCGAGATTGTATTCCGCCTTTAGCGGATGAAGACCGCATAGAGGCGGAAGGCGTTACGGCATCAAAATATCCTGCGTATACGACAGGTGCAACGTCATGGTGGAAGTTACGCTTGATCTGTAAAGCAGAGATTGTGGATAAACGAATGGAGGGTTTGCAATGGGATTTATCTGTAGGAACTTTGGTCACAAATGGAAAGATTGCCAATGCGTTCGATGCGGCATGATGCGCAGCGAAGGCCATGCTTATCACGCAACTGACAACCCATGCGTGCAAATCTGCTCGAATTGCGGCTCTAGAAAAGCGACACATGATTGGGAAGGTCCCGGATGTATCAAAACGTGCCGGGTCTGCGGCGTATCCGATGGCTTTCCGCATCGGTGGAAATATCAGGGCGGTCATGTTGTATGCAGTGTTTGCGGCGAGACGAAGCATAAGCTCGTTTATACAATACAGAATTGCCCAGTAAGCGAGCTATGCTGTGAGATATGCGGCAAGGTAGGCGGTACCAACGACGGCACGGATTACGGCTGCGACTTTATCAAAGAGCCCTGCCTTCCTAAGAACGGGGCGAAAAAATAAAGGGGAAGAAATGATGATGAACCCTAAAATGGAAAGCGACCACGACTGCATACAGAACCTCGATGGTCATTGCAGATGCCAAATATGCGGGAAGGTTCGGCATGCTATCAGGGATAACGACGATGGAAGCTTTGCCGCATCAGGCAAGGTGGCCACGACCTGGTACACGCGCTCCGGGAAAAGGGAGCGTTACTATTCGGACAGCGGCACGGTGATCGAGACGGATTTCGGGCGGAGGATTTTAACCGGTAGTTCGGATGTCTCCGTCTGCCAAGCTGCTCTCATGCCCTTCTCCGAACGGGCGATACACTTACCTGAAACGCTGCGGGAAGGACGACGCTTTCTTGGCAAATGTCCTGCATCGGGCGGCGAGTAAGCGGAGCATACGCCAGCGGCATCATTATCGTATACGCCACAGGGGGAATACGCTGCCAACGCGACCATCCCTCCGCCGCACAATAAGTATGCAGCAGCACGTGCGTGTTAAACAACTGTTTTTGAGCTCTCAAAATAAATGCGGGAGGAAACGTGCATGGTACTGATTTATATACTATTAGCCTTATTTGTGTTCTCGATGATATTAAAGTTTTTAGGTAAAAACAAAAAACGAATCTGTAAAACCTTTGGGCACAAGTGGAATGGCTGTATATGTTCACGCTGTCATCTCACGCGTGATGAAGGGCACGACTGGAATGGATGCAAGTGCCGCGTCTGCGGGAAAACCCGCGACGAAGGGCATGACTGGGACGTCTGCAAATGCCGCGTATGCGGAGAGCGCCGTGATGATGCGGAGCATGATTGGGATGGCTGCCTGTGCAGACGTTGCGGGAAATGGCGCGACGAAGGCCATGAGAGCAAGGACGGTTGCTGTACAAAGTGCGGCGAGAACCTTTCCCCTCAATGCGCGTGCTGTAAGACGCGGCTGACCCCGGAGAATAGAATGAGAGGTACTGCTTTGGCGGTTTGCAAAGATTGCTACTATAAAGCAAAGCGAGTTGGGCAACACAGATTGATAAGTTACAATTACCCCAAACAGTATGATCTTGAAACGCGGTGTCTGGTGTGCGGAGGAACATTTAATAGCTATGATGAGGGGCAAGGCGGCGGAATGGATTTCGAAAAAGAGCCATGCCGTTAGTAAACGAGACGTTTGTGAATGCGTAGCAATGGAGGCAACGAAATGATTATTGGAACAACCCACCAATTGCCATTGATTCTAATCGTCACAGTGCGAGGTGGGAATCGTGGTTATTCTGCTTGTTTTTTAGATATGAAGAACGCTAATTAAAAATGTTATAGCGTTGATGGTAATGATAATGATTTGAAAGGATAAATTCCAGTGACAGATACAACAGAGAAATTAAAAACCGTCATGGACTATTTCGCCATCAGCGGCAACCAGCTTGCAAAGGCGCTTGACGTCGATCCCTCCCTGGTAAGCCGCTGGCTTAGCGGCAAGCGGAAGCTGCGGGTGGCAAGCGCTCAGATGGATGCCCTCGCGGAATATATACTCGCGCAAAGCCGGAGCATCGACGACATCAAGTGGCTCAATGCGCAGTTTGAGGCCGAAGGTTTGCCCACGGACATTGCTTCCGTTCACCGTACCAAACAAAATTTAATTATGTGGCTGGCATCCGACGGCGAGATGTTGCGCCGGAATCTCACCAACATGCCTCCTATCGCTCCCGCTACCACGAAAAATCCGAGGCAAAATACCCCATACCCTTCCGGGGACAGCGCCGTGAAGCTGGGGACGCTGGAAATTGCCTTGGGCCTTGCAACCATGCTAGAGGGGCTGCCACAGGACAGCCGGGCGGACATATTCCTCTCCAACGATCAGATCGCCACCATTGTGCAAGAGGATATATCCGGCCTGATTATCCGGGCAACAGAGAAAAGCGGTTTGAAGATACGGCTTGTGGTCTGCATTTCCGGCAATACTCAGGCGATGTCCCGGCTGATAGGCACTTACATGCAACCGCTTATTTCAGGGCATATTCGGCTCTCGGTGGTTCATGGCATGACGCAGGCCGTCACCCATCAGATGCATCTGATTGTTCCAGGTAATACGGTCATGCTTGTGACCGAAACGCCCAGTGTTGCCGCGCCGCCCGTGGCCGTCATTGTCGCCGACAGGAGTTTTGCTGCGGAAACACAGAAGAGCTTTGAGCAAACGGCCCGTTACGCACAGCCCGCTCTCCAGGTATACAGCGACGATTATTCCCGAAATATTCTCGAGATTCTCTATATGGAGTTTGCCACACCCGGCAGCCTCGACGTCGTCAAGGACAGCGTCAATCCCCTGTATATGACCAAAGAGGCATACGACCAGGCACTGCTCGCATTGGGGCATGAAGGTGCGGAATTTGCGTGGCGCAGCGCTGAGTTTGCACGCTTTAAGGCCGGAATGGACGGCGTGCTCGGCGGTGATTCGGTGTTTCGGGAGATCCTCTCGCTTTCAAGGCTCAGGCAGGTGGCGCGGGACGGGTTCTGCCGCATGCCGGGGCTGTATTTTATGCAAAAGGGCTTTGTCAACCTGAACGCCGAAGGCTGTGCGGCTATATTGGACGGCTACATCCGTTATCTTGAAATCGTCCCGAATTTCCACCTGCTGATACTGGACGACCTGTCGGCGCTGCATGCGGGGAATTGTTGGCATATCAAGCGAAACGTGAGCATGGCCGCCAACTGCTGGAACGGCGAGGAACCGCTGATGATCCATACCAATCAAATATTTATCGTACACGAGTTCCAAGGGCATTTTGACAGCCTGTGGGCACAGGGAACAGGCAGTATCGGAAACCGCGCGAGTGTGATCGCCATTTTGCGGGATGTGGCAGCGTTACTTACAAAGAATCATTTAATGAAATAAG
>JAAYAR010000194.1 GCA_012719235.1 Clostridiales bacterium
GCCCCGCGTTTTATCAGCTCAATAACGGACTGAAAAAGATACATATATATAAACGGTATCACCACGTTTGCCCGGATCCTGCCGTGGCTCCCCATCCCCACATGCGTTCTTCCGGTGTAGTACTTTTTTTCGCCGCCGACACGCAACGAATATATGAAAGCGCCATACTCGACTATAGCGCTCCGGCCCCTGAACAAATCGGCCCACGCGGCTGCCGCACCGTGTTCGCTGTCGAATAACCGAAGATTCTTGCCGCCCGAAGGTTCTTGATCGCGGTAATCGGCCCGCACCCCTTTATCGTTTTTCCTGAACATCCTGTCACCCCGAACTTAATAACTTTTGCCTTGGATGCGCCACTTCTCCACGATACCTGCAACAGCGCGAAATCGCGCCTCATGCGGCTGTTCCGGCTGTTTTCTTTTATGTACCCGCAATTATGCCGTCATGGGTATAACTTGCAGTTCGGTTTCCGCGTTTGTAAAAAACGAGAGCGCCCGCCATGGAAAACATCGAGAGTAGCGGGCGCTCGCAACTGTGTTATTCGCTATACGCGCGGCAAGGGAGGAAGTTATAATCCGAGCTTGTCCAGAATAAGTTTCGCACAGTCGATCTGGTTCGGTATATTGCCGTCTTCATCGCGCACGCGCCATATGTCCGGAGTTATCTCGTCAGCCACATACATTTTGCCGTCCTCATCATATCCGACTTCTATTTTGAAATCGATGAGAGTCAGACCCAGCTTCTTCAATTCACCCTTCAGGACCTCACCTACTCTTACGAGGATCGAAAGTGCGCTGTCATACTGGCCGGGCAACAGCAGGTTCTTCATAATGCAGAGCCTTTCGCTTATGAGGGGGTCGCCCTGCTCGTCATCTTTCAGGGTTACCTCGGTATACGGCGGGTCAAAGGGGATGCCCGGCTCGAGGGAGAACCGGCGGCACATGCTCCCCGCGGTGAAATAGCGCAAAACGAATTCAAGTTTCGGTACCGTGAGCCTCCGGACCTGCATCAGGCCTTTTTCAACATCCGCACCCAGATAGTGTGTCGGAATGCCGCGGCTCTCAAGCAATTTGAAAAAATGCTGCGAGATCTTCAGCCCGGTCTTCCCTTTCCCTTCAACGCTGCCTCCGACGGTATTAGAGCCGGGGTCAAATACGCCGTCTTCCCCTGTGGCATCGTCTTTAAAATACAAATAGACAGAGCCTGTCCCGTCGTCGGCGAGAACTGTCTTTGTCTTGCCGCTATATATCGTCTTCAATAGTTTTATCCCCCCGTTTTGTTTTTCGGTGAAGAATATTCTACCACAGCGGCGGTACCGTGTCGATTCCATTCGAGAATTCCTTCTTTAGAACACAGCAGAAATACCGTAATTTTGCCCGTGACGTTAAGACTTATCCCGGGTGCTTCCATCCGTAATTTGTACATGCTGCCGCAGCCCGATACGACACGGAAGACCGCAGAAAACCCCTTATACAAAACTCCTGCATAGGGCAAATACGTACAAAAGACTGAAATATCCGGCTCAAAGCTCAATAAACGCGTTTATATCCGGGTTTTCGCACGAAAAATACTGCGAATTGTCTGCAATATACAAATTGTGTATAATTCTGTGGAATTGTTAATAATCGCAAATACGATCGTAAAAACTTTGTCGAATTTTAACTAATCATAGATCTATGCGTCGAAACCCGGCAGAATGCCGCGGTTCGATCCTGCGTACATAATTCCGCTAAGCGCATGTTCTCCTCAGGGCGGCTTTTCAGCCGCCCACTCCCACCGTGTACACGGCGCCACATCACATTTTACCATGTTCGGATATGATGGAATGACAGAAATGTTTGCGCATTGCGAGGAGGCAAGAAAAGAATCGTAAACGCGAGCTGCGGCGGGATATCGCCGCAGCTCGCGCCTCGCATAATGCTGTTTCAGAAGGAACTATTTGTACAGATAGTATGCCTGCAGGTAGATGTTATCAGACGTAAAGACGACGCCTTTGAAATCCCTGTTGAATGCGACAAACCCGGGTTTCTGATATCCGGCAAGTGCGGCCATGTCGTCCTGCATGTATTTCGTAAGCTGATTGGCGTGCACCAGCATCTCA
>JAAYAR010000033.1 GCA_012719235.1 Clostridiales bacterium
AGATCTCGGACGCCGTTCTGGATGCTATCGTTGCCAATGACCCCGCCGCCCGCGTCGCATGTGAGTGTTCTGTAACGACAGGCCTCGTATTCCTGTTTGGAGAGATCACCACGAGCTGCTACGTCAATATCCCGGATATCTCCCGTAACGTGATACGCTCGATAGGATACGACAAGCCGGAATACGGCTTTGACGGTTCTAGCTGCTGCGTGATCACGTCAATAGATGAGCAGAGCCCGGATATCGCACTCGGAGTGAACCAATCGTTTGAATCCCGCTCCAGCGGCTCCGACCCGCTCGATCTTATAGGGGCCGGAGACCAGGGCATGATGTTCGGCTATGCCTGCAAAGAGACACCGGAATTCATGCCGGCACCGATCACGTTTTCACACCAGCTTACCAAAAAGCTCGCCGATGTGCGTAAAACAGGGATGCTGCCGTGGCTGCGCCCGGACGGAAAGGCTCAAACGACAGTCCAGTACGGTTCCGACGGTTCCATAGAGAGGGTGCACACCGTCGTCGTGTCGGCGCAGCACGACCCGGACGTGTCCGCCGGAGATCTCCGCAGCGGAATAATGGACGCTGTCATCCTGCCGACGTTAGCCTCGCTTATCGACAGTGACACGAAGATCTATATCAACCCTACGGGCAGATTCGTTACGGGCGGCCCTGTCGGGGATTCGGGCCTCACCGGACGGAAGATCATAGCCGACACATACGGCGGTCGCGCCGCGCACGGCGGCGGCTCTTTCTCGGGAAAAGACCCCACGAAAGTCGACAGATCCGCCTCATATATGGCGCGTTACGCCGCAAAAAACATCGTGGCCGCAGGACTGGCATCCGAATGCGAGATCGAGCTGGCATACGCCATCGGCGTAGCGCATCCCGTCTCCGTGTTCGTGGACACAAGGGGCACCGGTATAATTCCGGACAGCCGGCTGTCGGATATTGCCCGGGAAGTTTTCGACTTCCGGCCGGGCGCGATCATCGAGACGCTCGGGCTCCGCAGGCCCATATATCTCCAGACGGCGGCTTACGGCCACTTCGGCCGTCCGGAGCTCGATCTCCCCTGGGAGCGGACCGACAGAGTCCGGGATCTCAGGAGCGCCGCAAACATATAAATACTGTCGGCCCCCGTAATTATCACTGCCGCAGATCCCAGCAGGAATCTGCGGCAGCGGTTTTCAGGTTAAACTTTTCAGAGGTCTTCGTTTAAACGATGGGAGAATGTGCTCAAAGCCCTGCGCGGCAGCGCCGCCTGCTCCGGTGACGTGAACTGACGGGCATCGCGCCGGCTGTCGGCAAAGGCTTTTATCAGTTGTCGAGCGCCCGCTCTTTTTTCCTGCTCACTTCTTTTTTTACCCACTTGGATATCGGTTTATATATGAAGAACAGGATGATCGAGTTTGCGCCGAATTTTATCGCGTTGAACGGTATGATCACGGGGAGCAGCATTCCGGCCACAGCCGCGCGCGGGACCCCCATAAACAGCGGTGTGATAAAAAGGTTCGCGATCACCATTGCCGCGATCTCGGCGACCAGTGCGCACCCGAGAGCAAGAACCGCTCTTTTCTTCGACTTTCCCGCGCTGTATATACTTCCGGCGACAATTACAAACACCCCTGTCGCTATTATGTGCATCAGTATTCCGTAGAGCCCGCTCTTCGCGCTCACTGTCAACCCCTGAATAACGGAGGCGGCCACGGTCAGTATCAGCCCCATGACGGGCCCGTAGACGAATGTGCCGAGGATTATCGGAATATCGGCAAAATCGTATTCCAGGAACGCTGCGGCGGGAAAGATCGGGAAACGGACAGCCCAGATAAGTATGACCGAAATCGCGATAAGCATTGCTCCGAAAGCGAGTGTCTTTGTGGTTAACCTCATTGTCTCTACCTCATTTCGAAAAATTACACCCGAAAGATAAGTCTTCCGGGTGCGTGTTTCCGACAAAGGCCGGCACTGCACGTCTTCTCCCATCCAGACTGTTACTGTCGGCACCGGGATCTAACCGGTTCGTGCGCTGTCGCGCTTGCGGGCTTTACCGCCGGTGAGGATTTACACCTCGCCTTGAAGACATCTTTTCAAATGCGTAATTATTATACCGGGCCCAGATACGGAATGCAAGCGCTTTAAGAAAATTTCATAAACATGAACAGATTTTGTTTGCCGGCGCGTCCCGCGATTTCGGAACATCCCGCACGGCCCGGAGGATTATGCCATGAGACCATGCGACTCCACAAGAGCGATAACGTGTTGTTTCACGGGCCACCGCCCGGAAAAGCTGCCCTGGGGAACCAACGAACAGGATCCCCTGTGCCTGAATCTTCTCGCTCGTCTTGAAGCCAGCCTCGAAAGGGCATATGAGGCCGGGAAGCGGCACTTTATCTGCGGTATGGCCAGGGGCAGCGATATGTTGTTCTTTGAGGCGGTCATGAAGCTCCGCAGCTCGCGCTGCGGCGTCCGGATCGAAGCGGCCGTCCCCTGCCCCACACAGAGCCGCGCCTGGCCTCGCGCCGGGAAAGAGCGATATATGAAGCTTCTCGCACAGAGCGACATGATCAGCGTAGTCAGCGCAAAATACGATTACGACTGCATGCACAGGCGCAACCGCTACATGGTCCAGAACTCCTCGATGCTGATCGCCGTTTTTGACGGTTCACCGGGGGGAACGTCCCGAACCGTCGCATACGCGGCTGACAGGGGGCTCGAGATCGAGATACTGCCGCCCGTGCTGTAGCTCGCCGCTGTTGCCCCGCAAAGGGAGCTTCGGGGCTTTGAGCTGTTATTTGCCTTAATTAGCGGTTGTTAGAGATGCCGACTCATGGTATAATATATCTGCAGGGCAGCCGCTACCGTGCAGCGGCTGCACAGAAAAATGGGGACTGAAAATACCTGCAGCGTTCCCACGGATATTGAAAGGGGTTCCTGAAATGAAGTTTACTTTTATTGACAAAAAAATTGCCATACCCGACACTCTCAACGAGTATGCGCAGAAAAAGATCGGTAAACTTGACCGCTACTTTAAGCAGGATGCGGAATCCTTTGTAACTTACGAAATCGAGCGCGGCCGGCATAAAGTGGAGCTCACTGTCCGCAGCAGCGGTCTTTATTTCCGTGTCAGCGAAACAACCAACGATATGTACGCCTCAATAGACTCCGCAGTGGCGGCGATTGAGAAGCAGATCCACCGCAATAAGACACGCCTTGAGAAAAAGCTGCGCTCCGGCGCGTTTGCCAAAGACGCTGTCCCCGCTTCGGGCTATTACACCGAGGATGAAGATGAAGAGGAATTCAAGATAATCCGCACAAAGACTTTCTCGATGAAACCGATGCCTCCCGAGGAGGCGGTGCTTCAGATGAACCTGCTGGAACACGATTTCTATGCGTTCAGGAATTCGGCCAACGAGGACAGATTCGCCGTCGTCTATCGCAGAAAAGACGGCAATTACGGACTTATCAATTCTGACGACACCTGATCCATGCACGAGAGATTCATGCGCCGCGCACTCACGCTTGCCGAGGAGGCCATGTCTGACGGCGAGGTCCCCGTCGGATGCGTAATAGTCCACGGCGAAGAGATAGTCGGCGAGGGGCGCAACAGGCGTGAAAGGGACCGCAGCGCTGTCGCCCATGCCGAGATTGAGGCCATCGCGGCCGCCTGCCGCCGGCTCGGGGGATGGAGACTTTTCATGTGCGACCTCTACGTAACGCTCGAACCGTGCCCCATGTGCGCGGGAGCAGTCGTAAACGCCCGCATCCCCAACGTCTATTTCGGAGCGAAGGACCCCAAGGCGGGAGCCTGCGGAAGCGTATTCGATCTTTTCTCTTTTCCGCTCAACCACAGACCCGCATCGTTCGGCGGCCTGCTCTCCGAAGAATGTGCGGGGCTTCTACAGACTTTTTTCCGCTCTTTGCGTTCTTCGCGGCAGGGAACGCAGATAAGCGAAGACAGTACGTGTCCCCACTGCCCCGGCAGAGGTATTTAGAACAGGAGGCTCCAATGGGTGAATCAAAGGAATATATAACCAGTATCGAAGAAGGCGGCACGGTAAACATCAGCGAAGAGGTCATAGCGGTCATCGCTGCGGCAACGATGCTTGACGTGTCGGGCGTTTGCATACCCGGATGCTGCAAAACAGCGGGAGGCATTCAGACGGCCGATAAAAAACGGCTCGCAAGGGCTGTGCGGCTGAGTTTTTCCACGCCCCCCTCGGGTACGGTCGCGATCGAGTGCAACATTCTCGTGCGATACGGCCACACGATCATTGACGTCGCTTCAGCGGTGCAGTCGGCTGTCAAGGAGACGATAGAGGCTGTTACAGGCCTGACCGTGAGCAAAGTGGACGTGAACGTCTACGGCATATCTTTCAAGGATTGATTGTTCGCGATACGACGCTTTCGATCGTACAGGGTGAAGACTGCGTCTTCACCCTGTACGTAAAATGAGGTTCAAACCGTAAGCAATTACACGGGACCTTAACTGCGCACGGCGCAGCGTACGGAAAGGACTTTTATGGGCGGATATATCATTGCAATAGACCAGGGCACGACAAGCTCAAGGGCGCTCGTCTTCGCGCCTGACGGGCATGTCGTCTCAATAGCCCGGCATCCTGTAACACAGTATTACCCCAGGCCCGGATGGGTCGAGCATGACCCGCAGGAACTGTTTGCAACAGCTGCCCGGGCTCTCAGCGAAGCCTTCGAAGCGAGCGGGTTATCTCCTGCCGATATCGAGGCCGTCGGAATAACAAATCAGCGCGAGACGGCCATTCTTTGGGACCCCGTCAGCGGGAAGAGTGTATACAATGCGATAGTCTGGCAGTGCAGGCGCACGGCGGACATCTGCGAGGCTCTGGAAAAAGAGGGCCTCGGTGGCTACGTGAAGGAGAAGACCGGCCTTCTGATAGACGCCTACTTCTCGGGTACGAAATTCAAATGGATGCTAGACAACGTCGACGGTCTGTATGAGCGCGCAGCCGGCGGCCTCCTTCTCGGCGGTACCGTCGACAGCTGGCTCATATGGAACCTCACGGGCCGCCACGTAACGGATCATTCAAACGCCTCAAGGACGATGCTCTTCGACATAAAAAACCTGCGCTGGGACGACGAGCTGTGCTATGCGCTCGGTGTCCCGCGGAGCATACTGCCGGAGCCTGTGCAAAACAGCGAGATCTACGGCCGAATCAAGCCGGGGATACCCGGGCTTGAAGCGCTGGAGGGCATCCCCGTGTGCGGCTCGGCCGGCGACCAGCAGGCAGCGCTCTTTGGCCAGTGCTGTTTTGATGCGGGCATGACAAAAAATACGTACGGAACCGGATGCTTCGCTGTCATGAATACGGGCGGAGAGATATTGAGCAGCAGCTCCGGGCTTGTTTCATCCGTCGGATGGACTGTCCGCGGCATGACGACTTATTGCCTCGAAGGCAGCGTTTTCAACGCGGGTTCCGCAATACAGTGGCTCAGAGACGAGCTTGGTTTCTTTGAGTCCTCGCCGCAGATCAACGACCTCGCCGGCAGCGTCCCGGATACGGGAGGCGTCTACATGGTCCCGGCTTTCACAGGTCTCGGAGCGCCGTACTGGGATATGGACGCCCGCGGGCTGATATGCGGCATTACGAGAGGGACCGGCCGGGCTCATATAGCCCGTGCGGTGCTCGAGAGCATCGCTTTCCAGACGGCGATGCTTATCGACGCGATGGAAGCCGGGATGTCCGCCCCGATGAAAGAGCTGCGTGTGGACGGCGGGGCGTCGGCCAGCGACTTTCTGATGCAGTTTCAGGCAGATCTTCTCAATATCCCAGTCATTCGCCCGTCCATGGTCGAAACGACCGCGGCGGGGGCGGCATATCTGGCGGGGCTGGCCGCGGGAGTCTGGGCGGACTGCAGAGACCTTCTCAGGCAGCGCGATACGGACCGTGTGTTTTTACCCTCGATGGACGAATCGCGAAGAGCCGCCGCCCTGAACGCCTGGAAAGACGCCGTGCGGCGCACTCTCACAAAATAGTCTCCTCCTCTTCGTCGGTCACAGGTTCCGTCAAGGGGATCTCGAACACGGGCACCCCTTCTTCCGGAGGTCCCAGTGTGCACGGCTGGAAGAAGACCGCCACGCCTCTGCTCGTAAGATAAAACCTGCGCGCGCTGAAATATCTCGGGATCAGTTTCGCATAGTCCGGATAGAGAACGTCGTTTCCTTCCGCCACGGCGTATTCCGCGGCCGCGGATACAGCTGCGATGACGTCCTTCTTCCAGTGTCTTCCCCCGCCGAAAAAATCCTTCATCTCAAATAGTTTTCCGCTGCGCGTATGCCAGGTCTCCGAGTACCTCGCAAGGAATCTCTGCGTAGAGTCTTTTTCTTCACGCCTGTCATAGAAGATGCTGAGAATTCCGTCGGAATAATACGTGACGCTGTGGCACAGGCTCGCGTGATACGGCTTGAACTTTATCCCCTGCTCAAGACAGGTTTTTCTGTCCTGTTCAGCCTCCGCACGCAGGCGGTTCTGACAATACTTCTGAAAGCTCCCGAATATCTTCTTATAGAATTTCTCGATGCGCTTGAGCCCTCTGTTTTCGCAATCCCAGCCGGCCAGCGGATATGTGATGCGGACAGAGAGTATCTTTTCTCCATCCGCAAGAAATGTACGCTCATAAACCCCGGGCGCCGCAGCGCCCCTGTCTTTGCGGACCATAGTAACCGCCCCCGGTGCATCTTATTCAAAATACGCCGATTTGTTGCCGGGGGATCTGCCCGATTTACCCGCGCCGCGCTTTACTTTCTTAAAGCATTATGGTAGAGTAAATCGGATTCTGCGCCGCGCCTGAAAAAATGCTGCCGAAACGGCACATTCCGGTCATTTTTCGTTCTGCGGGATAAATGCCGCCATGACGGAACCGGAAGGCGATACAGGCGCATTGCCCACAAGTTGCTGAAGAGCCGGAAAGGAACACTCAGGCATATGAAAAATACAAAAAAGTATGAAATGCAAGACGATACGCTTTACCGCTCGATCCTCCTGATCAAAGACGCTCAGGAGTGCTACGATTTTTTTGTGGATCTGTGCACCGTAGCCGAGCTCGCGGCTCTGGAGCAGCGCTTTGAGGTGGCGAGGCTGCTCAGGCAGGGGCACAGCTACAACGAGATACTGGAAAAAACGGGCGCCAGCAGCGCGACGATAAGCCGCGTAAACAGGACCCTGAACTACGGCACGGGCGGGTATGACAAAGTGATATCCAGGCTGGACCGGGACGCATGATCCCCTACGGGTCGCTCTCCGCCGTATACAACGACCTCATGAGGGATATCGATTACGGCGCGTTCGCGGATTTTTACGAGAAGATCTTTTCTCTTTACGGCAGGAGACCCGGAACGATCCTGGATATCGGCTGCGGTACCGGCACCCTGTCTTATATTCTTTCGGACAGAGGCTACGATGTAACGGCAGCCGACCCCTCACCCGAGATGCTCGCGGTGGCAAGTCAGTCGCGGGGCTGCAGGAGGCCAGACAATCCTCTGTTCATTTGCCAGGGATTCCGGACGCTTGATCTTTACGGGACGGTTGAAGCGGCGGTATGCTCGCTCGACTGCGTGAACTATATTACGGACATCAGGTCTCTAAAGAGTTCGTTTAAAAGACTCAGTCAGTTTATCGAACCCGGAGGACTCTTTATCTTTGACGTAAATACCCTGGAAAAATTCCGCAAATACCGCGACGGTTTGTTTGTCGACCAGACCGAGGATGTATATTGCGTCTGGCGAACGGAATTCAGCGAGGACAGCAGGCTCTTCCGCTATACCGTTGACCTTTTTCAGCGCAGGGGTACGTTATGGGAACTGAATACGGAGGAGCACGTGCAGCGCGCCTACGGCATTGAAGAACTTGAGGACTGCCTGAAGTGCGCCGGGTTTGAACAAATACGGTATTTCGGCACCCTCGTGCTGCGCCCGCCGGAAGACGGCGACGAGAGGATCTTTATCAGCGCGGTCCGCGCAGACAATTGATAACGCGAATATGCAAATATGAAGAAAGGAAGCCGGTGAAGTGTTTTGATCATTTTATCTTTAGTATTCTTCATTGTGACGGCGGCTTCCGAACTGCTCTTCTGCGTGCTCAGATTGAAGCTGCCGGCCAGGATCGTTCAGCTTCTTATTGCGCCGGCGCTGCTTCTGTGTTTCCTGAGCATCAACGACTTCGACGGTGATCTGTGGATCATAGGGGCTCTGATATTCGAGACGATCTTCAATGTGGTCCTTGTGGTGAATAAGCTGTCGGATAAATGGGCGGAGCCCCTGATGGCGATCTGTGTGGCTCTTTTTACCGCCGGCTGCTATATAAACGGATTGTGGGCTTTCGTCGCGCCGCACATCAATTTCACTGTCTTTCTGGTATACATAACCTTGCTGATCATCGTCTTTTTCCGCATCTATGCCAATCTTCCGCAGAAAGACGTTTTTAAAACCTGCTTTTTCCTGCTCTATATGTGCGTATTTCCGGCATGCGCGACGATCGGCGTGTTCTCGAATATGAAAACGAGCACCATCCTGATTGCTGTCGGGGCGCTTCTGGCGCTTGTTCACTACGCGTTTACGCTGCTTTTCTCAAACAGAATCCTGAACATGAAACTTGGTGAATTCGGAGCAATGGCTTTATACATCACGTCGCGCGTATTGCTGGTCTTCGGATTTCAGCTGGCGCTGTGAAGCGGGGGACCACAAAAGAGCGCGGAGCGTCATCGGGAGCCCTGAGAGTCCTCGCGCTGGTATTGCCTGTCGTGGTTCTTGTCCTGCTTGCCGCGGCAGCCGTCAGGTTCTTTTTCTTTGAGAATGACAAACTGCGGCAGATCGCGAGTTCTCCGCCTTCCTCTTCCGCGCCGGGGGAGAAGATAGACCCGGCGGCTGAAGGACCGGACGCGCATGAGCCATCCGCCGGTACGGACGACGGCGACACACCCGGGGAAAGCGGCGGCGAGCCAGACGACATTGCGGACGGCGCAGAGCAAAATCACGACATAACCGGCGGCAAATATACATACCCCGCCAGTTTTCTCCCGTATGAGGTCTATGCCTCCGAGGAGAATATTCCGCCCCTTAAAAATGTAAAGGTAAAACTCAACAAGGGCATATTCAGCGCCTGTGCTCAGCTGGTCAACCTGGACACCGGCGAAACCGTCTATAAAAACAACGCGTCTGCCCCCAATTACCCGGCCTCCCTGACAAAGATACTCACGGCAGTAGTCGTTCTTGAAAGCGGAATACCGACCGGCGAATTCGTCACGATAACCGAAGAGATGCTCAGCGGGCTTTTCGAATCCGGCGCGTCGGTCGCGGGGTTCAGGGCGGGCGATACCGTTACCGTATCGGACCTCCTGTACGGCCTGATGCTCTCGTCGGGCGCGGACTGCGCCAACGCGCTCGCTACAGCGACCGAGGGCAGCATCCGGGGATTCGTGGAAAAAATGAACGAAAAGGCCTCTTCTCTCGGAATGGCAGGCTCCCATTTTACAAACCCGACGGGCCTGCATGACGTCGATCAGTATTCCACTGCCGGCGACCTCGCCCTCCTGCTTGGTTATGCGCTGAAAAACGATTTTTTCCATACGCTGTTTACTACCGCGGAGCATACGACAGCCGCGACGGCCTCTTCGCCCGAAGGCATCCGGCTCAGAAACTATTTACTATCCGGAGCGTACGACTTATCCTTCCGGGGAGGAGAGATCATGGGCGCGAAAACCGGGTTTACGACGCCCGCCGGCCAGTGCCTTGCGAGCATGACCGAGATACATGGAGAACGTTACATCCTCGTCACGATGGGGGCCGGGCGCGAGTTCGGGTTTGATGATCATTACAGCCTGACAGACGCTCTGCACCTGTACGGACTCGTGAGCTCGGGCGTTTTAGGTTAAAACAAGTACGCTGTTTGGAGGAATAATTATGGTGACAAGCATCAGGAACAGGCGCTCGATACGGAAGTTCCGGCAGCTGCCGGCAGACAATGAAAAGATCACGTCGGTGCTCAGGGCCGCGATGCAGGCCCCGAGCGCGGGAAACACCCAGTGCTGGGAGTTCATTGTCGTAAAAGACGAAGAAGCGAAGAAATTCATTGCGTCAATGAGCAGATATTCATCCATGGCCGGGGACGCCGCTTTTGTAATAATCACGCTTGCGAATCTTAAAAAAACCATGAATGATATGCTCTGGTGGGTGGAGGATCTCTCGGCCGCGACCGAAAACATTTTATTGCAGCTTGAAGAAGAGGGTCTTGGCGGCGTGTGGATCGGTACCTGGCCCGACGAGGACAGGGTCCGGAAACTGCGCGAATTTTTCTCCATTCCCGAGGACGTTGTCCCGTTCAGCGTTGTCGCATGCGGGTATAAGGGAGAAGAAAAACCCTTTGAGGACAGATATGATGAAAATAAAGTCCATTGGGAACGCTATTGAATATGCGCTCTGAGGTACGAAAGGAAATATAACATGCCCACTTATTACACCGACCGAGCTTCTTATGACGCCGCTTACCGCGCAAAGCAGAACAAACGCCGGAAAATTGTGCTGATCTGCGTTCTGGCGGCGGCAATTATCACGGATATTCTGATATATCTCCTGTGCCCGGCACAGATCACTACGATCATTAATTTCGGGGGCAGCCCGCTTGTTATCGACAAGCTCACCTTCGTTATCGCCGCGGTGATCGCGGAGATCGCGCTGGCCGTCGTCGGCTTCGTCAATGAGGAAAAGCGCATATCCCTCATAGTCTGGATCTGCCTGCTGCTCATAATATCGCTTTCCTCGCTTATCAAGAGCCTGTGACGGACGACAGGATAGAAAGCGTCGACAGCGGGAGGATCGAGGGGCGAAACGCTGTTACAGAGGCGCTTAAACGCGGCCGCCCGATAGACAAGCTGTTTGTGTCCGAAGAAGGGGATTCCTCTCTGCGCCATCTCGCCTCGATCGCGGCTGAGCGCGGCATCCCCGTTGTTCGGGTCTCGAGAAAGAAACTGGACTCCATGAGCCTGTCGCACGCCCATCAGGGTGTCATAGCGGTAGCCGCCGCCGCCGAGTATGCATCAATCGATGACATATTCACCCTGGCGCAACAGAGCGGGCGTCCCCCGCTGATCGTGGTATGCGACGGTATATCGGACACCGGGAATCTCGGAGCGATCGTCCGCTCCGCCGAGTGCGCCGGAGCCCACGGAGTGATAATACCCAAGAGGCACAGCGCCGGGCTGACGGCAGCGGCGGCAAAAGCCGCGTCGGGCGCCCTGGAGTATATCCCGATCGTAAGAGTCCCTAACATAAGCGCGGCTCTGCGCGGCCTCAAAGAGCGGGGAATATGGGTTTTCGGCGCCGCAGCGGAGGGCGCTTCGAGCTTATATGACGCTGATCTGCGCGGACCGAGCGCTATTGTTGTGGGGTCCGAAGGCGAAGGCATCAGCCGGGTCGTGCGGGAAAACTGTGATTTTATCGTATCCATTCCAATGCTGGGACACTTGTCCTCCCTGAATGCTTCGGTCGCAGCGGGCGTGTTTCTTTTTGAAGCCGTGCGCCAGAGGATAAGCGGCAGCCTGAAATGAGATCTCAATGGTTACCGGAGGTGAGCATCTGAAAGTATTTACACCTGAAGAAAACGGCAGCGACACCTCTCTTGAGGAGATCCTTGCCGAGTACACAGGCTCGCCCGCCGAAGAGGAGAAGAGTCAGCCCGAAAAAGACTCAACCCCGCCGGGCGAGGACCCGCCGACGCCGGCGCAGGAAAGAAAAGTCTGGGTCTGGAGACAGATCGAGCGCTCCGAGAAAAGCGTCGAGGGCTTCTCAGACGGAGACAGCCGCCGGGGATCCGCGTCAACACCGAGGGAGAACGAACGGTTTTCGGCGATGACTGCCGACACCACGGACCTCGCAAACGCCATCCGCAGGCCGCAGCAGATAAATAACCCGGAGCGCCGCGATGCCGAGATCCGGACCGTTACACCCGAAGAGGCGGCACGCTTATGTGAAAAGCGTATTGCGGCGATCCGCGCGCGGATGTGGCCTCTGACAATTATCGCAGCCGTTATGGCGCTGATAACGTTGAGCACCAAGCTCGACGGCGCGGCGGCGATATTCGGTCAGAACCTCCGGTTCTCGTCCGCTATGCTGCTCGTGCTCCACCTGTCATGCTGTGCTCTGGGTCTCGACGTAATACTGCGGGGCGTTAAAGATATCCTTATCCTGCAGCCGAGAACAGAGAGCGTTATTGCCTTTGCCTGCCTTTTTTCGGCTCTCCACGCGATCGTAGGCATCGTCGCGCCGGAGAAGGCTATGGGGCTCCCCTTCTGCGCTGTCGGGTCATGCGCGGTCCTGTTCTTCCGCTTAGGGCTGCTTGCAAAACTGCGGGCCAACCGCACATGCTACAAGCTGTATTTATCCAGCGGTGAGCCACAGGCCGTAATCCGGCGCAGCGGCGATTGGGACGGCGGGGATATTATAATCAAACAGGGCGTCGATCCGAATGATTTTGTTGAAAGCTGCACCGAGGAAGACGGTTCGCAGCGGCTTTTCACCATTGCATGCCCTGCCATACTGATCCTTGTTATTGTTTCCTCACTGATCGTTCTGCTCTACGGCAGAGGCCTGACCGGATTTCTCAGGGCACTGGCTTCACTCAGCTGCGCCTGCGCCGCCTTCTCGTCTTCGCTTTGCTATGCCCTCCCGTTGAGAAAGCTGAACAAAGTCCTGCAGAGCTACGGCGCCGCCGTTACTTCGTGGACAGGAGCGAAACAAGTCTCCCGCGGCGGAGGTGTGGTCATCACGGACAGCGATCTCTTCCCTCCCGGCAAAGCGGCTCTGAGCGGCATGAAGATAATAGGCCCGTCATCCGTAGAATGGGTCCTGTCTGTTTCGGCAAGCGTGATCGACGCGTCCGGGAGCGAACTTGCCCGGCCGTTTCTCGAACTTATGCGCGAACAGGGCGGCACGCGCAGGCCTGTCGAAAACCTTCATTTTGACAACAGCGGCGGCTATGTGGCGGACGTGCAGGGCTGCCACATATACATCGGCTCAAGCGCTTTCATGCGAAAGCAGGAGATCGAGCTGTACAGCGCCCTGATGGTCAAAAAAGGGATATACCTCGCGATAAACAGAGTATTGACCGCCGTTTTCATAATAAACTATTCGGCTTCTCCGAGTATTGCGGCTTCAATGAGGATCCTGTCGCGCAAACCCGGTTTCAAGCCGATACTGGCGCTCAAGGATTTTCTGATCGACAGGGAAATGATAGAGGAGGAGTTTTTGACAAAGACCGACAGGATGTTTTTCCCGGACCTGACGGAAAGCGGAAGGTTTCATTCCCTCGCCGATTCCTCAAAAAGCGGCCGCATCCCCTCGGGCATCATCTGCCGCGAAGGCCTCACCGCCTTTGCCTGCCTGCTGATAGGCTGCCGCAAATTGACGCGGCGAACGATCCTGTCATGCCTCCTGGCGCTGGGGGCTGCGGTGCTCGGCCTTGAGTTTATGTTCTTTTTGGGCCTGTCCGGCAGCTACAGTGCCGCTTCGGCCGCAAACCTCCTTATTTATAACCTGCTCTGGCTTCTGCCCACATTCTTTATCGGGTCGGGGACCGGACGGCTTTGACCTGCCGTTTTTTCGCCAATGGTGAAATTTATTCTTGAATAACGCTGTTTGTCGCATTATAATATTTCAGTGTGTGCTCAGAACAAGGGGGTTATCCCCTTTGAGCGTGTCAAAGAACAAGTGTTTTTTGTCCGAGTCACTATCCCGTTATGCCGCCCGGTTTTTCCATAACGCGGACCCCGGGCCACGGGGCGCCGCTTTCCGCTGCCGGCGGGCCTTGTATTCAAATATTAAAGCGTCCGAATGCTTGCCGCAAACGGCTTCTTTGATAATATATCTTCAAATGACATTTTTCGTTTGGGGAAAGATATGGTGAAGGAGAATTCAATCATGATCAGCACCAAGGATATTCGTAACGTCAGTCTTCTCGGCCACGGAGGAGACGGAAAAACGGCGCTCGTGGAGAGTATGCTGTATCTGACGAAGGCGATCGACCGTTTGGGCAAAGCAGCCGACGGAAACACCGTGAGCGATTACGATCCCGAAGAAATCAAGAGGCAGTTTTCTATTTCCGCGACTGTATTGCCGGTCGAGTTCGGCGGAGCCAAGCTGAACATTCTCGACACGCCGGGTTTCTTTGATTTTGTCGGTGAAGTCTTTCAGGCCCTGCGCGTCAGCGAATCGGGACTTGTCGTTTTGACCGCGAAGAGCGGTATAGGTGTGGGCACCGAGAAGGCGTGGAAGTATCTTTCCGACCGCAAACTGCCGAGACTTTTCTATATCTCCAAGCTCGATGAGGAACACGCCGATTTTTATTCCGTACTGGACGCCTTGCGCGACATGTTCGGCATCAGCGTAGTACCCGTTGTGATCCCGGTTCTTGAGGGCGATAAGGCTGTCGGCGTATACGACCTTGTAACCGGCAAGGCATACAGGACGTCGGGAACAAAGACCGAAGAGATAAGCGTGCCCGCTTCTATGAGTGACACCATCGCCAAATACGCCGATATTCTCAGCGAGAGCGTTGCTGAGACAAGCGAAGAATTTATGGAGAAGTATTTCGGCGGCGAAGCTTTCACTCCGGAGGAACTGAAAGAAGGTATCAAAGCCGGTGTCCGCTCTTTATCGATCGCCCCCGTATTCTGCGGTAGCGCTATGACGGGCCTCGGAACGGAACTCCTTCTGCGCGGCCTCACCGACTACGCGCCCTCCCCTCTCGATGTAGACAACCCCGAGATCCCCGTGGATCCGGATGGCCCCACGGTTGCTTTTGTGTATAAAACAGTGTCCGACCAGTATGGACGCTTCTCCTATTTCAAAGTGATGTCCGGTAAAGTTACGCCCGACACGACGCTGCTCAATACCCGCACCGAGTCGACCGAGAAGATCTCTCACATCTATGTCTCCAGAGGAAAGAAAAACACCGAGGTCAACGAGATAATCTGCGGTGACATCGGCAACGTTTCAAAACTCACCGACACAAAGACAAACGACACGCTCTGCGATCCGAAGTTCCCCGTGACGCTCAGGAGCGTACAGTATCCGAAGCCCGTCTATTCGATGGCCATTTCCCCGAAGGTCAAGGGACAGGATGAAAAGATCTCAAGCGGCCTGACCCGCATGAACGAAGAGGATCTGACGTTCACGCTTGAGAACAACTCCGAAACAAAACAACTTGTACTTTCCGGCGCCGGAGATATCCACCTCGCGGTGCTCTGCTCCCGCCTCAAGACCCGCTTCGGCGTCGACGTCGAGCTGACCGCACCGAGGATCGCCTACAGGGAGAAGATCCGCAAAAAGGTCAAAGTCCAGGGCCGCCACAAAAAGCAGTCCGGCGGGCACGGCCAGTTCGGTGACGTATGGATCGAGTTTGAGCCCGGCGAAGAGGAGGACCTTGTCTTTGAAGAGAAGATCTTCGGCGGCGCTGTCCCGAAGAACTTCTTCCCCGCAGTTGAAAAAGGCCTGCGCGAGAGCATACAGCGCGGCGTGCTGGCGGGCTACCCCATCGTGAACCTCAAAGCCACGCTTGTCGACGGCTCTTACCACCCGGTAGATTCCTCCGAAATGGCGTTCAAGACCGCCGCCTCCCTCGCATATAAGGCGGGTCTGCCGCAGGCTTCGCCCGTCCTGCTCGAGCCTATCGGCCTTCTTAAGGTTACTGTTCCCGAAACAAATACGGGAGACATTATGGGCGATCTCAACAAGAGGGGCGGCCGCGTGCTCGGCATGAACCCGGCAGAACCCGGCTGGCAGACGATCGAGGCCGAGATACCTATGGGCAGCATGACGTCATACGCAATCGACCTTCGCTCCATGTCTCAGGGAAGGGGCTCCTTTGAGTTTGAATTTGTCCGCTACGAGGAAGCATCACCCATGACACAGCAGAAAGTTATCGAGGAATACAAAGCGAGCCAGACAG
>JAAYAR010000034.1 GCA_012719235.1 Clostridiales bacterium
ATCTTCGGACCGACCAAAGACTGGGAGTGCCGCTGCGGCAAATATAAGAAGATACGCTATAAAGGGAAAGTCTGCGACCGCTGCGGCGTTGAGATCACGCGGGCGAAAGTGCGCCGCGAGCGCATGGGGCATATAGAGCTGGCGGCCCCCGTGTCCCATATATGGTATTTCAAGGGGATACCGTCCCGCATGGGCCTTTTACTTGACCTGTCACCGCGGATCCTCGAGAAAGTGCTGTACTTTGCCGCGTATATAGTCACAGACCCCGGCAATACCCCGCTCGATAAGCAGCAGATCCTGACGGATAAGGAATACAGGGACTTCAAAGAGAAATATGAAGACGACTTTAAAGCGGGCATGGGGGCCGAGGCTATCCGCGAGCTCCTGGCCGGAATAGACCCCGAAAAGCTCGCGGCACAGCTCCGCGAGGAGATGGCTGCGGCTTCGGGACAAAAGAAGCTGCGCATCATCAAGCGGCTGGAGGTCGTCGAATCCTTCAACCAGTCGGGCAACCGCCCCGAGTGGATGATCATCACGACAGTGCCCGTCATTCCGCCCGAGCTTCGCCCAATGGTCCAGCTGGACGGAGGGCGCTTCGCGACAAGCGACCTTAACGATCTGTACCGCCGCGTGATAAACCGCAATAACCGCCTCAAGAGACTGATCGCGCTGAACGCGCCCGACATCATCGTTCGAAACGAGAAGCGCATGCTGCAGGAGGCTGTGGACGCCCTGATCGATAACGGGCGGCGCGGCAGGGCCGTAACGGGCGCCAACAACCGCGCTCTCAAGTCTCTGTCCGACATGTTGAAGGGAAAACAGGGCCGTTTCAGACAGAACCTGCTCGGAAAGCGCGTCGACTATTCTGGGCGCAGCGTCATCGTCGTAGGCCCGGATCTGAAAATATACCAGTGCGGTCTGCCCAAAGAGATGGCTCTTGAGCTCTTCCGTCCTTTCGTCATGAAGAAACTCGTGGAGGACGGCATATCCAACAACATCAAGAGCGCAAAAAAAATGATCGACCGCGGGCGCACCGAAGTGTGGGACGCTCTTGAGACCATAATCACCGGCCATCCCGTGCTTCTTAACCGCGCCCCCACTCTCCACCGCCTGGGAATACAGGCGTTCGAGCCGGTACTTGTCGAGGGGCGCGCGCTCAGGCTGCACCCGCTCGTTTGTACGGCATATAATGCGGACTTTGACGGTGACCAGATGGCGGTGCACGTCCCCCTGTCCGCCGAAGCGCAGGCTGAGGCGCGGATCTTAATGCTCTCCGCAAACAACCTTCTGCGCCCGCAGGACGGCCAGCCCGTAACCGTGCCTACGCAGGATATGGTATTGGGGTCTTACTATCTGACCTATGAGCGCGAAGGGAAAGGGACCGGCAAAGTGTTCTCGTGCGTCGACGAGGCCATGATGGCGTATGACGCCGGCGAGGTCGATATCCACTCGCCCATTCGCGTGCGCGTTACGCGTGAGATAAACGGGGTAAAGAAGACCGGGCTGATAAATGCCACGGTCGGCCGCCTCATATTTAATGAACCGATACCTCAGGACCTGGGTTTTGTGGACAGGAATGACCCCGAACACGAACTCGACCTTGAAGTAAACTTTGTCTGTACAAAAAAGCAGTTGGGAACCATAATAGAGCGCTGTATACACAAACACGGTTTCACCGTCTCGGCGGAAGTGCTCGACAATATCAAGGCCCAGGGCTTCAAGTATTCCACTAAGGGCGCGATCACGATCTCGATCTCCGATATGACGGTCCCCGATATAAAAAGGAAACTGATCGAGGCTGCCGAAGAGCAGGTCGTCAAGATCGATCGCCAGTACAAGCGAGGCCTAATCACGAACGACGAGCGGTACAGACTGGTCGTCAAGGAATGGGAGCAGACCACAAAAGACGTCACCGACGCCCTGCAGGGCTCGCTTGACCACTTCAACCCCATATATATGATGGCAAACTCCGGAGCGCGCGGCAGCATGAATCAGATCAGGCAGCTCGCGGGTATGCGCGGCCTGATGGCCGATACGTCCGGCCGCACGATCGAGATCCCGATTAAGTCAAACTTCCGCGAAGGGCTGAGCGTCCTTGAATACTTCATCTCTTCCAGAGGTGCGCGAAAGGGCCTTGCCGATACGGCGCTCCGCACCGCCGACTCGGGTTACCTGACAAGGCGGCTTGTCGACGTAGCGCAGGAAGTCATCATAAGGGAGAAGGACTGCGGTACTGAAAAGGGCATCACGGTAAGAGAGATGACCGGCGGAGATCACGTTATCGAGAGCTTCGCAAACCGCATCAAAGGCCGTTACCCGGTCGCGGACGTTGTGGATCCGGAGACCGGCGAAGTCCTGTTTGACAAGTACCATCTGTTTACCGAAGAGGACGCGGAGATCCTGGCGGCCAAGGGCATCCATTCCATTGAAATACGCTCGGTCCTCGGCTGCAGGTCCAGAAGCGGGGTGTGCGCCCGGTGTTACGGTATGAACCTTGCCACCAACGAAGAGGTGGGCGAAGGCGAGGCCGTAGGGATAATCGCCGCGCAGTCGATAGGCGAACCGGGTACGCAGCTGACGATGCGCACATTCCATACTGGGGGCGTGGCGGGAGACGATATTACCCAGGGCCTTCCGAGAGTTGAGGAGTTATTTGAGGCCAGAAAGCCGAAGAAGATGGCGATCCTGGCTGAGGTCACCGGCATCGTCCAGATCGAGGAAGGGCGCCGCGGCAGCGTACGGGCCGTCAGTATCGTAGCAGACGACGGCGAGGTCGTCACACACCACGTGCCTTACAGCGTCAGGCTGAAGGTCTCAAACGGGGATACGATAAACAAGGGCGACGAACTCACGGACGGCGTTCTTAACCCGCATGACATCCTGAGCATCCGCGGTGTCGAGGCGGTCCAGGAGTACCTGACCCAGGAAGTTCAGAAAGTGTACAAACAGCAGGGTGTCGATATCAACGACAAGCATATCGAGGTCATAGTCCGCCAAATGATGCGCAAGATCAGGGTCGAGGACGCGGGGGACACCGATCTGCTTACCGGTGCGGCTGTGGATATATTCCGCTTTGAAGACGAAAACGAGCGTATCCGCAAACGCGCGGAGGAGGAGGGTATCGAGCTCCGACCGGCCACCGGGACGGTCCTTCTGATGGGCATAACCAAGGCGTCGCTCGCCACGGACTCTTTCCTTTCCGCTGCGTCATTCCAGGAGACGACAAAAGTGCTCACCGAAGCGGCGATTAAAGGCAAAGTAGACAGGCTTCAGGGGTTGAAGGAGAACGTTATAATAGGAAAACTTATTCCCGCAGGCTCCGGGCTCGAGATATATCGCGACTTCGAGGAGATCAACGCGCCTCATTCAGACGTTACGCTTGAGATGATACAAAACGAGGAAAAGCTCTCCTGACCTAATCGTTCTGTTATATGTCGTGAAAGGATACTGCCCGGCATGACTGGAAAGCGCTCCGTGGTAAACGACCTGACGCAGGGCAGTGTGTCAAAACAGCTGCTCAGATTCTCGTACCCATATGCCCTGGCTAATCTCATGTTGACCGGCTACGGTACGCTGGATATGATAATTGTCGGGCGTTTTGCCGGGAGCGGAGGGATCGCCGCTATGTCGATCGGCGGCGATCTGACGTTTTTCATCACATGCATCTGTATGGGCTTTGCAATGGCCGGGCAGATCATGATCTCGCAGTGCGTAGGCGCGAAGAACATGAAGACGGTGAGCAAGATCATCGGAAACATGTATTCGCTTCTACTTTTGTGCGCTGCAGCCGTTACGGTCATAAGCCTGTCTCTGACAGAAAACCTGCTCATGTGGATGAACACTCCGGACGAGGCCTGGAACGATACCTACGCTTTCTGCACCCTGTGTTTTTCGGGTATAGTGTTTTCGTTCGGTTTTAACGCCGTCAGTGCGACACTTCGCGGCATGGGAGACTCGAAGCACCCGATGATGTTCACGGCTGTATCCGCCGTCATCAACGTTTTGCTGTGTTTTCTGTTCGTGGCCGGTTTTCGCTGGGGCGGTTTCGGCGCGGGTCTTGCCGTCGTTACAGGTCAGGGCGCAGCATTCATAATATCGATCGTATATCTGTTCAAACACAAGGAGTCATTTCACTTTGATTTCGGTCTGAATAGTTTCAGACCGGACAGGACCATACTCTTACCTCTGTTGAAGATGGGCATGCCCCTTACCCTGCGCTCCGGCGTGCAGATAATGTCAAATCTGATCATCAACTCACAAGTGAACTCATTTGGCGTGACCTATGCGGCTGTCGGCGGAGTAGGCCAGAAGATCGGAGGCCTGCAGTCGACGTTCACGAATACCCTCAGCGAATCAGCGACCGCGATGGACGGTCAAAACCTCGGCGCGGGAAAACCGGACCGGGTCAGGAGAGTGACGCTAATCTCGACCGGATGGAGCGCCGTATGCATTTTGATCATCAGCGCCGCGCTGCTCTTGTTTCCGGCTCGGATATTCGGAATATTCACGTCGGATCCGGGCACGCTCGAGCTTTCTCATACATATGTGATCGTTTTGAGTGCGATGTTCTTCGGTTTTGTCACAGGTGTGGGCCCCGTCGCAGTCATAACCGCCGCCGGAGACGCCGGGATGAGCTTTGCGATATCCGGATTTGAAGCAGTTATCGGCAGGGCAGGGCTTGGCCTGCTGCTCGGCCGGGCTTTCGGCCTGGACGCTTTGGGGTATTGGATCGCGATGGCGTTTTCGCCGTACATGTCGGCGATAGTCGGGTGGGTCTATTACCTGAGGGGCAGATGGGAGACGCGAAAGCTTGTGATCGACAATTAAAAAAACGGGCGACAATCCTTCAGCCGCATATACCTGATTATACTAATCGGCCGTCCGGAGCAAAACCGGGCGGCCGAGATATATGCAGGAGCATATAAGATCATGGCCGGCAATAAGCGGGACGGCCATATATTACAGTCCACGCGCAAGTTCACCGGCGAGTCTTTCCGCAGACTGCAAAACACGCCCGAAGTCAATATGGGGATTATACAGAGCCTCAAGCCGGTCGTGTATGTTTTTCGCCTGCGCCAGTATATCGACGGCGAGGAGAACGACGGCGTTCTCGCTCTGACGCAGGGAGCGAAGATACGGCCGCTGCCGTGACAGTTCGGAGCCGTCGACAGTCCGGTCGGTGAGAATGCGCCTGAAGCTTCCTTTCTCGGGAGGATCCGTTTTCCCTGTCATCAGAAACCCCAGATCGAGCGACGGGATCAGCAGATGCATCGGCTGTCCCCCTGGATCCCAGGGTGACGGGCAGCTTATCACGTCGTGCCCCGCATCCAGTGCGGCGCCGCGTATTGCCGCGATCAGATCTCCGCCGAGATCGTGATCTGTGCGTATCTCATAGATCTTCGAACACAGGGCACGCGCGGCCTCATACTGATGTATGATACCGCGTGAACATATTGTGGATAAAAACCTCAGTCTCTCTTTACCTTGGGTATCGCCGTTCTTTTTTCCGATCAGTTTTTTTATGAGGCCCCCGGCGCGGAATTCAAGTCCGCGCGAGATCGACCTTACCGTATTAACACGTTCTTTGTGAAGCGCTCCTGCAGCGCGCAGCAAACCGTAAATTCTTCCGTAAACGGCATGGTATTCGTCGGTAATTGCCCGGATCTCCTCTTTAATTCCCCTTAGGGCTGCGATATCGCAGAATGCACCGAAATCAACGTAGTATTCGCCTGCCAGGGGATAATCGGGTTCGGCAACGTGGGGGAAAGTGCCGTCGACTATCGCTGTACCGAGTGAAGGTATCAGCACTCCGTCAAGGCTGTCGGGATCCGAAGAGCAGAGGATATACTCGACCTGCGCCCCTTTTTCCTCAAGCACCTTTGCGCATCTGAGCATAAAAGTTGATTTACCGCAGCCGGGGCTGCCTTTTAATATGTATTTCCTGTCATAGCCCGACAGCTCCGAACCGTAAAGTGAAAGGAATCCGGCCGGCGTGTTGGCGCCGAGGAAAAATCCGTTCAAACTCAAGTTGTTCATATGAGCCTCCCGCTGGTTTTTACGGCCTGCGGCCGCGTCATTCGAGACAGCATATGCTCCGGGGGATTGTATTGACAATTTCCTGAGGAATATATAATATTGATTAATATTTGGTGTACTACCGGTCGAAAGGAACATTTTTAATGGCAGGCGAAAAAAAGCAGGTGGAGCGTATAACCTCCATGAAAGAAGACTTTGCACAATGGTATACGGACGTTGTGACAAAGGCCGAACTGATCGATTATTCAAGTGTCAAGGGACTTACCGTCATGAGGCCGTACGGGTTTGCCATTTGGGAGAATATTCAGTCGCAGCTCGACAGACGCTTCAAGCAGACGGGACATCAGAACGTGCAGATGCCGCTGCTTATCCCGGAATCCCTGCTGCAGAAGGAGAAGGACCACGTCGAAGGTTTTGCTCCGGAGGTGGCATGGGTGACAATGGGCGGGGAAGAGAAGCTGCCGGAACGGCTTTGTGTGCGCCCCACGTCCGAGACGCTGTTTTGCGAACACTGGCAGCACGTTCTGCAGTCCTGGCGGGATCTGCCGATGCTTTATAATCAGTGGTGTTCCGTCGTGCGCTGGGAGAAGACGACGCGGCCGTTCCTGCGAGGCAGGGAGTTCCTGTGGCAGGAGGGACATACTCTCCACGCTACGGCCGAGGAGGCAAAAGAGGAGACGCTCCGTATGCTCGAAATATACGCGGACGTGGCGGAGAACTGCATGGCCATGCCCGTCATACGCGGACGAAAGACCGATAAAGAAAAGTTCGCAGGAGCCGAAGCCACGTACACGGTCGAGTGTATGATGCACGACGGCAAGGCCCTCCAGGGAGGTACGTCCCATTATTTCGGCGACGGATTCGCAAAGGCATTCGATATATGCTTTACCGATAAGGACAATAAGCTCAGAGCTCCTTTCCAGACTTCGTGGGGCCTGTCGACGCGCACTATCGGCGGTATCATAATGACGCACGGCGACGATAACGGCCTGGTTCTGCCGCCTGTGATCGCTCCGGTCCAGGTAGTCGTTATACCGATCGCCACTCACAAAGCGGGTGTTGCCGAAGCCGCGATGTCGCTCTGCGGGGCACTGACCGACGCAGGGCTGCGCGCAAAGGTCGATCTGAGCGACCAGAGCCCCGGCTGGAAGTTTGCGCAGAACGAGATGAAAGGTATACCCCTGCGCGCAGAGATCGGACCGAAGGATATAGCCGAAAACAGGTGCGTCCTCGTGCGCCGTGACAACGGGGAAAAGATCTCCGTTAGCCTGGACGATGTATGCCGCGCAGCGACCGGGATGCTCACGACGATCCAGGGTGATATGTATAAAAGAGCGTACGATCATCTCCATTCAAACATCAGGACTGCATCTACGTTTGAAGAAGCAGTCGCGATAGCGAAAAACGAGATCGGCTTTATAAAGACGATGTGGTGCGGCGATCTTGAGTGCGAGCTTAAGATGAAAGAAGTGGCTGGAGTGTCCTCGCGATGCATGCCGTTTGACCAGGAGCACATATCGGATAATTGCCCGGTCTGCGGGCGCGAGGCAAAATGCTCCATAATCTGGGGGTTTGCATATTAAAGGGGATACAACATGGCAAAAACCGCTGTGACGGCGGTCGTCGACCGCCTGACCTTTGAAGAATATGCGCGGGCAACGCGCCGGATAAGGTGGCGCGTGGTGTTGTTGTCGGTGATAGCCGGGGAGATCGCCGCCATACTGATCTGCGCCCTGCTGAAAGCGTCGATATGGCTGGCACTCATCATACCCGCGGCCGCCCTCATCATATCGCTGGCAGTCTGGCCGTTCACGTCGCGGACAGGTTACAGGAAGATCAGCGCGGGCCTGAGAAACCTCAGCTATACGTTTACCGAACAAGGAGTCGAAGTCCGGCGTGGCAAAGAATTTTCGAAATGCCGCTGGGAAAGTATCCAGCGGCTGGATATGGACCCAAAATGCATTATGATCTACCCGAACAGCAAGTCCGTAAACATAATCCCCCGCCGCTGCCTCAGACCCGGAGACGGGGATATTATCCTTTCGTTCTATCAGAAAGCGGTGCCTACACTGAAGAAATAAATCTTTTCCGGGAACATTTTTGCAGGTAATTCCGTCATATGAGCATCAACGGGAAATAAAGGGGGCAAAAATTGTGAAAAAGGCCACTGCTGCAGTCTGCGTTCTTATCCTGTCTCTGGCGATCCTTGCGGGTTGCATGTCATCGATGGGATATAAGTCCGATGATTCGGTCGCGTACGAATACGCCTCTTCGACCGGAGGATACGGAACTGCCCCCGCGGCTGCTCCGGTAGAACCGGCCAGGCAGGAGATGGGCAAGGATTCCCTGGAAGGCGCGAGCGGTCTGGACGTATCGGGAATAAACAACAATATACAACCCGATGAGAAAATGATATATACCGCCTGGGTCGAGATCGAGACACTCGACTTTGACGGCACGCTTGAGACTCTCAACGAGATGATAGCCGCAAACGGCGCGTTTTTGCAGTCATCCAAAGTTGCCGGAAACACATATTATCAATCGTACTATTCCGATACGACCTCACGATACGCAAGCTTCATTATTCGCGTACCCGCGGACCGTTACGGCGCTATGATCGGCGGCATGAAGGCGCTCGGCTATGTGAAGCAGTCCTCGGAAGACGCACAGAACATCACGGCGCAGTACACCGACGTAGAATCACGGCTCGAGGCCTACAAAACGGAAGAGGCGAGGCTTCTTGAGCTGCTCAAGAAAGCGGATACGGTCGAGGACATCATCACGATCGAGACACGCCTGTCACAGATCCGGTATGAGAAGGAATCATTGACTTCAACACTGCGCTACTATGACAACCAGGTGGACTACAGTACGATCAACCTTAATATTCAGGAAGTTGCAGTGATACGCGAGACGCCCAGCATACAGCGCACATACGGTGAGCGCATAGCAGACGCCTTCAAAGATTCGGTCAAATGGGTTATAGATGCGGGAAAGAACATCGGCGTATTTATCGTATCGGCCATCCCCGTTATCATAATCCCGGCGGTCATCGTAGCGGTCGTATTCATCGTGTTGAACATACAGGCGAAAAAGAGGAGAAAGCTGGCGGAGAAGTCCGCTGAAAACA
>JAAYAR010000195.1 GCA_012719235.1 Clostridiales bacterium
GAACTATGCCAAGAGGAGACGGGACAGGCCCGATGGGAATGGGCCGGATGACGGGAAGAGGCGCGGGCTACTGCGCGGGCTTTGCGGCTCCGGGCTATTCGAATCCGGTTGGATACGCAGGAGGCTTCTTTGAGACAAGCCATATTCAAACGATTATCTTTGTAATTCGCCGCAATCGCGTCTTCAATGGCATCACGACAGGAAGTGTTCGCTCTGTGCGATGCCCGCCACTGGTCAAGCTCGCCATGGTCTCGTGCATAGGCTGCTGTCTCCTTATACACAGGGAGCTGCAGAAGTGCCAGCCGCTGTTCTTCCAAAATATCGTTCGCTCTTGTTTCGATACAGCCACGGATCACATCCATATGGTCTCCCTCGATTTGCTCAAAATCACGGAAAATCTCATCAAGCGGCGAAGGAGAAGACAGCAGAGCTTTTGCCTGTTCATCAGAGATGTCGTGATATTCCATGGCAAGAACAATGTCCTCGCGAACGGTGTATTCATATGCGTGGTTCAGGATTCCTTCGGGTGGCTGCGTGAGCAGCCACCCCTTGTATTTCTCCTGTTCTGCATAGAGCTTCTCATACACTTTTGTGTTCAGTTCTTCGTTGGTCATCGTCAGCGTTCCTCCTTCGAGTGGGCTTTCTTTGGCGCAGTCCTGGTTTCATCCGACTTGAGCTGATTGAGCTTTTGGAGGACGGAGGGCTTTTTTGCTTTCACTCGCTCCTCCTCCATAGGGAGAACTACCAGCTTGCCGTTCATGCGCACAAATAGTTCCGGTGTCTTGAAGAGATCGGAGAACTTCTTGATGTGGTCGGGATGAAGCGAAGAAAAATCCTCTTCGCCAAGGCCGACAATAAAAAACTTGCCGGCAACAATATCGTAGATATCGCCGTCCTCATCACGCAGCGCCCGGTTCAGCGGCTTGCCTGTGAGCTTTGCCTCTTCGTCACAGATTATGGCCACCGGTTCCGCAAAGGGGTAGACTGCTTGAATATAGCCGCCTACCTCATGCTGAAGCGAAGACAATCCGGGATCGACCTCCTTTACATAGGGCTTCTTTTCCGGCTCCACCATGAGCACGGTGATCTTATCGTTTTCCATTATCAGCGTTCCTCCTGTTTGTGAAGTTTGGTTTTGTCGGGTTCCGTTTTTGCCTTGCTGTCATGTTGATACGCTTGAAGCTTTGAAAGGACGGAGGGTCGGACAGACTTCGCAATTTCTGCCCTCGGAGCATCTTCCGCCATCTGTTCAAGCGGTGTCTTATCGTCAATATTCAATTCGATGTTCAGCTCCGCAAGTCGTGCAGATTTCGTGCGGAGTTCCTCTTCCTGCGGGAAGGGCTTACCAAGTTCGGACCTTGCGGTTTCCATCTGTGCATACAGGCTGTCGAGCTTGTTTTGTACTGCGGTGAGGCGGTCGGACATACCATTCAGGGCGTTGTCAATTCGCGTCAGATTGCCTCGTGGGTCTTTTCCCAGAGTGACACGGTGCGTCATCTGTCCCTTGAGCGTAAGAACATAGTCCCGTCCGAAGTCTTCCAATGTCAGCGACATCTGAAAGCCCCGGTAACTGCCCACCGGCACAGGCTCCAAACCCTTGACCTCCTTGAATGCATCCACAAGAGCTGCACCGGCGTTCTCTTTGTCGGTCAGCACATCGCCGCGAACCGTCATACCTGCGAAGCCGTCAGCAGGATGAGGGTGTTCTGCAAGGGTTTTCATATCCGTCTCGAAGCCTGCGATAAAGCCCTTGTTCTGCTCGATCTGTTCCGGGAAGTACCGCAGGAGATTGTCCTCCAGACGGTACTGCTGGCTCTGATGGTTGGCTTTCATCAGCTTCAGGCGGGCAACGTCCACATCCAAGTCCATCTTCTCCTTGATGCGCTCGTCACCGGCGCACAGAGCTTTGATCTCGGCGTAGGATAGCGCCGTTTCGTCAATATCATCGCAAGAGCGCACCGGAGATTTGGAGGTCATGATCTGAGAGATAAACTTCTGCTTGTTCTCCAGTGTCTGCCACAAGTAGGCATCGAAGGTTGCCTCTGTCACATAGCGGTAGATATGAACTTCGGGGTTCATGTTGCCCTGACGGATGATACGACCGCTGCGCTGTTCCAAGTCGCCCGGTCGCCATGGCGCATCCAGGTCATGCAGCGCCACAAGACGATCCTGGACATTCATGCCCGCCCCCATTTTGAATGTGCTGCCCATCAGGACACGCACTTGACCGGACCGGACTTTGGAGAATAGCTCCTTCTTACGGGTTTCGGTGTTTGCCTCGTGAATAAAGGCGATTTGCTCCCGCGGGATGCCTCTGGCCACCAACTTATCGCGGATGTCATCGTACACAGTGAAGTCTTTTTCATCATTGCCGCCGTCCCTCTCAGCCAGCATTTCCAGAGCATGAAGCTCTGGGCTGTCCAGATTGCCGGCAGAAGCTTTCGCGGCTCTCTTGGAGGGAGCCGCATTCTTTGGCGTGGACAAGTCGCAGAACACAAGCTGGGTCAGCTTGTCGGCCTGCCCCTCGTCCCAGATGCGATAGATGTTATCTACGCACAGGTTAACCTTACTGGTCGGCTCGTCGGGCAGATTGGGATTGATGACACGCTGGTCAATGCCCAGCTTACGACCGTCAGAGGTGATCTTCAGCATATTGTCCACCGAAGCATCAACAATACCAGCATGGACTTTGGCAGCTCGTTCGGACAGTTCCTGCACCATTGCCTGCTGGATCTCCGTAGGCTGAGCGACGACATTGTGATAAATGGGCGTCGGGGTCGGCAAATTCAACTGGTCTGCAGTCTTGATGTCTGCGGCCTCTTTGAAGAGGTTCATCAGCTCCGGCAGATTGAAGAACTTTGCAAAGCGCGTTCTGGCGCGATAGCCGGTTCCTTCCGGTGCAAGCTCAATGGCAGTCGTAGTTTCACCGAAGGTAGATGCCCAACAGTCAAAATGCGCCAGCCCCTTGTCACGAATGGTATCGTGCTGGAGATAGCGCATCATGGTATAGAGTTCTGTCATAGAGTTCGACACTGGTGTTCCGGTTGCAAAGACCACGCCCTTGCTGCCGGTCAGCTCATCGATATAACGGCATTTCAGCAGCATATCCGAGGACTTCTGTGCATCCGAGGTCGATAGACCTGCTACGTTCCGCATCTTTGTACTCCTCATCGTCCTCTCGGACTTCCATGGCGTTAATCAGTTCGAGCAGCGCCGCAAAGTTCTGTTCTTCCGGTGGAGCCTCATAGTAGAGATACCCGATCAGGGCTGTGTACAACAGGGTCTCCGCCTTCGTCCAGAACTCGTCACCCGATTTCCCGTCACCCTTGGTGTTGGAAATGAGCGTCGTTACCAATTTCAGAATATCTTTTTCAGCGTGGATATACATGAAGGGGTTGTAGTGCATACTCTTCTTGAAATTGATGGTGTTGAAGATCTTGATCCGGTAGTTGTTGCATTCCAGTAGCTTGCCAACCTCGCATACAACAGAACCTTTGGGTCAAGTGCTTTTGCGATAAATAAGATTGGATTACTCAAACTTTTTCAAATTGGTCGATTCGGCCATTACTTCTTTCTTCATCAGTCGCTTGATTTTGTCGTTCAGATCCTCCTTGCCGGTCTTGTTGAAGAACACGCCGATCTGATAAGTGGTTCGGTCTGCCTTCATGCAGAAGCTGCCGTCCGACTGGGGCATCTCGCGGATGATTTCCTTTTTCTCTGTCTCCATAAATACCTCCGGAAATAGTAATAGCCCGACAGTCGTGCAAACTGCCGGGCTTCGTTGATATTTGGTTTGTTACTCTGCCGCTGCGATGTATGCCGCCCAGCGGACAAAGCAGGTGTGCTTTGGGTCGGGGACGGCAAGGACACCGTCCTTCTTGCCCCGTTGATGAATGAACAGGCACTTCATTGGATTACCCTCAGAGCAGAGGGCAGCATTGTCCTCAAGAAACTGCCGGTCGGCCACCATATCAGTGACAAAGTTTTCGTAGTCGATGGCAGCAAGGATGACTTCCTTAACCACCTCGTAGGGAAGCTCACGGTTTATAAGGTGAGGCGTTTTTAAATCCTCAATTCTGCTGGGATAACGAACGAAGTAAGCCTTAGTCATATCTCTCTATTCCTCAATTCTATAGACACATGGTATATCTATTTCTAACACCGCAAATCATAACACATCTACAATGGACATACAATATATCTACAGTGAGGTGCTATGATGGCTATAAAAAGTGTATCTATCCGCATTGAGGAAGAAATGCTGGATAAGCTCGGTTTTGTCGCGGACTATGAAGGCCGTTCGGTAAACAGCCACATTCTTGTCCTTGTTCGGGAAAGCATTGCGGCATTTGAAAAAGAGCACGGCGAGATTGAAGGCAAAGTCAAGCCGGATGAAAACGTGAAGCCCACACGCAAGGGCTGAGAGATGGGGGTACACTTTGCACCCTCATTATTCTTTTTGTTTCTCCTGACTGCATTGGTCGGTTATATCGACAAAGCGCAGCCCCATTATCTCCGCAGCCTTTGCCAATCGCTGCTTCTGGTCTGAGTAGTCCGGCGTCATTTCCATCTGGCAAAATCCATCCGGCAAACGGCAAGAGTCTATGTCGTTTGCCGTTTCGTTTGCCGTTTGGGACAGACTGCATACCCATTGAGTACCGACTCGGCGGCTTTTGAGCCGGTCGCCCAGCTTTTTCTTTGCATTTCTGACGGTGCGCTCGGATATGCCGATTTCAGCGGCAGCCTTCTCGATTTCCTCGCTGAATATCTCCTTGCCGTCTGCCAATAGGTCGAGGATCAACTTTGTTGCCAAGTCCTCCTTGCTTTCTGTATCGCCGCCCTTGCCGGACAGCAGTTCGTCAGCGGTAATATCATATCTGCCAATCCAACGAAAACCCTCCTTGTCGCCAAGAGAGAAGGCCATAGACTCGCCCTCCGGCGCAAGAGAGGATTTATCATGGATGATAACCCTGATATTTGGCTCGCGCTTTACGCGCCCGATCAGCAGGACACTTCGGGCCGCTGCCCGAAAATCGATGGAACCCAAGCCGCGATAAGCAGCCTGGGTTCCTGATGCTTTATTGAGGTGTCCCAGCAGGATAACGGCGCAGCCGGTGCGCTCCGCGACATCGGCCAGTCGTTTGATAATGGGGCGAATCTCATTTGCCCGGTTCATATCGGCCTCGGCTCCAAGGTAGGCTTGCAGAGGGTCAAGGACAATGAGCTGGGCGCTGTTCTGCCGAATCGCTTTTTCAATGCGTTCATCGGATAGTGACAGCTCCTTCTTCGCCTCATCAATCACCAGAACACGAGCAAGATCGGCCTCGGCCTCCATGAGCCGGGGCTTGACCGTGTCGCCCAAGCCGTCCTCGGCGGTCTGGTAGATCACATTGAACGGCTCCAGCTCTGCCATGTCCGGAAAACTCTTGCGGTTGGTACAGGCGGCGCAAAGCCGGAGCGCCAGCGTGGTCTTGCCCTCGCCGGGATTCCCCTGGATAATAGTGACCTTGCCAAAAGGAATATACGGCTTCCAAAGCCAGTCAACCGCCTGCTCGTCAACCTCGCTCATGCGGATGATTTCTACAAGCTGTTCTCGCAGACTGTAAACCGGCTGGCTAAGATACTTTCCGTCCGTGATTTCGCTGCGGTGCTGCAATATCTCATTCCAGTCTTTACAAACCGGCTCAAGCCGATTGACGGCGTATTTATCGGGAATGAGGTTGTTGATACGGGTACAGGCCGCGTTTCCGGCCCCGTCACTGTCAAGGCAGAGAAACACAGTTTTGATATTCGAGCGGTCAGAGAGAAAATGCAGCAGTGCCTTTTCACCGACGCCGCCAAGTGACAAATAGCTCTGTTTTTGCCAATCCTTTTTATACAGGCAGAGGAAGGACAGCAAATCGACCGGCGCTTCAAACACAAAGAGCCGGTCGCCCTCACCTTGATAACAAAACGGGATTGACTTGTCTCTACCTTTTGCATCGGCGCGGAAGCTGCCGATCGTGCCTTTGCTGTGGGCATAGCGTGGGATGCCCTCGCTGTCTCTGCCGACGAACACGGCGTTGTGATGTTCAGCACTCTCGTAGAGATCGCCATTGAAAATGAAAAAGTCCGTCACATCTTCATCAATGCGGCGAACCTCGGTGAGATATTTTCGTACTGTGCTGTTGTCAGGGCTGCGGGGCGGCAAGCGAAACTCCGGCGTGTCGGGCGTCAGTATCGGAGGCGTTTCGTTCAGCAGCATGGCCACGGCCTCGGTGAAGCTCTTGGCGTAAAACTCCATCACGAAGTCCACCGGGCCTCCGCCACGGCTCCGGCTGTGCCGGTACCATTTGTTCTCTCTGACCGTCAGGCTGTCGTGCCGCTTCCAGCGATACTCAGCTCCGGCGCGTTCCAGCGGCTCGCCCCGGGCTTGCAGGAATGCCACAAGGTCAGTCTGGTTTGCCCGGTCGATATGGTCTTGGGTATAGTTCATTGTCATCACTCCTTATTCACGTTCTTGATTTTTGCTTTTTCCTGCGCGGGAGGTAGCGGACTCCGGCACCGGCTCGCGCAGGCTGTCACGGATGCTTTTCTTTTCATCGGCGGGAGCTTCACCGGCATAGTTCAGCACCGTATCCACACGTTGCTGGATTTCCAAAATCAGCTCGGCGTCGAGATTCAGAGACAGCAGCTTGGAGCGAATCTCGGCATTTCTGTTTTTTAGCTCGTCACGCTGGTCGCGATAAGCGTCGAGATCGGAGGCGCCCCGCTTGTTGGCTTTCAGATAGCGGACAGCCTTGCCGAAAAGCGCAAGCTCGGTTTTGTGAGCCTCGGCATACTTGGCCTTGGTCTTGTCAAAGCCTTTTTTAGACTGGTCATAAATCGGCTTGTATCTCTGGATATTGCCGATGTGCTCAACCGTGAAATTAAGTTTTCTGATCTGCTTCTCGTTAGCGGTAATCTCATCAAGGAGTGGTCGCAGCTCGTCAATCAGATGGCCAAAGTCATCCAGTGTGCAAATGCCGAGAGCATTCATCGCAGAAAACGCCTTGGCGGCGAATTTCACATCAAGAACCGCGCCCTTCTGCTTGCCGGAGTTGCTCCAGCCAGATCGTTCCTGCTTGCGGATGCTGCCATAGGTGTTTAGAATGCTCATGAGAGTGGGCGATTTTTCTTCTTTTGCTAACAGCGCGGCCAGCTTTTCCTTGACACCGATGAACCACGCTTCCAGAGAAACGATCAGTCTCTTGATTGACTTGACCGTGGCGTTGTGGGCCTTGATCTCCCGGTTGTAGTTGCCGATCTCCGTCTGAATGCCCTTGTCCTCCATGTGAGAAACGGCGGGGCCGAGATGGACGGTGGGCACCTGTTCAATGCCCTGACGCTCGAAGGAACGAAGGTCGATTCTCACCGGACTGTTGTTGCGTTCATAGCATCGGTTGACCGCTGCAGCCCACGCCGCCCTCCAGATTTCGGCATTGCCCTGGTTGTTCCAGTCCACAACATTTTCCTTGTGGCTCTTGTACTCGCCGGAGAGGAGAACGATTCGTTCACCCTTTTCGTCAAGGTCGTAAACCTTGTGGGCCTTGGGGTTCCATCTGCCTTGCTCATCCATGGAGCGCATAGTCAGCATGATGTGGGCGTGAGGGTTTCCATCATGCTTATCATGAATGGCAAAGTCCACACACATTCCCTTGGCAACAAACTGCTCCATGCAGTAATCCCGGACAAGTCCGGCGTACTGTTCTTGTGGTATCTCGTTCGGCAGCGCCATGATGATTCCGCGAGAAAGCTGGGAGTTCCATTGCTTCTCGATTCCCTCGGCGGCGTTCCATAGCGTTTGCCGGCCTTGGTATTCCGGCGGCGCATTGGGTGGCAGCAGGATTTCGGAGTACACGACTTCCGGGGCTTTGTAGCGGTAGTTTTTCATCTTGCCGTCGTACTCGCTGAACAGCTTTTCGCCGCTTTGGTAGGCGGCTCCGGCAACGGCAGATTGGCGTTTGCTCCGTTGACGGATAGATATTGAAAAATGCGGACAGGACAGAGACATCATCTCCTTTCGGCGGTCAGGGCAACAAAAAACAGCCGGGCACTACGCTCGACTGCAACGATCTTATTCAAGCTTGGCGTGGGGAATGGCTTGCCGTAGCAAGGCGTTCAATATGACAAGCCCGCAAAGGGGTAGCCGGTTTACCGGCGCAGGGGAGGTGCAGCCTCCACTGTGATTTCATAGCGGCAGCGGAGAAATCCAAAGACGTCCGCGGCGCAGCTCGGGACGTCAGGCTTCGCAGAACGCAAGAGAGCACCGGAACGGTGTATAATTGCGCCCTCAATTCTCGCGGGTCTTTTCAGCTTGTTCCTCCTCGGCAAACTTTCTCTCGTTCTCATCAACAAACCGCTTGATAAGGTCGCCAATCTCCTTCGGGTGAAACGCGACTTTCAGGATGGAATGAACCTGATCATCAGTCAGCAGCAACGGACGCAGGAGGAATGATTCCAGCATACCGCCGCGGGTGAAAATGCGATGATTCCGGGCTTTTCGGTTAAGCTCGGCTTCCTCACGTTCAAGAGCTTTGAGCCGGTGCTTGTGATAGCGAAGCTTGGTTTCGTTCTGAGCTTTCTCCGCTTCGAGCTTCTCAATTTCGGGGTTGGGTGTGTAGTCCATGATGACCTCCTTTTGATTTTGGGCATAGAAAAAGCCCGACTACTTCTTACGGTAATCGGGCTGAGAAAGAATCAAGATTTCAAGATATTCTTTTTCCGCACTTTTCGCAAAACCGTGCGCCTGAAACGACAGGAGAGCCGCAGTTGGGGCAGAACTTTATCTGCGGAACAGCTTGATATGTCAGCGGCAGTTCCTCATTCGGCGTATTATCGGATAGAAATAGCCAGTCAATGTCCTCGCCATCGTTGCATAAGCCGATGGCTCCGGTGGGCGATACCACATAAAAACTATCCTCATCGATGGGGTCTTCACTATCGCTCATTTCAGCAAGCGCCAGCAAGCCGGTTGCATCGTATCTGTCCTTGGACATGGCAAAGCTCCAGCCCCGGCAGCGTGTGGTGGCAAGCTCCGCAGCCGCCAGCATAGTGTTAAATTTCTCCATTATAGAATCCTCCTTATTTGAATAACAGGTTATTGCACCGCTTGCAGCGGTCATTTTGTATGGGGTTCATCATGGTGCAGACGTTGCAGTAGATGATGCGGTCTTTGGATTTATCGTATTTCTCGTATGTACCGAATCTTGGGTGATACCGCACCCTGTCGCCAACGGAGAGATAATCGTACATATTCTGCCTGCCGCCATCCTCCACAATGGTCTTTTTCTTTCCCGCGTCGGTGCTGATCACCGTATTGAATTCCGTGTAGGTTTCGGGGTTGTCTCGGTGCTTCTGCCTTACTTTGCTGTATTTGTTGACGACTACGCCCTCCCACATGGGCTGCCTAGTCTTTCGCAAAGCCAGCAGGTTAACGACCAGCATGACAAGGGCGATACCTATGCCAATGATGAGGGATTCTCCAAAGGGGAAATCTTCCATTAGCAGACCGGCGATGGGAAAGCCGATGAGCGGCACAAAAACCAATATCCACATACAGCCAATAGAGGATTTCTTGTTTTTCTGCGCGGCGGCCAGTATCTCGGGTGAATTATACCTGTCGGAAAAGCCGACCAGCCCCGTACCGCTCTGTGAGGGCGCGGGAGCTGTCGCTTGGCTTGGCTCCATCGGCTCCGGCGTTGCAAGATTCACCGCCGCTCCGCAGCCGATGCAAAATTCGGCTCCCTCCGGCAGCTCTGCGCCGCAGGCCGTACACACACCGGGGGCGTTTTCTTGTATTTTAGTGCCGCAGCCCGAACAGAAGGACGCTCCCTCCGACAGCTTGCTTCCACAGTTAGGACAAAACATATCCGTATCACTCCTTTGCTCGATAATTTGAGATGCAACGGGCTTCTTCGCCGCTGTTTTCTTCTTTTTCCCGCGTCTGGCTGTGCGTATGACGAGCAGCAGCAAAAGCACACAACCGATGGGGGCGAGGATATGGTAGATGATTGCCGCCTCGCCCATCTCATCAAAATCGCACAGCATGGCGGGTTTGCTGACGTAGGGGAAGAAGGACAGATAGCGGATGCGCTCAGAGCGCGTTTCGCCTTCATCCAAGCTCGGCCACGCCTCGTCGCTCTGGTATATCACATAACCCCGGTATTCCTTGCCGTTCGCCATAAACCAATAGCCCTTGGAAACGGTGCGGGAGCGGTTTGACCCCGCGTTGGTATCGTCCAGCCGCGCATGATAACCGTCCACCGTGCCAATGACGGAATCTCCCCATATTGCCAGCGCAATGGTGCTGACGCTGGTATATATGGCAAACAACAGCACGGCGCAGATGATTATGAAAATGGGCAGGGGGATGTTTTTGTTCGGTTTATTCTTTGCCATCGGGACGCTCCTTTCTTTGTTCTTCAGAGTTACGCATTTCACATCAGTCCACGCCGAACAGGTACAGAACAGTAAGCAGGAAAAGCGGCGGCAATGTGAGCGCGGCATAGGAGAGAAGAGGTACAATCAGAACTCCCGTCGCAGGGTTGTGATTATGCCCAAGAGGATGATAGTGACATACAACAGCGGATAAATAATGGTTTTGATAATGTCAGGATAAGTTAAGGCGCGCAAGGGCAGCATGGCGAGCCTTACGGCTGAAAACCATGCGGCGTAAAGAAGAAAGAACGCCCCCTGCCGCAAACGCAGACGCTTGACCAACCAAAACATCAGCGGCAGCCCCAGCGCGGCTCCTGCCAGCTCGTAGAGCTGCGTGGGATGAACGGCGCGGGAAGCAGAGAGGAAGGGCAGCCATTCACTCAGCGCCTGCTGATAACCGGCCTTGGACGGAAACACCACGCCCAGCGGGCCAGAAGTGGCGCGTCCCGCGCAGCAGCCGTTCAGAAAACAACCCACCCGGGCAATGCAAAACGCCACGGCTCCGGGGAGCGTCATGGCATCCAGGCCGGCCCACACCGGCTGCTTCCATAGCCGCAGGGATGCAACGAGCGTCATAGTTGCGCCCAGAACGCCGCCATAGAAGGACAGTCCGGCCCAGCGCAAGCTATACCATCTCAGCGCACCATGGAAATTGCTCGGATTGGCCGCCACGTTCCACAGCCGCGCCCCGATAAGAAAAGCGGCAGCCATGAGCAGTAACATAACCATAGCACGCGCCCGCCTCAGCCCCGCCCGCCGGAGAGCGGGCAGGGCCAGAGCGAAGCCTGCGATAGCGGCGAGGGAAGCGCAGAGATTATAGGCGGGTATTTCCCAGCCGTTTATATCAAGCAGCGGGTACATCTCTACTGTGCCAAAGGTCTGGAACCTTGGATTTGCACCAGAGCGTGGAAGTCGCTTTCCGGAAAGAGGAATATCAATTTCAATTCGCCAGAGAGGATGACGCCGTTTTTGTCCGTATTATAAGAGGCGCGCAGCTCGCCTCCCAGCCCGCCCATCTCCTGGTCCTTTGGAGTCAGCGTCAAAATACCCTTGGATGGGTCATACACGGCGGCGGACGCGCCTTCCTCGCTGTCGCCGAGTATGAACAAGCCACTGTTCTCGCCACCGGTTGTTACGGAGAAGGGACTCTCATTGACCACGCCGATCTGCTCCTCTAGTCCCATCAAGGCCCCGGCGATATCGCAGCCCGCATATTCCTCATTGAGTGCATCAGTGAACGCATCCAAATTGCCATCGTCTCCGCCGCTGTCTCCGCTATCCTCCGATGAGGCGGAATTCTCCAGTTCTGCCCGGAGAGTATCGGAAATGAACACGCTGGTGATGGTCAACGTACCGTCCTCATAGGCCCCTATCAACTCATCGAAGGTGGGCGCGCCGACATTCACATCTACCCTTTGTATAAAGTCATCCATGGCGAACGGGATGATCGCCGTAGGCTCATCGCTTTGTGACGCGCCTTTCCCATACAGTTCAAGCTTGTCCGGTATACCAGCCATGAGATAAGCGAGTAAAGTGAATTGGATCTGACCGCTGCCATCGTTGCCCAGCGTTACGCTCCAGCTGTCCGCGTCCGTGACGGAGTCGGGCAGGGATACGACCACAGCCGCGCCTGTTACATCGGACTGCTTTTTTCCCTCGTCTATCGAGCCATCGTACAGGTCGATGGTACACTTCTTATTTAGTTCACTTTTGATAGCGTTAAGCTCTTTGAGAACGTTTTTATTGGCGATACGCACATCCCTGTCGGCGATCATCTTGAACGCATCCTGAAGCACCCCGCGATACAGCTCGTTGGCGTATTCGGCGGATATCTCGGCTTTCATTGTTTCGTTCAGCCCTCCGCCGCCTGTAAAGCCAGAACCCTTTGACACGCGAGATTGATAATAGGCGACCACCGTTTCATCTGCCCAAAATTTGTCTACATACCGGTTGACCAATCCCTCTATGCGCAACTGATACCTCTCAGGCGATCGGGCGGTTTCTCGCGCTTTCAAGAATTGTATTGCCCACTCTCTCGCGGTGGGCTTGCCGCCTTCCTCCTCATAATAGAGAGCGTAAGCCTTGCTGTAAACATCCGTCCTGCCCGCCCAAGCTGTTTCTCCAAACTTGTTGATGGAATAATCGATGGCAAGCACGCCTAAAAACGCCAGGCTGAACAGCTTGCTTCCCACTTTACCGCCGACATATGCAACGGACCCTTTTAGGGAGTCTCTGTAACAGGGAAAAATTGCGTCGGTCTTACCGTTGTAAATATCGTACATGCCCACGGCTATCTGAGCTGCCGATACGGCCACGCCCAGTGTGCCAAGCTTATCGCTGACGCCGTTGAGAAGCGAGTTGCCGGGGGCGGCGCCCATTACTCCGGTGAGCGAGTTCAGCTCGTATGAGACTGTGTCGACACCCGCCGAGCCGAAGCTCAATGCAACATCCAATACCTCAAGCCCGGCCTGTATGGCGGAATTATCAGGGTTACCACCGTTGTTGACCGCATCGGTTATCACGCTGTTCGCATCGATGGAATAATTCCCAATATAGGCAAATTCCGGTATGGCATAACTCACACAGGCATTTCGCGTAAAATCATCCGTTATCACAAAGCAGCCATAGGTAGAAAGATGCTCCGTAAATATCGATACTGTTCCATTATTGTTGAGCCGGAAGGAAACGGGTTCCCATTCACCGCTCTCTTTGTTGTAATATGCCGCGCCCACGTTCCCTTCGGGGTCGAGATCGCCAAGGGTCTTTTCATTGTAAGGAATGGTCAGCTCCATCACGGAAAACAGTTCCTCGTCGGTATCTATGGAGAATTCATAAGCCTGCATCTCCACGCCATCAAGGGGAGGGGCGTCTATGGGCTTGATCTCACATTCCGCTTCGCCGTCCAATGGAAATTCCCCCATATCAAGCGAGAGCGTATCTGTTCCTATCCGCGGGGTTTCTTTATTCAATATGCCGTTCACGCTTTTGCCGCCGACCATAAATCCCGGCCAACCGTAGAGCGCCACCGCCGCAATCTGTATGACGAGCAAAACGGAAAGCACGATGCAAAGCGTATTTCGCCCGCCGTTTCTTTTCGGCGTTGCGGCGTTTTTATGTTTTGGTGGCGCATACTGTGGCTGCGGCGCGTGCTGTGGCGGCGTTGTATATGTACCCTGAATGGGCGGCGGTGCAGGCGGCGCGCTCGGCGAAGGCGTAAATGTCTGCGCTGTCGGCGCAGGCTTCGGCTGTGCTACCGGAATGGGCTTCACGGGCGCATCAGGCACTGCCGCGCCGCATTTGGCGCAGAAGCGAGCGCCGGTGTGAAGCTCATTGCCGCAATTTCTACAGTATTTTCCCATTTCTTTACCTCCTTATGGCCGTACCAGCGCCACAAGCGCCGGTATCCCGTCGGGCGTATCCATCGTACCAACGGCGTATTGTTTTCCGTTTTTCTCATAAAACTGCGTCAGGCGTATTGTTCCCGCGCCGGATGCCCACAGACCGCCGTTTTCCCACTTTCCGCTGAATACGCCGTCCTCCATATCCGTTTCGTCGAAGCTTTGCCCTTCGTTTGACCAGAAGATACTGTACCAGTCCAGCGTGAGGCTCAAGCTCTCCGCTGTACCCGCAAGAGTGATGTTGAGAAATTCCGTGGCGGACGAATCAAACTCGTTATTGGGGTCGTAGATAATCAGCGCTTTCCAGCCTCCGAACAGCGGGTCGATAGTCTCAATAAAGCTCGCTTCGGAAGGGACTCCTTCAAATTGTACGCCCTCCATATACCAAAGAAAATCTCCAAGGTCGGGGCGTTCCTCCGTTGATAAGCTCACGCCTGTTTCCTCCGGCACGGGAATATCTCCGCTTTCCGTGGGCACGGGCGGGGTTTGTTCCTCCTGCGGCGGTGTAACGGGCGCTGTTTGCTCCGTCCTCGGCGCTGGAGATTTCTTTCCTGCTTCCGCCCGAAAATTGGGCGGTATAGTGAGAATGCCGACGGCCAGCATTATCACATTGGCCGCGATAAGTATTGCTGTCAGGGCTTTTCTCATGCTCTCGCCTCCTTAATATCTTTTGACCTCAATATTGATGATGCCGCCGAGCTTTTCCTTCAGCTCTGTTGTGAATTGCTCGACATTGTCCTCGTCAATGATCTGCCCCTCGTACATCCTGACGCCGCAAAGCATGGTGAAGTATACTTTTCCCCGGTCGCTCTGGGTGACGCAAAAATCCTTAATTTCCGCATAAGGCAGAGAAAAGCCGTCTGCCTCCCCGATGAACTCGAGCCCGGTATCTCCGAGGCAAAGCTCATAGCGTTCCCTGGAAAAATCCTTACCCTTCACAAAAATGATCATGTTGTGCGCCTCCTTGTGCCTTGTATGATATAAGTCTATCAGATGACACGGTCAAAGCAATGGGTTATGCCGAAATGACCGTGCCAAAATCATGGCAGGAAATCTGCCAAACTCATTGCGTTATGAGTGCAAAATTGCTATAATCAAAGAGACTTGGAGGTGAGGTCATGTTTGCGGAGCGATTTGATGCGCTTATGAATATTGCGGAGGTTTCCAACAGCCGTCTGGGACGGGAAATCAGTATGGACAGCTCCCATGTGGGCAGGCTTCGCAGCGGCGCGAGACCGCTGCCGAAGAAGCACGATTTTCTTCTGCCGGCCTGCCGCTATCTGACAGGGCATATCAAAAAGGAATATCAAATATACGCGCTTATGAAGCTGACAGGGATAGGAAACGCCGCGCTCTCGTCAAATGAAAGCACGGCGCTGTATTTATCAGAGTGGCTTCTGGAGCGGGAACGGGATACCACCGCCGCTACCGGCAGGCTGATCTCCGGCTTTTCACGCCTCGCCTCAAGACCCTCCGAAGCTTCGCCGGAAGGAAGCGCCGAGGAAGCGCCGCAGAAATATGCGGCCTATCTCTACGGCAACGCCGGTAAACGAAAGGCTGTGGAGCAGTTTTTCCTTATGATTTTGCAGGAGGAACGGCCGCAGACGCTGCTGTTGTTCTCCGACGAAAGCATGGCGTGGCTTTATGAGGACGCTGCCTTTGCCGCCCGCTGGGCGGAGCTGTTTACCAAGGTCATCAGGAAGGGCAACCGGGTACGCATCATCCACACCATATCCCGCGATATGAACGAGCTGCTGGAGGCCGTCACAAAATGGGTGCCCATCTATATGACGGGGGCCATCGAGGCGTATTGCTATCCGCGTTTGCGGGACGGGGTATTCCGGCGCACTATGTTCATCGCGCCAAGCACGGCGGCTGTTGTTTCCACCTCGGTCCAGCAGGACACGGACGGGATGCTTAATCTCTTTCTCACAGACCGGGCGGCTGTTTCCGCGCTGGTAGCGGAATATGAACGGTATTTCGCTTTGTGTCGTCCGCTGATACGGGTTTTCACAGGAACGGCAACGGATGACCTTAGCAAGGCTATCGGCAGTCTTTCCGGCGTAGAGGGGAACGCTTGCCTGAGCTGCGCACTGCCGCCGCTTTTCGCCATGCCCGAAGCAATCGTGAACGAACTGGCTTTGTTTTTCGGAGGCGATACTTTGCTGCTGTTGTGGAGGCGCAGCCTCGCCACGTTCAGAAAGAATATAAAAAAGCAGCGCCTTTCGCTGACGCTGCTTGACCCCGAGCTTATGCTGCTGACCCCGGAAGCGCTTGTTCTGCCAATGGCGGAGCTTTTTCACGGGGAGGGATTGACTCTGACGCAGGAGCAATACCTTGCCTGCTATGACAGACTGATGAAGCTGGAAAAGCAGTATGAGAATCTCTCTGTTTCCGTCCGCAGCGACCTTGCGCAGAATATGCTGCTGTATGTCAAGGAGGACGCCGGCGTCGTGATGGCAAAAACGGACGCCCCCATGACCGCCTTTGTCATCAGCGAGAGAAATATGATCAATGCCTTGTGGGATTATATGAAGTCTGATACATAATCGTTGATTAGCATTAAACGCTTTGTTGATATTTTTAGTCTTCTTTGTGCTCGCGATAACGGTAAGCTATTACGAACCACTCCTGAAACCATTGTTTGTGGCATAATCACTTGCCGCCCGTCTGCGTTCCTCGCTGTACGGCGCGGTCAGACGGAAAGAGAGACGGCCTTTGAAGATGGTGAAGCTCTTGTAGCCGGTCTCGGCGTCCTCATCGGTCAGCTTGCAAATGTCGGGGTAATCCGCAGCATAGGCGGTCAGCCTTTTCTTTAGGTCAGTGTTGTGGGTACGAATCTCGACCATCGGGTTTGCCTCGTCGAAGAAAATTTCGGTTGTTTTTTGACTCTTTTTTAGTCCTGTTTTCATTTTTGCTCCTTTTTTCATTATCTCACACGATGTGTCCCGTTTTCAGTACTTTTTCTCGACTCTTGACTTGAGAAAAACGACGATTTTCAAATAGAAACGCCTCGGACGATACATACCACGTCCGAGTCGCTTCTGTTGGCTGATTTTCACTTTCCCCGGTTCTTGACCTATGTTATTCAAGCTTTTATAAGCCTCTCAGAGCCGCATTAAGATCGGCAATTCTACCTACAATCCACTCCCCGATATGCGGCACGATGAACACGGCGAAGGCGATGGCCAGCATCTTCACAACCTCTGCGCCGGGGGCTATCTGAAACACCCACGAGAGAACGGCGATCAGAAAGACAATGCCCGACAGAATAAAGAAAATAGCGCTGGAGACGCTTGTCAGGAAGATGCCCACCCATTGAAGCAGCGTCACGGCCAGCATGACCGGAATTAGCACGAGCTTGAGCAATAGCCGCAACAGAATCATGGTTTTGACCTCCTAACAGTAAATCAGCTCATGTTTGATGAACTCATCGGCAGAGCACCGGGCGTTATTCATGACGTGAACCCAGCCCATCTGGTCAATGGCCTTCAACTCCTCGCTGACGCCCCATTCGTGGAGTATTTGTCCCATAATCAGCTCGAGCCGCTCCGTGGCCTGTGTGTTTACCTCAGCCAGATGCTCATAGAGCTTCCCTTGGGATATATACGCCTGATAGAGCACCGGCCTGTGCTCCTTGAGGTATGCCTTTCTCAGCCGTCCATA
>JAAYAR010000035.1 GCA_012719235.1 Clostridiales bacterium
GATATACTTTCATTGTGACAGCTCCTTCTTGTCATTCTGATTGTTTATTGTCTTTTCAACTTTATTCTATCAGAATTACTTGGAGCTGTCGCTTTCAATTTCTACGGAGTTTGGGGCAGGTTCTAATGTTAAGTACACGCGACAAGGAACTGCTCAGTAAACTGGACCTCGATTATCCGGCGGTGGCGATAAAATACTGCTTCTCGCTGCCCGAAAACGCGGAACCGATAGGAAAGACGCTCTCCTTCTGTCAGTTCATAAAAGAGGCCCAGGACACGGGCAGGAAATTCTACATAACGAAAGACGACGACAACTGCTTCGGGAAAATGGTGCTGGGCATGACGGAAAAAACGCCTTTTGCCGCAAGCGGCCAGGCCGGTTATGACTTCGGCGTATACCGGACCCAGGCACCGAACGCCAGGCTGTACAATATGATCCCCACCCTGGTCCGCGGATCCGTGAACTACGTGCTGTTCTCGCCGGTATCCGTCTGCGATTTCGATCCCGATCTCATAGTGGCGGTGGCGAAGACTTCAAAGGCCGATATAATCATGAGAGCCACAAGCTATATATCGGGCGACCTTTGGGAGTCCAAAAGCTCCGCCGTCCTGAGCTGCGCGTGGATGTACGTGCATACTTATCTGAGCGGAAAAGTGAACTTCATTATCACCGGGATGCACCACGGACTGAAGCGCAGAAAGATATATCCCGAGGGCCTGCATATTATCGCGATCCCCTATCAGAAGTTCTGTGAGTTTTTTACCTCCCTCGCGGAGATGGATTGGGAGCTTATCGCCATGAGAGATGACGAGGAGAGCAAGCGCATTCTCGCATCAAAGATGGAGGCATGGCAAAGGATCGACCCCGACTTCTCATTAAAAAAATAGACGCCGCGCGGCGCGGTTTGAGTGCAGATCGACAAGACCGGCACTCATTTTATTATACTTGATTCCCCACCGCGGCATCCGCAGTGCCGCAATAACACGCTGCTTATAAACACTTTCGTTGTTTTTTCGGGGATCATACACCACTTATACCCATTCGGCTAAACAGCACTCAGTCTTTTGAATTCAGACAGCCGGGGCGCATTTTCAGGCAGATCTCGCCCCTTATTTCTGCCTCCGCCCGGCGGCTTTCCGGCCGGTCAGGTGACTGTTTTAAGCATTCCTCAGGTTATATTTGTATCCGGAGGAATAACCAGTATACCCGCATAAAATGTCTGAAAAGTCTATGTAATCGCCGCTGAAGCCCCAAAACCGGCGAATACCCGCCATATCCATAAGCGGGCCGTTTGATTAAGTATTCCCGGAGGACTATACTGTCTGCGGTGATAAATATGTGCAAGATAACCTGTAGACAAATCAAAGCAAACAACTCGTCTTAGCAAGATCTCCAATGGTCGGTAATTAATATTAATTACGGTAAGGAGATGTTATTATGTTGCAGGAAGATCGACCGCTGGTAGAACTGTACGTTACAAACAAGTATTACTATGACTGCGGTATGCTCCAGATGACAGAGATCCGTCTACCGACCGACGAAAAAACCCTTAAGGAAAAGCTTAAAGAAATTCAATACGGGGACGGTAAGAACTATACCGTTCTGGGAGGCGAAACGCCGTTCAAGTGCACGATCCCCCGCGAGCTTGATATTTTCCAGCTGAACGACAAACTGAACCGCCTCTCCGAAAAAGACAGAGAGATGCTGATGCGCACAGCACGACCGGATATTTCGCTGCCGAGGGCCGTCGACAGGGTCCTGAGCCAGAAAAACACGCCGGGAACAAAACTGGTAGATAAAGCGGTCTCATGAAGATCGGGCTTGGAGAACAAGCCTACTGTTCAGGACCTGCCGATAAATGACAAGACAGATAAATGAATTTATATAGTGCAGACTCCCCCGGACACGCCGATACGGGCGCATCGCGGGGGATCTTTTTGACCTTTTGATGCTGCCTGACGAGCCGCGAATGGCGTGAGCGGCTTTGAGGTTTGTTGCATGCTTCATCAGGGGAATGCTGACACCTCATCCGGTCGGCTTCGTAGCCCACCCATGCCTTCTCCTTTGAGGAGAAGGTGCCGAACAAAGCGAGGCGGATGAGGTGGTGTTGGAAGATTGACACCTCATCCGGTCGGCTTCGC
>JAAYAR010000036.1 GCA_012719235.1 Clostridiales bacterium
AGTATGTCTCCCGGTTCAAGATACGGGATCAGCGCATCTATCAGTTCGTCGACGGGCGCGCCCGCTTTCACCATCATCATGATCTTTCGCGGCTTTGAGATAATTTCGGTAAGGTTCTCAATACTGCCGGCTCCCAGGATATTTTTGCCCTTACCCCTGCCCTGCAGAAAACTATCCACCTTGTCCGGCGTCCTGTTGTACACCGCGACGGTAAAGCCCTTTGATTCCATGTTAAGAGCAAGGTTCTCGCCCATGACGGCAAGCCCGATCAGACCGATATCCGCTTTTTTCACAAAAATCTCTCCTCCGGGGCCAATTATCTTTTCACCCGCGCGTTTCCTTCATAAATACTCCAGACCTGCTCCTCATCGGCAGGGAGCGCGTAGTCAAGCAGCATCGTCGTCACAAGCGCGCCGCATGCCCAGCCGAACTTGATCCACCTTTCGGGAGCCCAGTCTTTTGCGACAGCGTACAGCATTCCTCCGACGAATGCGTCTCCCCCGCCGATCCTGTCGAGGACCTGTATCCGCCGCGGCTCTTCGACATACCATGTGTCGCCGTTCAGCAATATCGCTCCCCACAGGTGTTCGTTTGCGCTTTCCACCTGCCTGAGCGTCGTCGCATAAGTCTGTGCTCCGGGATACTCTTTTTTTACCTGCATGATCATCTCTTTAAAGCTCCCGATCTTGGAGACAAGATCTTTACCTCCCGATTCGGGCCCGCTGATCCCGAGGCAAAGCTGAAAATCCTCTTCATTACCGATAAGGATATCTGCGTTCCGGGCGATCTCCCTGAATACCTTGCCCAGTTCTTTTTCTCTTCCTTTCCAGAATGACGCGCGGTAGTTCAGGTCAAACGAGACCCTGGTGCCGTGCTCTTTTGCTTTATGAGCAAGATCAAGGCAAAACTCTCCCGTTTTGTAGCTCAGGGCGGCAACAAGCCCCGACATATGGAGTATTCCGGCGCCTTCCTGCGCAAATATCCTCTCGAGGTCGAAGTCGTTCGTAGAAAGTGTCATCCCGACCTCCCCCGTTCTGTCGTTCCACACCCTCGGCCCCCTGGCTCCGAAGCCGGAATCCGCTATGTTGAACTGATGTCGGAAGCCCCATGCGCCTCCCTGAGGGACATCGGGCCCTTCAAACTCAATTCTACGGCTGCGCAGATCGCTCTTTATGAATGAAGCGATCGGGCTGCCCTCAACGAACTTCGTGAGAACTTTTACGGGGAGTCCGAGACTCGATGAAACGCTGAGTACGTTTGTCTCAGCGCTTGTCGCCTGCATGAAGTACGTATTGCTGATATGAACCGCCTGCCTTTCTGACGGCGTAATACGGACTCCCATGCTTGACGGACAAATGAGAGCATATTTCGGCTGTTTCATAATGACCTCCCGTTATAATATCCTGAATCCGCTATATAGTTTTTCCAGATGCTGTCCGATATGCAGACTGAGGCGCCGCGCATATTCCTCCTCATGCATGTGCCAGGCGGCGTAAAGCCTGCTGCGAAAACGGTCGCTCCCGTCAGGGTTCTTTGCGCTCAAGATCGCCCCGTAGGTGATGTGTATCAGCTGCCGCGCGTCATCCTGTTCAAACAGCTGCCGGAGCTCACCGTCGCTCAGAGAATCAAGCTGCGGGATCCTGCTCAGGTCTGCCGATACGTTGTAGAAGTCTTTTGCAGATTTAAAACCTTCCTCAAGAGCAAAAGCATGTATCTCACGATAAAGCTCCGGTTCGTTGTCCGCAATTACCGCCATCGCCTCGAGCCAGCTGGTCCCCGCCGTTTTCAGATGGAATCTCCCTCCGGTATGCCTGCCCACGATCGGGAACACGGAGAACTTGTCGGAGCCCGAGTGTATGCTGATCTTGTAACCGAAATAATCGGCGATCTCGGCGTGCTGCTCAAATTCCATTTCGAATCGCTCAAGACTGCCTCTGTAATCGATCCCTTTTTGAAATTCTCCGATAAACCTGGGAGCGAGGGAAGCCACCTTAACTCCCCGCGAAATCAGTTCGTTCGCGATATAGAAGTGCTGCGCCGGAGTGGTCGGCGTTTTTGTTTCGTCGATCGAGATCTCAAAATCAATCGTCCCCTCGCGGCCGCGCAAAAACCGTTCATATACGGAGGCGGCAAACTCTATCGCTCCGTTATACATGAGGCAAATTCGTCTGAGATCCGTCTCGTTGTAAGAGACCTCTGCTTTTCCCGCACGGAATGTTCTGTTAAGATATTCTCCTTCAAGGTCCGGATCCCACGCGCAGGCTTTCGCCACTTCCCCGTCGGTCATATCCGCGGCAGCGTTATTTATGTGTTCGCTGCAATCGAGCGTTATCATGGAGCAGCCGCTGCTTATAGCGTATTCGACCTCGCTCGGGGTCTTGACGTGGTCACCGTCCGCGCCGAAGCCCTTTGTAAAACCATCCCTGAAAACAAAGAACGATACACAGTCTATTACGTCGTCATATGTTCTGCCGGTAAGTGTCAGCTCCCTGATCGACTGCTGAGCAAATACGGGATAGGCGTCATATTCCTCGAACGCTCTTATATGGCCCGGGGCCGCTATGCCAAGCCTGTCACCGACGCCGAGCGTTCTGGGGTGTTTCAGAACAGGCGCAGGCGCCGTGAACGGGAAAAGACCGCGCAGGACCGCGGCATTGGAATGCGACAATCCGGCCGCGACGTATGTTCGGTCACCCGCCGGGAATGACTGCCCTTCAAAACCGGACGATGCCGGCGCGACCAGCACGTCGCCCGTATCGATGCGGGCCATGAATATGACCCCGTCTTCCGACCTGTGGATAGATTTCGGATATATGCCGCATACCTGCGGCAGGACAGAGTTGTCCGGGGCCGAAATAAATGATATTATCCTCTCAAGCATTCAAACACCTTACGATGTAAACTCATTTGCAGCTAAAAAATATCACGGGCTGTCCGCTTTGTCAATTTTAACGATGATCGCAGCCTCTTCCGGCTTGTTCATCGTCAGTATGCCAGAGTCCTGTAGCGATTTCTTATGATCGACGCATATTGAGCGGGGCGCGGGTATTCAAATGGCGCAGACGTCCAGGGAAAGCTGTCCTCCGTCAGTCTTTTTTGAAAAGCGTTCGTCCGGTTTTCCTTATTCCCGTCAACTCTTTTGCGCACTATTTTTTGCATGTTTATACAGCTTGCGCAAATGACGAAAAAAAAAAGACGAATTTGAGAAAAAGCTGTTTACTTTTTCTCCGCAACCAATTATAATTAAACATGTTCAAAAATCTGCGAATGGAGGTAATCACGTGTCAGAAAGCAACAAACCAAAGGCAGTACCCGGCACAGCTCCCCCAAATGCCGGTGCTGACAAGACCGTCGTAAAAGCAGTCAATCTGAGCGGCGGTATTTTCGGTGCCTGCCCTGCTCATGTCGACGTCAAAGACGGAAAAGTCGTCCGCATCAGGCCGCTCCATTATGATTCAAAGTATGATTACGAAAGTTTCAATCCTTGGGAGATGGAGCGCAACGGCATTAAATTCAGGCCTTTGAGCAAGTCTGTACCGCCACCCTGGGGTCTTGCATACAAGAAGAGGGCCTACTCTCCCAACCGCGTGCCTTTCCCGATGAAACGCGTTGACTGGGACCCGAACGGCGAGCGCAACACTCAGAACCGCGGATCGAGCAAGTTCGTGCGTATTTCTTGGGATGAGGCTACAGACATCATCGCATCCGAGATCAAGCGCATACATAAAGAGTACGGCCCGCTGGCGATCCTTGTCCAGTGCGACGGCCACTCCGAAAGTAAGCTCATTCACGCGCCGCACGGCTGCAGCACTCTGCTCCTGAATAAAATGGGCGGATTCACCCAGCAGGTAAGAAACCCCGACAGCTGGGAAGGCTGGTACTGGGGCGCCAAGCACGTCTGGGGCAAAGGCTTCATCGGCACCATGGCTCCCGCAGAGAACCTTGTCAACGACATGACTGAGAACACCGAGCTCCTCATAGTACAGGGCGGCGACCTTGAAACAACACCCTGGGGCTTCCGCGGACAGTTCGCGAGCCGCTTGATGTTCTTCTGGCAGCAGGCCGGTATGGAGCAGGTCTACATCTGCCCCGACCTCAACTACTCGGCGGCCATTCACGCCAACAAGTGGATCCCGGTCCTCCCGAACACCGACGCCGCTCTGCAGCTGGCGATCATTTACATGTGGGTAACCGAGGGCACATATGACAAAGAATACGTTGCCACACACGCGGTCGGAATGGACAAGATCGAAGACTACGTTCTGGGCAAGGTAGACGGCGTCAAGAAGACCCCGAAGTGGGCTTCCGAAAAAACCGGTATCCCCTCCTACACCATCAAAGCTCTCGCCAGACATTGGGCGAACAAGAGAACCTCAACCGGCCACTATTTCGGCGGCGGTTATATCCGCGGACCGTATTCCACAGAGCCTGCGCGCCTTGAGTGCATACTCCTCGGAATGCAGGGCCTCGGAAAACCCGGTGTACACCATGCTCAGATCGCTTATATGGGCATGCCCAAGAACATCACCTGGGATCAGCTCAACTACGATATCGCAAACTCCGACACGTCCAAGGGCTTCCAGGAATATTCGGGAACCTTTGAAACGATCAAGCAGAAGGATCCCGATCTCCATGAGAGGATCTTCAACCCCCACCGCAGCACACCGCAGGCATGGGGCAAGCAGTTGATACCCAAGACCCTTATCGAGGAAGCCATCAAGAAAGGTACGGACAAGTATCTTGAGTTCTGGGGCACCGGCGGACACGAAGAAGAGCCCATCGACCAGATGATCAAGTACACATATCCGTGCAAGAAAGGTGACCTTCGCTTCAAGGGAGTCGAGAAGACGAATCTTGCCCACAACGACACCGACATTGACAAGATCTACGAGAAGATCGATTATGACGGAACCCCGATCCGCATGATCTGGACCGATACCCCCTGCCGTCAGACATGCTGGGGCGACGGCTTCGATATCGGTATGACCGTCCGCAGCCCGCAGATCGAGTTCGTTCTCGCTCAGCATCCGTGGCTGGAAAACGACTGCATCTATGCCGACATAGTCCTGCCCACGAACACATATCTTGAAGTTGACGACGTTATGCCCTGCGTACGTGACGGCGAGCATTTCCAGACCATGCTCAACATGAAGCAGGCCATCCCGCCCGTCGGCGAATCAAAGAGCGACTTCGAGGCCGTTGTCGAGATAGCGAAGAAACTCGGCAAGGAAAAAGAAGTCACCATCGGCAGAACCGTAAAAGAGTATGTCGAGGGCGTTTACAAGGGAATGAACATGGACAAGATCGTTCCTTGGGAAGAGTTCGACGAGAAGGATTACATGGTTATCCCCGTCTCCAAGAATTGGAAGAAGCTCCCGGCCGGTCTTTACGAGTTCTACAAAGATCCCGTCAACCATCCGCTGCCGACACCGACAGGAAAACTCGAATTCTGCTCAACAAACCTCATGAAGTATTTCCCGAACGACGAAGAGCGTCCGCCGTATCCGCAGTGGATCGAAAAGGGCATAACCCACGACGAGCGCCTTTCAAGTTCAAGAGCCAGAACGTACCCGCTCCTGATCATAACCAACCACCCGAGATGGAGAGTACACGCTCAGGCCGACGATATTCCTTGGACAAAGGAAGCATTTACGGGTAAGGTCAGAGGATTCGACGGATACCTCTACGAGCCCTGCTGGATCAATCCTAAGGATGCCGAACCCAGAGGCATCAAGACCGGCGACATAGTCAAGGTTTTCAACGAGCGCGGAATCGTGCTTTGCGGAGCTCTTGTCATGGAGCGCATCATGCCCGGCGCGGTCTCGGTAGACCACGGCGCCAGGACAGACATAATAATCCCCGGCAAGCTGGACCGCGGCGGCGCGATCAACCTCATCACTCCTAAGGGACTTACCTCCAGACATGCTGCCGGCCAGGCGACGACATCTTTCCTGGTCGACGTACAGAGAGTCACCATGGAAGAGTATGACACTTGGAGAAGAGAGTATGCGGATGCTTGGAATCGTCCGTATGACAGAGCCTCGGGTCTGAAAGCTACCGCCTGGGTTGAAAGGGGGAACGTATAATGGGAAAGAAAGTATTCCTCGTTGACACCAGAATCTGTAACGGCTGCTACAGCTGCCATATCGGCTGCAAAGACGAAAACGTTACAAACGACTGGACACCCATAGCAAAACCGCAGCCTGAAATCGGCCAGTTCTGGCTTAAGCTGCACGAGAAAATCCGCGGCACGGTTCCCAAGGTAAAAGTTGCCTACAGACCGGGACTCTGCATGCACTGCGACAACCCCACCTGTAAAGAAGCCTGCCCCATTGAAGGCGCCATCTATAAGCGCGACGACGGCCTGGTCATCATCGACCCGATCAAGTGCACCGGCTGCCGCAAGTGCCTGGAAGCCTGCCCGTATGAGGATGTCATCTACTTTAACGAGGATCTGAACATCGCTCAGAAATGCACAGGCTGCGCTCACCTCATCGACGCCGGCTGGAAAGAGACCAGATGCTCGGACAACTGCCCGACACTGGCTATCAGGATCGTGGACGAGGACTCAGACGAGGCGAAAGCATTCATCGCCGAAGCCGAGTTCTACAAGCCCGAGATCGCCGACAAGATGAAACCCCGCGTATACTACAAGGGCCTGCCGAAGAAATTCATCGCCGGCACGATCTATGATCCGGTCGAAGACGAAGTTATCATCGGCGGCGACTTAAAGCTCACCTGTGAAGACGGCAAGACCTACACCCTTAAGTCCGACCATTTCGGCGACTTCTGGTTCGAGAACCTGCCCGACGGACGCTACACGCTTGAGATCAATGCGAACGGAAAAACAAAAGTATTCGAAGATCTCAATACGGCATGTGCGGACATCAACCTGGGCGATATCGCAATGTAACCTGCTGACAGAAGCGGTTAACACAGGGGAAGCCGCCCTTTCGGGCGGCTTCCCGCCTATCTTAAAAAACAGTCTATACTGAAGGGGGAACCTGAAAGTGGCCAATATTATGGTTAATGAAGCCTGCAATCTCCGCTGTCCTTACTGTTTTGCCGAGGAATTTGTCAACAAGTCAAAAAATGAGATGACTGTTGCGGATTTCAGAACAGCACTGAACTTTGTTCTCGGTGACGGCAGCGATCGCCAGGTTGGCATTATCGGAGGCGAACCGCTTCTGTACTCACATATCGATGAGGTCATGCGCATGGCTTTGAGCGATCCCCGCTCCGAGTATGTTATGATCTATACCAACGCAGTCGAACTGGACCGGCTTGAGACCGATATACTCAGAGCCAAGAAATTTCGCATGCTCGTGAACTTCAACTCATATGAAGATATGGGGCAAAAAGCTTTCGAGAAAATGTGCGATAATCTTATCAGTTTCCAGAACGACCACTTCGGCGAAGGAAGATTCAGGCTCAGCATTAACATCTATAAGCCGGATTTCGATTACTCATACGTGATCCCGATCATTGAAGAGCTGGGGTTTGACGTTATCAGGCTGTCTGTATCGGTTCCCCAAAAAGGTGACCTTAATGGCAAGACTCCTCTGGAGTATTTTAATGATATGAAACTTGTCGCCATGCGTTTCGTATGCGACATGATACGGCACGGAGTAATAACGGGATTTGACTGCAACTTCCTTCCCGCCTGTGTACTTACGGATAACGAGCGCGAGAGCGTTATGGCCGCAAAAGAAGTTCTCTACAATGCATTATCCGACAAGTTTTCTGAAGATTTCTGGCAGCGCTCGATCGTCAACGAGATACACAACTGCTCCCCTGTCATCGATATACTGCCTGACCTGCGTGCGATACGCTGCTTTGGGATGTCTGAATATACAAAGGAGAATATCCGCGATTTCGCAACTATCACCGACCTCAGAAACCACTATATCAATACGGTTGACAGACCTGCTATTGACGTCTGGACTTCCGATCGATGCAAAGATTGCTTCGAGCGTGCGCTGGGCGAGTGCAGCGGCGGTTGTCTGCTCTTTAAGGCTGAAAAGCTTTTTGCAGGAAAGACTGCTGGCAGCAAATCGTAATGAGGATCGTAGCGGACTTAATCATCCGGTGCGGCTTTTTGTCATGTAGCTTTCCGTTTTATATTTCGTTTGAGGGTGAAGTTATAAATGAATGGTAAATATAACCGCAAGGCCTGGTTTGTCCTTTGCGTATCGTTTCTTATAAATCTTATCATAGGAATCCTGTATATCTGGAGTATCATAAGCAAGTCACTGGTAAACGATCTGGGTTGGACCAGCAAACAGGCTTCATTGCCATACACTTTGGTAACTGTCACTTTCGTAATATCTATGGCTTTATTCGGGAAGCTTCAGGACACCAAAGGCCCCAGGATCACCGCAACCATAGCTTCAATACTGATGGGGGGAGGAATCCTCCTTTCCGGTCTGTATGTAAACCCGATAATGCTGGCTATTACTTTCGGCATCATCGCGGGGTCAGGCATCGGGACAGCGAACGTCTCAACCGTTCCGCCGCCGGTCAAATGGTTTCCGCCCGAAAAGAAGGGTCTGGTTACGGGAGCGTCAGTCGCCGGTATAGGAATATCCGCCGTCGTATACTCACCTCTGTCCAATTCCCTGATCCAGTCCGTAGGTATATCCAAGACTTTTATCTATCTCGGGATCGGGTCGCTGGTTTTAATGCTCATCCTGTCACAGTTCCTTACGAATCCTCCCAAGGATTACGTACCTGTAAGTTCTGCGGCAGCGAAAAAGGAAGACAAGAAGGCGGCTGCCGCCCCGGTCAAAGATCTGGGCGTGCGTGATATCGTTAAAACGTCCAGCTTCTACAGGCTTTGGATAATGTTTGCCGTGTCATCTTCCGCAGGCCTTATGGTCATCGGCCACGCCGCCAATATTGCAAAGTTTCAAATCGGGTGGGAAGGCGGTTTCTATATGGTCATACTGCTTTCCGTTTTCAACGCTATGGGCAGGTTTTTCGGTGGATTCGTTTCAGATAAGATAGGCCGGATAAATCTTATGCGATTGATTTTCGCCCTTCAGGCGATAAACATGCTGCTGTTTAAGTTTTACTCTAACATTCCCTTACTGGCTGTCGGTATAGCGATAGCGGGCCTGTGCTACGGCGCAAGCTTCTCGGTCTTCCCCGCAACGGTAATCGACCTGTACGGCATCAAGTCCTTCGGCGCAAACTACGGGCTGATTATGACCGCCTGGGGAGTAGGCGGCGTGGTTGGCCCGATGATGGCCGCCACCATTTTTGACGCAAATAAAAATTACTACACGGCTTATATCATTGCCGGTTTGCTCCTTATCGTGACTTTCCTTGTTACCTTCACGTTCCGGCAGGGTAAAAAAACAAAAGACTGAGTATGATTTTTAACGCACGTTTTTAGGATACGATCTTTCGCCCGAGTTCATAGGCCTCCCGAAGCCCGGGATGATCCGCAATGTCGCTTGGATCCCGCACCCGGTCAATACAGATGATGCCGACCGATTCAATCCTGTCACAATAACCGCCTATACACCATATGTAGCCTTTATAGCCGGCGACAACAGCATCGAGAGTATGTTCCCTGTGTACACCTGCGGTTGTCAGCAGCGCCGATTTCTTTATTCGTTTCAATTTTTCATACGGATGAAGCGCGAACGTTCTGTCCCAGACAGCTTTCAGTTGAGAGCTGACGTTCCAGAAGTATACGGGAGTAGCAAGTACGAGCGCGTCAGCCATACACATTTCTTTATGCACAAGCTCCATGTCATCTTTGACGCTGCAAACGTTTCCGTGGGTCCGGCAGTAATCGCAGCCGCGGCACGGGCCAATGTTCATATCGCCGATGCGAAGAACGACTGCTTCACCGCCTGCGTCACGAACGCCCCTGGCAAGGCTTTGACACAGAGCTTCCGAATTACTAGGCTTTCTTATACTTGAAGACAACACAAGCACTCTGGACATAATTTATCTCCTTTATATGATGTTCCATCTCATCCATATCATCGTAAATGCATCATCGTAAA
>JAAYAR010000037.1 GCA_012719235.1 Clostridiales bacterium
AACGAGTTCTACTCCGGCTATATGCTCGTGCGTATAGGGCTCTCGGGCCTGCCCCCCCTCGACCACTACAGGCTCGGCAAATGCATCGCCGAAACTGCCGACACTCTCGGAAGGAGCGTAGTTTTCGTGGCGAGCGGCGACCTGTCGCACAAGCTCAAAGCGGACGGCCCGTACGGATACGCCCCGGAGGGCCCCGAATTTGACAGACAGGTGACCGCCGCTATGGCTTCGGGCGACTTTCTGCGCTTCCTCGAGTTCGAGCCGAACTTCTGCGACGCCGCCGCGGAGTGCGGCCTGCGTTCCTTTATAATCATGGCCGGCGCCCTCGACGGCAAGGCTGTCGCGCCCGACTTTCTGTCCTACGAGGACGTCACCGGCGTCGGTTACGGCGTGTGCGCTTTCTCCGTTTCGGGCGACGACCCGGACAGGCAGTTTGACAAGATCTATGAAAAGAAAGAGCGCGATAAGGTCCTGAACGCAAGAGCGAACCAGGACGAGTACGTGAAGCTCGCACGTTTCTCGCTTGAAACCTACGTCAGGACAGGAAAGTTCGCCGAACTGCCCGGCGGCCTCCCGGAGGAAATGACGAAAAAAAGAGCCGGCGTGTTCGTGTCGCTGAAAAAACACGGCCAGCTCAGAGGCTGTATCGGCACCATTTCCCCCGTCACGGGCAGTATAGCAGAGGAGATACTGCGCAATGCCGTCAGCGCCGGCGCCGAGGACCCCCGTTTCAGTCCCGTGGAAGAATCGGAGCTCGGTGACCTCATCTACAGCGTGGACGTGCTGTCCGACCCCGAACCAGTCGATTCCGTGTCGCAGCTCGACCCTGTGAGGTACGGCGTCATCGTCACGAGCGGGCGCAGGCGGGGCCTGCTGCTGCCGAACCTTGAGGGCGTCGACACGCCGGAACAGCAGGTGGATATCGCGATGCGCAAAGCGGGCATATCAAAAGGCGAGAAGATTTCGCTCGAGCGGTTCGAGGTCGTGAGGCACGTATGAGGGCGGCCTGCGGCCTGTGCCATCACCGCTGCTCCCTTGAAGAGGGGGGCATCGGCTTCTGCCGCGCCAGGGAGAACCGGGGCGGCGAAATAGTGAGCAGAAATTACGGGAAACTGACCAGCCTCGCCCTCGACCCTATAGAAAAAAAACCGCTGATGCGGTTTTTTCCCGGCAGCCGGATCCTCTCCGCCGGCAGCTTCGGCTGCAACTTCCGCTGCCCGTTCTGCCAGAACAGCGCCATATCCATGAGCTGCGGCGACGACGTCCGGACGTTCGACTGCCAGCCCGGCGAGCTTGTCGACAGAGCTCTCGAACTGCGCGGGCGCGGCAACATCGGCATCGCCTACACATACAACGAGCCGCTCGTCGGGTACGAGTACGTTTATGACTGCGCAAAACTGGCGCGCAGCCGGGGCCTCAGGAACGTCGTCGTCACAAACGGCTGCATAAACGGCGGCCCCTTCGACGCCCTTCTCGAGCATATCGACGCGATGAACATCGACCTGAAGAGTTTTACTCAGAGGTTCTACTCGATGGTGCGCGGCGACCTCGAGACCGTGAAGCGGAACATCGCCGCGGCCGTCCCCAGGTGCCACGTGGAGCTGACCACTCTGATAATCCCGGGCGAAAACGACAGCGAGGAGGAGATGGACGGGCTCTCGGCCTGGGTCGCCTCCCTGAGCCCCGACATTCCGCTGCATATCTCCCGGTTCTTCCCGCGCCATGAGATGCAAAACAAGCCGCCCACGCCCGTTAAAACGGTGTATGATCTGGCCGGGGCCGCCCGAAAGCACCTCAGATACGTTTACACGGGCAACTGCTGAGCGCCGCGGCGGGCGCGGAACTATCCCCTGTCCCCCGTGCCGCCCGGCTTCTCATCGATATGAGTAATATTTTCGCCCCCGGGCTTCGTGATGCGCGCTGCGCCCGCTCTTTTGCGGCGCGGCGCGCCTTTTCGCTCCCGCGCGGCGCAGCGCCGGTTCCCTGTATCGACATTATAATTATAATTCTGTTTCGAGCGGCCGGCTTCGCCGGCAGCTGCCCGGGCGTTTTGCGGAGTACCTGATACGGATATGAGCGCAGCTCACGGCAAAACTAATTCACACAGCCGCCGCGCGGCGATGTAAGAAAGGTCGTGATGCGATATGTGCTTAAAGATCAAAAGGCTGCTGGCGTACCTCACGGCGGCCGCCGCCTTTATGGCTGCGGCCGCTCCCCCCATGACGGCGGACGCCGGAGGGAGCGACATTATTCGCTGGGTCGATTTCAACGTCACCGCCGAAGTGCTTGCGAAGGCGGTCGCCCTCGACATCGAGGCCAGAGAAAAAGAATCGGGATACGGCTTCATAGAGCTGCTCGCGTATCTCGCGGCAAAAAACGGGAACAAGTTCTCCCGGCACTCGGTGAGCCAGCTCGAAAAAGCGGCAAAGGCGCTTGAAGACGGGACGGAGCTCGAGGAACTGACGCGCGGCCTTAAATACTACGACTATTATCTGGAAGCGTTCGGCGCCGTCTTAGGGGGATTCGTGGGTGATTACGTGCTCGAGGTCCCTGACGGAGCGGGCGGGACCGTATGGGAACACCGCTATGGCGTCAAAGTGTTTTCGCCTATAGCGAAGCACTTCTCGTACAGCCACACGGACGATTTCGGCAAGGCCCGCTCATACGCGTTTTCGAGGACACACCTCGGCAACGATCTGTGCGGAAGTGTCGGGACTCCCGTGATCGCTGTCGAGGGCGGCACTGTCGAGGCGCTCGGTTGGAACAGGTTCGGCGGCTGGCGGATAGGAATACGCTCGTTTGACAGAAAAAGATACTACTACTACGCCCACCTCCGGAAGGATTTCCCTTTCAGAAAGGACCTCTCGGAAGGCATGGCAGTAAGCTCGGGCGACGTAATAGGGTATATGGGCAGATCGGGTTACAGCCGGAAAGAGAACGTAAACAACATCAACACCGTCCACCTGCACTTCGGGATGCAGCTCATATTTGACGAGTCCCAGAAAGAATGCCTGAGTGAGATATGGATAGACGTCTACCAGATAGTCCGCTTTCTCGACAAATACAGGTCCGAGGTCGTCAAAGACCCCGAAACAAAGGATTACCGGCGCGTATACGGCTTCCGCGACCTGTCTGCGCCCGGCGGCGTGGAGCAGCGTGAAAACGGTCCCGGGAACTGCTCGAGATAAAGCGCCTGCCGCCGCGCCCGTATACCGGACGTTTTTACGCGGCGGGCTGCACGGCATCTGCCCCGCGCCGCTCAAAGCGGCGCTTGACTGAGGGCACACGCAAATGTATTCTATCACCGAGGTGATATTATTGGATTACGCAAAAGAATCTCTGAAGCGCCACGGCGAGTGGAAAGGCAAGATCGAGGTCGTTTCCACCGTCCCCGTGCGGACGATGGAGGACCTGTCGCTGGCATACACCCCGGGCGTCGCGCAGCCCTGCCTCGAAATACAGAAAAACATCGATCTCAGCTACAGCCTGACCCGGCGGCACAACCTCTGCGCCGTCATAACCGACGGCTCGGCCGTGCTTGGACTCGGCGACATAGGCCCCGAGGCGGGCATGCCGGTTATGGAGGGCAAGTGCGTGCTGTTCAAAGCGTTCGGTGGGGTGGACGCTTTTCCCATATGCGTGAAGACGAAGGACGTGGACGAGTTCGTCAACACCGTATACAACATATCCGGCAGCTTCGGCGGCATCAATCTCGAGGACATCTCGGCGCCGCGCTGTTTCGAGATAGAGCGCAAACTCAAAGAGAAGTGCGATATACCCATCTTCCATGACGACCAGCACGGCACGGCAATAGTCGTCCTCGCCGGCCTGACAAACGCCCTCAAAGTCGTCTCTAAAGATAAAGATGTGCGCATAGTGATAAACGGCGTGGGCGCCGCCGGGTCCAGCGTCGCCCGGCTGCTCCTGCTCGCGGGGTTTAAGAACATCACGCTGTGCGGCAGGCATGGGATAATGTGCGCGGGAAAGACGCCGGGCATGAACCCCGCCCAGGAGGAGCTGGCCGCCCTCACCCGCCCCGTGCCGGAGAGCGGCACTCTCGCGGACGCCGTCCGCGGAGCCGACGTCTTCATAGGTGTCTCGGTCCCCGGCGTGCTGACGCGGGAGATGGTCACCACTATGGCAAAGGACGCCATAGTCTTCGCCTGCGCCAACCCGACCCCCGAGATATTCCCCGAGGAGGCGCGGGCGGGCGGCGCTGCCGTAATATCCACGGGGCGCAGCGACTACCCCAACCAGATAAACAACGTGCTCGTTTTCCCCGGCGTCTTCCGCGGCGTGTTCGACGTGCGCGCGCGGGATATAAACGAGCAGATGAAGCTCGCGGCGGCCGAGGCCATCGCATCGCTGATATCGGGCGGCGAGCTCGGCCCCGACTATATCATACCGAGGGCGTTCGATCTGCGGGTCGGACCCGCCGTCGCCGCCGCCGTTGCGGACGCCGCACGGGCTACGGGCACCGCAAGGCTCTGACGGGTCCCGCGAAAGGAGCAGCACTATGGAATACCGTATCGAGCGCGACTCTATGGGGGAGATTGAGGTCCCCCGCGACAGGTACTGGGGCGCCCAGACTGAGCGCAGCCGCCGCAACTTCGCCTTTGGACACGAACAAATGCCGCAGGGTGTCGTGCGCGCCCTCACCATCGTGAAACTGGCTGCGGCGAGAGCGAACGCGGACCTTTTGCCCGAAAAGATGACGGCACGCAAGCTTCGCGCCATCAGCGCCGCCTGCGATGAGATACTCTCTGGGCAGCTCGACGACCACTTCCCCCTGACCGTGTGGCAGACAGGCTCCGGGACGCAGACCAACATGAACGTGAACGAGGTCATAGCGAACAGGGGAAACGAGATAGACGGCGAAAAGATCCTGCACCCGAACGACGACGTCAACATGAGCCAGTCCTCGAACGACACCTTCCCCTCCGCCATGCATATCGCGGCCGCTGCCGCTGTCGAAGACAGGATCCTCCCGGCGCTCGGCGCTCTCGCCGACACGTTCAGACAGCTGGAGGCCGCTAACGAGGGAGTGGTCAAGTGCGGCCGCACACACCTGCAGGACGCGGTCCCGATAAGGTTCTCTCAGGAGATAAGCGCCTGGCGGAGCATGCTCGAGAGCGACGGCGATATGCTCCGGCGCTCGATGCCGGGCCTTCTCGAGCTGGCGCTCGGGGGAACTGCGGTGGGGACCGGGCTGAACGCCCCCGCGGGGTTCGATACGGCGGCGGCCGGATACGTGAGCGAACTCACCGGAAGGAGCTTCAGGGCCGCGGAAAACAAGTTTGAATCCCTCACTTCGAAAAACGCCCTCGTCTTCGCGCACGGGGCCCTCAAAGCCCTCGCTGCCGACTTCATGAAGATAGCGAACGACGTGCGCTGGCTGGCCTCAGGCCCCCGCCTGGGCCTCGGCGAGATAACTATCCCCTCAAACGAGCCCGGCTCTTCGATAATGCCGGGCAAAGTAAACCCCACCCAGTCGGAGGCCGCGACTATGGTCGCGGTGCAGGTCATGGGAAACGACGTGAGCGTCGGTCTGGCGGCCTCCCAGGGCAACTTCCAGCTGAACGTCTTCATGCCCGTTATCATCTACAATTTCCTGCAGTCCTGCGATCTCCTCGCGGGCGCGCTCGACTCCTTCAACAGGAACTGCGCCTCGGGCATTATGGCTAACCGCGGGAAGATGCTCCGCAACCTCAACTCCTCTCTGATGAACGCGACGGCTCTGAACCCCCGCATCGGCTATGAGAAGGCGGCGGCGGTCGTCCGGAAGGCGTTCGACGAGGACCTCACGCTGCGTGAAGCCTGCGTGGCTCTTGGGTTTCTCAGCCCCGACGAGTTCGACGAGGCCTTTCACCCCGAACGGATGGCGTGACGCGGCCCCGCCCCGCGTTGACACCGCGGTCCCTAATATGCTATCATATTGCGGGAATTACAGATCGTGTAACTTCTCCCATAACTACAACGATCCAAAATCAGAGGAGGGAAAAACTTGAGAAAAGAGCTGTACGACAGGATACACCCCGAACTGCGCGCCGAGATGGCGAACGCCGCCTGGATCATGACCGAAGGCTTCATAACCCGCGCGAACATCGCCGAGCGCCAGGCCGCCGTGAAACAGCACGCGCTGCAGGAAATCGCCGAGGCGAAGAAAAACGGGAATCCCCTGTTTGACGAGGTGTCTGTCGAGGAAAAGTACATCCCCGGCCTGAACCCGGGCGATCCGGAGGTCAGGATCCTGCTGATGAGGCCGAAAGCGGCGGAGGGCATACTCCCCGGCTGCGTCGCGATACACGGCGGAGGTACGATACTCTGCCCCTGCGAATCGGAGCAGCTTAACTTTATGAAGTTCGCAAAACTCGTGAACTGCGTCGTCGTCACGCCGGATTACCGCCTCGCGCCGCAGAACCCCTACCCCGCGGGCTTCAACGACTGCTGCGCGACCCTGGAGTGGCTCTACTCAAACGCGGACGAGCTCGGCGTCGACCGCAGCCGCCTCGCGGTGGAGGGCACGAGCGCCGGCGGCCTGATGAGCGCCGCCGTCTGCCTGAAGGCGAGAGACGAGGGCAAGATAAAGCTCGCCGCGGCGTTTATCGGAAGCCCCATGCTCGATTACAGGTCCAACTCGCCCTCTGTCGTCGAGATGGACGAGGAGACCTTCCCCTGGAACGGCCCGCAGAACACTTACGCCTGGGAAATGTACTTAAACGGCCTCGACCCGGTGCCGCCGTACGCCTCCCCGGCCATGGCCGAGGACCTGTCCGGCCTGCCGCCCACGATAATATACAGCAACGAGCTGGACCCGCTCCGCGACGAGACGATAGAGTACGCCCAGCGCCTGTACTGGGCGAAGGTGCCCACGGACCTGCACGTCTTCCCCGGCTGCTTCCACGGAGCCGACATCGTGGGCGCGAACCTGGATATAACGCAGAGGCTCAACGACCTGCTCTATAAGGGCATGTACAACCTGCTGCACAAAGGGTATTTTTAAATACAGGCAAAGGAGGTCCCCAAAGTGAGAGAAGAACTTTACGAAAGAGTACATCCGTTGATCAGGGAAAAGTTTCCCGAATTCGCGGAGGCCCTGTCCCCCGTCCTTTTTACGAGGGAGAACCTGCCCTATTACCGAGCGCGTGATCTCGCGCGCGCCAAACAGCTGCTCATCGACGAGGAGAAAAACGGCAACCCGCTGTTTAAACAGGTCACCGTCCAGGAGAGGATGATCCCCGGCCTGAATCCCGGCGATCCGGAGGTCAGGATCCTCATCAGCAAACCGGTGTCCGCCCGGGGCCTTCTGCCCGGCTGCGTCGGGATACACGGCGGCGGCACAATCATGGGCTCCGTCGAGGAGGAGCAGCTCTATTTCATGAGATTCGCAAACAGGGTGAACTGCGTCGTCGTTTCCCCGGATTACCGCGTCGCACCGGAGGACCCGTACCCCGCCGCGGTGAACGACTGCTACGCGACTCTGCTGTGGCTTTACGACAACTGCGAGGAGCTCGGCGTCGACCGCACCCGCCTGGGCGCGTACGGCACGAGCTGCGGCGGACTGCTCACAGCCGCCATATCGCTCAAGGCGAGAGACGAGGGCAAAGTCCGCCTCGCGGCCGTATATCTCGGCAGCCCGATGCTCGATTACCGCAACACCACCCCCTCCGCCGTCGAGATCGACGCGACGGAGTTCCTGTGGAGCGGCCCCCAGAACGTTCTCGCCTGGGAGATGTACCTGAACGGCCTTGACCCGGTGCCTGCCTACGCCTCCCCCAGCATGGCGGAGGACCTGAGAGGCCTGCCGCCCACGATAATACTCTGCGGCGAGCTGGACCCGTTCCGCGACGAGACGATAGACTACGCCCTGCGCCTGTACAGGGCCGGGGTGCCGACCGACTTCCATATCTTCCCCGGCCTGTTCCACGGCGGGGATATAGTGGGCGCGGGCACGCCGTTCATACAGCGCATCGGCGACATGATGATGAACGGGATGAGCAACCTGCTCCACAAGGGATATTTCTGAACACACCCGGTGCATCCGTCCGGATGGGGTGTTAATCCATCGGCGCCGCCTCATCCGCCTCACTTCGATCAGTCACCTTCTCCTCGAAGAGAAGGCCCGTTTGAAATTCTCCCCGCCCCGCAGCCCGGAACAGGCTGCGGGGCGGGCTCTGTTTTTTCCCGTCCGGCGGAACTTATTCTGCATTCAGTGCATAAATATGCAGTATGCGGTGAAATAAGTCGATGCCCGACGGAGCGCACCGCCCTGGATTCCTCGTCGTTATTCAATTCTACCATTTCTATATACAACATAATAAGCTTTTTATTCATTAACTCCACTTGACAACGCATATATATTCGTGTATATTCATTTCAATACATAATATGAGGAGAGGGAGCACTGTGAAAGTATTCATAGACGGCGCAGGCGGAACGACAGGGCTGAGGATACGCGAGCGCCTTGCATCAAGGCCCGACGTCCAGCTCCTGAGCCTGCCCCCCGAGGCGGCGAAAGACCCGTCCGAGCGGAAAAAGGCCCTGAACGGCTGTGACGCCGCCCTGCTGTGCCTGCCGGACGCCGCCGCCGTCGAGGCCGTGAGCATGGTAGAAAACCCATCGGTGACCGTGCTTGACACGTCGACGGCGCACCGCACGAAACCCGGCTGGACTTACGGTTTTCCCGAGCTGGGGCCTGAATTTCGCGGCGCGATGAGGCCCGGGGCGCGCATCGCCGTGCCCGGCTGCCACGCCAGCGGGTTCATAGCTCTCGTGAGGCCCCTCATAGATGCGGGCGTCCTCCCCCCTTCCGCTCCGCTCGTGTGCCAGAGCCTGTCTGGCTACAGCGGGGGCGGGAAGGCGATGATAGCGCAGTACGAGGATCCGGAGCGGGACCCGCTGCTCTCATCGCCGCGCCATTACGCCCTGGGGCAGAACCACAAGCACCTGCCGGAGATGCGCGCGTACACGGGGCTTGAGTCCCCGCCGGCCTTCATGCCCGTCATAGCGGATTACTACAGCGGCATGATCGTGACCGTCCCCCTGTTTTCGCACATGCTCGCGGACGGTACGACGCCGGATACGCTGAGGGAAATATACCGACGAAAATATACGGGGCCCGTCGTGGTTTACAACGACAAGCCGGACGAGGACGGCTGCCTGGCGGCGCTTAAGCTCTCGGGGAAGGACACTATGGAGATCTCGGTCGCGGGAAACGGCGAGCGGATGCTGCTCATCGCCAGGTACGACAACCTGGGAAAGGGCGCGTCCGGCGCCGCGGTACAGTGCCTCAATATCGTCTCGGGAGCGCCCGAGACCGCGGGGCTCGACCTGGTCTGAAGGATAAGGAGATATTATGGAAACGGTAAACGGCGGCGTATGCGCCGCGAAAGGCTTCACCGCGAACGGTATCCGCTGCGGCATAAGAAAAAACCGCAATAAGCGGGACCTGTCGCTCATATACAGCAGCGCCCCGGCAAACGCCGCGGCTGTCTACACCACAAACGTCGTACAGGGGGCGCCGATCACCGTAACGAAGGCGAACATATCCGACGGCAAAGCCCGCGCGATAATCTGCAACAGCGGCAACGCCAACACCTGCAACGCAAACGGCATTGAGATGGCGGAAAAAACCTGCGCCCTTATCGGTTCGGCCCTGGGGATATCGCCGAAGGACGTCATAGTCGCGTCCACCGGCGTTATCGGGCAGCCCCTCGATATAGGGCCGATAGAGTCCGGCATCCCGGCTCTCGCGGCGGGGCTCGGCGCAAAGAGCGGCGAGGCCTGCGAGGGCATAATGACGACCGACACAGTTAAAAAGCAGATTGCCGTGAGGTTCACGCTCGGAGGAGCAGAGTGCACGATCGGGGCAATTGCCAAGGGGTCGGGCATGATCCACCCCAACATGGCGACAATGCTCGTATTCATCACGACGGACGCGGCGATCAGCGCACCCATGCTGCAAAAAGCTCTCTCATGCGACGTTAAGAACACGTTCAACATGACGAGCGTGGACGGCGACACCTCGACGAACGATATGGTCTGCATACTCGCGAACGGCCTCGCGGGAAACCCTGAGATCACCTGCTGCGGCGAGGATTTTGAGACGTTCATGAGGGCGCTCAACACCGTTACGGTTTACCTTTGCCGGGCGATCGCCGCCGACGGCGAGGGGGCCACGAAGCTTCTCGAGTGCCGCGTGAGCGGCGCCCCCGACGAGGATTCGGCAAAAAAGGCGGCAAAGAGCGTTATCTGCTCGTCGCTCGTCAAAACAGCCATGTTCGGCGCCGATGCCAACTGGGGGCGCGTCCTGTGCGCGATAGGGTACTCGGGCGCCGTCGGAAGCACCGACACCGTGGACGTGGCGTTCCGCTCCCGGGCGGGCACCGTCGTGGTGTGCAGGTCGGGCGCCGGAGTGGATTTCTCCGAAGACGAGGCGAAGAAGGTACTTCTCGAGGACGAGATTGAGATACTTGTGGACATGAACATAGGCGCCGCGGGCGCCGCGGCCTGGGGCTGCGATCTCACATACGACTACGTAAAGATCAACGGAGATTACAGGACCTGACTGTCCGGGGAGGCGGAAATGGAGATCTCGAGTGCTCAAAGGGCGCAGATACTGACGCAGGCTCTGCCCTATATTCAGGATTACTACAACAAGATCATCGTTATAAAGTACGGCGGAAACGCCATGGTCAACGACGATCTGAAGCAGCAGGTCATGGGCGACATAGTGCTGCTCTCCCTCGTCGGAGTCAAGGTCGTGCTCGTCCACGGGGGCGGCCCGGAGATAGACAAGCTCCTGAAAAAAGTCGGCAAGAGCACGCAGTTCGTGGACGGCCTGCGTGTCACCGACAAGGAGACGATGGACTACGTGCAGATGGCCCTCGCGGGCAGCGTGAACAAGTGCCTCGTCAATATCCTTCAGATGAAGGGCGGCAAGGCCATGGGCATCTCCGGCATGGACGGCCGGCTGATAGAGGCGAGGACGAAGGACGCCCGCCTCGGCTTCGTGGGCGAGATAACAAAGATAAACCCCGGCCCGATTCGGGATCTACTTGAAAAGGGGTACATCCCCGTCGTGTCCACCCTCGGATGCGACACAAACGGCAACGTGTACAACATCAACGCCGACACCGCGGCCTCGTGGATAGCCGGGGCGCTGGGCGCCGAGTGCCTGATTTCGATGACGGACGTCGCGGGCATATTGCGTGACAAGAACGACCCCGCTTCGCTCATCCCCCTGATAGACTTCCGTGACGCCGCGGAGCTACTGGAACAGGGCGTAATCTCCGGGGGCATGATACCGAAGGTCGAGTGCTGCATGGACGCCATCAGGCGCGGCGTTTCGAAAGTGTTCATACTTGACGGGCGGATCCCCCACTCCATAATAGTCGAGATACTCTCGGACGAGGGCGCGGGCACCATGGTCGTCGAGCGGAAACCCTGAATCGCCGCTGCGCGACAAAACAGCTGAAAAGGAGCAGAGGATATGACTCTGACGGAACTTGACAAAACTTACGTAGCAGGCACCTACTCCCGCTTCCCGCTGGAGATCGTGGAGGGCAGCGGTTGTCTCGTGCGCGACAGCGGCGGCAGGGAGTATATAGATATGGGTTCCGGCATAGCCGTGAACACGTTCGGCTTTGCGGACAGCCGCTGGGCCGCGGCCGTTACTGCCCAGCTCTCGAAGCTTCAGCATATGTCTAATCTTTATTATACCGAGCCCTGCGCCGTCCTCGCGAAGATGCTCTGCGAGAAAACGGGCATGAAAAAGGTGTTCTTTTCAAACTCGGGGGCCGAAGCGAACGAGTGCGCGATAAAAACGGCGAGGAAATACTCCGCCGACAAGTACGGCGAGCTTCGCCACACGATAATAACACTTGAAAACAGCTTCCACGGCCGCACGATCACCACCCTCGCGGCGACGGGCCAGGCGCAGTTCCACCGCGATTTCAAACCTCTGACGCCAGGATTCGCACACGTCAAGCCCGGCGATATCCGGGCCGTCGAGGAAATAATGGGCACATGCGGGGTCGCCGCGATCATGATCGAGCTTATCCAGGGCGAGGGCGGTGTCGTGCCTCTCGACAGCGGCTTCGTCAACGAGCTCGCGCAGATAGCCCGCGAGAACGACATACTGCTCATATGCGACGAGATACAGACGGGCAGCGGCAGGACGGGAAAGCTGCTCGCAAGTATGAATTACGGAATAACGCCCGACATAGTCACGGCCGCCAAGGGCCTCGCCGGCGGGCTGCCTCTGGGCGCGACGCTGTTCGGCGAAAAGACCGCGGGCGTCCTGGGCCCCGGGGACCACGGCTCGACGTTCGGCGGCAACCCCGTGTGCTGCGCGGGGGCCGTCAGCATCCTCGAGCGCATTGACGACGAGCTCCTCAGGGAGGTAAGATCAAAATCCGACTATATCTTCGGCGAGCTCAGCGGGGCCGAGGGCGTCAGCGCGGTCACGGGGATGGGTCTGATGCTGGGGATCGAGACGAAAAAGAGCGCACAGGACGTCCTGAGCGCATGCATGGAGCGTGGCGTACTGGTCCTCACCGCAAAAAACAGGATCAGGCTGCTGCCGCCGCTGAACATCCCGTTCGACCTGCTGAAAAAGGCGGTCGGGGTCATAAAGAGCGCCTGCGCGGAATGACGGGCGGCGCCCCCGGGAAAGGTATGAATAATATGGATCTTAAAGGCAGAAGCTTTTTAAAGCTGCTGGATTTTACGCAGGACGAGATATCGGGCCTTCTAGATCTCGCGTCCAGGCTTAAACTCCTCAAAATCGCGGGCACCGCGCACAGGTACTGCGAGGGCAAGAACATCGCGCTGATATTTGAAAAGACGAGCACACGCACGCGCTGCAGCTTCGAAGTCGCCGCGTACGACCTGGGGATGCACGCCGTGTATCTTGACCCGTCGAGCTCCCAGATAGGCAAAAAAGAGAGCATACGCGACACAGCCCGCGTCCTCGGACGCATGTTCGACGGAATACAGTACCGCGGCTACGGCCAGAACATCGTTGAGGAACTGGCAGAATACAGCGGAGTCCCGGTGTGGAACGGTCTCACGAACGAGTTCCACCCCACGCAGATACTCGCGGATTTCATGACGATTAAAGAGCGTTTCGGCAGCCTGCGCGGCATCAAACTCGTGTATATGGGCGACAGCCGCTACAATATGGCGAACTCCCTGATGGCGGGCTGCGCCAAAATGGGCATGCACCTGACGCTGTGCGCACCGGAGAACTATTTCCCGGACAAAGACCTGGCCGCCCGGTGCGCCCTGATCGCGAAGGAGAGCGGCGCATCGATAGAATTCGTCACGGACCCCATGGCCGCGAGCCGCGGGGCGGACGTTATCTACACGGACGTCTGGGTCTCGATGGGCGAACCGGACAGCGTATGGGAGGAGCGGATAAACGACCTCAGGCCCTACGCCGTCACGAAGGAGATAATGCAGAACGCAAACATGGGCGCCGTATTCATGCACTGCCTGCCGTCGTTCCACGACCTGAACACCTCCGTCGGGGCCGCGATATACGAGCGGTTCGGCCTTGAGTATATGGAGGTCTCTGACGAGGTCTTCGAGAGCCCCCAGTCCATCGTGTTTGACGAGGCCGAAAACAGGATGCACACGATAAAAGCCGTGATGGCTGCGACGCTTATGTGAGTTTGCGTTTTAATAACGATCGTTTTTTGAAACGGACCCGGGAAAGACCTCGCCGCCGCTATAGCCTTCTCCTTGAGGAGGAGGTGCCGAACGCGGTGAGGCGGATGGGGTGGCTCCACATACAAAGGAGACATCTCACCTCATCCGGACGGCTTTGCCGCCCGCCACTCCTCAGGGAGAAGGCGCGGGTGCGGCTATTGTGCTTCGCGCTTCTGCGGCGCGCCTGGGCTGAGCCGTAAAACATATAGCTTTGTTTACAGTATGGGGGCCGCGGCTTTTGCCGCGGCCCCTCGAGCGTTCTGTACGTATTTATCTCAGGGCTGCATCTCCGCGAGCTCCTCTCCCAGGAGGAAGCCGAAGGTCAGCGCCGTACCGTGGCTGCTGCCGCAGATGATGAGGGGATAGTCGACGCCGTACCGCCCCCCGGCGACGTTTCCGACGGCA